>NZ_CAKZYF010000196.1 GCF_937884665.1 uncultured Allomuricauda sp. | reverse complement strand
GGAGATGAGTGACTTGTTAAAACAAAGTGCTGCCTCTGGTGGGGGTTCTTCAGATACGGAGGACGCGGAAATGCTGAGACAGATTTTAGATAATTTGGTCACATTTTCGTTCAAGCAAGAGCAACTGTTTGAATCGGTTGAGCAATCTGATGTGGACGTATCCCGATTTGGGGAGATGGTGAGGGACCAAAAGGAATTGAGAGGTCTTTTCGAGCATGTGGATGATAGTTTGTTTTCATTATCACTGCGAAGAGCGGAGCTTTCTGAATTTGTAAACATGCAAATAGAAGAGGTGTACTACAACATAGACAAAACCTTAGAAAGTCTGAGTGAAAATCAGGTTTTTCAAGGAGCATCCTACCAACAGTATGTAATGAACGCAACAAATGCATTAAGTGATTTTTTAGCGAATATTCTGGAAAGCATGCAACAAAGCATGCAGTCTGGAAAGGGAAAAGGAGGAGGTGGTCCAGAGTTTCAGTTACCTGATATCATTAAAGGACAAGAAGGTCTACAGGAGAGAATGAACGGTTCGGGCCAAGGAAAATCAGGTCAAGGAAAAGAAGGTGAAAAGGGTGATAATGGGGGTGACAAGGACTCTAATGATTCAGGCAAAGGGGTAAAGGGAAAGAAGACAGGCGGCGGACAAGAAGGAAGGGGTTCCGATAACGGTCAAGGGAATAGTGGACAAGAAGAGTTGGGTTTAAGTGAGGTTTATGAAATTTATAAAGAACAACAATTTTTGAGGAACCAATTGGAGAAGCAGTTGGATGATATAATTAAACGCTCAGACAGAGAGTTGGCTAAAAAGTTGCTACAGCAAATGCAAGATTTTGAGAATGATTTGATAGAGAATGGTATAACACAAAGAACCCGAAGCAAAGTGAACAGCATACAGCACCAATTGTTAAAGTTGAAGGATGCAACTCTAAAGCAGGGGAACAGAAAGGAAAGAGAAAGCAAAACAGATATAAGGGAATATCAAAATCCAATTATAACAAAACCGGGACAGCTGCAGAACACAAGGAATGAAATTGAAATATTAAATCGGCAAGCATTACCTTTGCGCCACGAATACAACGAAAAGGTGAAAACCTATTTTAGAAATGATTGAATATCATTATGAAACCGAGTTCAGGGTTGAGAATGAGATGAAGGTATCTGATTGGATGAAGAGAATTATTGAAGAGGAGGGTTATGTTGTTGACAAATTGGATTATATTTTCTGTAATGATGAAAGGTTGTTATCACTCAATCTGGAGTATTTGGGCCATGACACATATACAGACATTATAACGTTTGATTACAGCAAGGGGCGGAATATTTCGGGTGATGTTTTCATATCAATTGATAGAGTAAGGGAAAATGCGTTAAAGTACAAAGAGGACTTTGAAAAGGAATTTTTGCGTGTTGCCTGTCATGGCATCCTACATTTAATGGGTTACAAAGATAAGACCGAGGCGGAGGGTTTGGAAATGAGGAAGAAGGAGGAAGAAAAAATAAACATGTTCCACGTGGAACAATAGGTATGTTTGAAAAAGAATATGATGTTATTGTGGTGGGCGGCGGTCATGCAGGGGCAGAGGCCGCCGCGGACGCGGCCAATATGGGCTCTACGGCGCTGTTGGTTACAATGAACTTGCAGAACATCGGACAAATGTCTTGTAATCCCGCAATGGGAGGTATTGCCAAAGGGCAAATTGTACGTGAAATTGATGCGTTAGGAGGGTATAGTGGAATTGTAACGGATAAATCCGCGATACAATTTAAAATGCTGAATAAGTCTAAAGGGCCTGCTATGTGGAGCCCAAGGACCCAGAACGACAGGATGCGTTTTGCCGAGGAGTGGCGCTTGGCATTAGAGGGCACCCCGAAGGTGGATTTCTATCAAGAAATGGTTTCAGGTTTATTGGTAAAAGGAAATCGTATAGTAGGGGTCAGGACTTCATTGGGCATCGATATAAAGTCGAGAGCGGTTGTGCTGACAAACGGCACTTTTTTGAATGGTCTCATACACATAGGAGAAAAGCAGTTCGGCGGTGGTAGGGCAGGAGAACGAGCCGCTACGGGCATAACTGAACAGTTGGTGGATTTTGGTTTTGATACCGGAAGGATGAAGACAGGAACACCTCCAAGGGTTGATGGTAGGTCGTTAGACTATGATAAAATGATTCCACAGCCTGGAGACGCTTCGCCCGAAAAGTTTTCATACCTGAACACCTCGGTTTTAAAAGAACAACGTGATTGCTACATGACCCATACCAGTGAACACGTACATGATTTATTGCGAGAAGGTTTTGAGCGTTCTCCAATGTTCAATGGGCGAATCAAAAGCATAGGCCCACGTTATTGCCCTTCTATTGAGGATAAAATACATCGCTTTTCTGATAAAAGCTCTCATCAGATTTTTGTGGAGCCTGAGGGCTGGAATACGGTAGAGGTTTACGTAAATGGTTTTTCCACTTCCCTTCCAGAAGAAGTTCAGTACAAAGCGTTGAAATCGGTAAATGGGTTTGAAAATGTAAAGTTTTTTAGACCAGGTTACGCTATTGAATACGATTACTTTCCACCTACTCAACTGAGGCATACTTTGGAAACGAAATTGGTGGACAATCTTTATTTTGCAGGTCAGATTAATGGTACCACGGGTTATGAAGAAGCAGCGTCCCAAGGCTTGATGGCAGGTATAAATGCACACTTAAAAATAAATGGTGCGGAACCGTTTGTTCTGAAACGGGATGAAGCATACATAGGTGTGTTAATAGATGATCTGATTACCAAGGGAACAGAAGAGCCTTATCGAATGTTTACCTCAAGAGCGGAATATCGTACTTTGTTGAGACAAGATAATGCAGACCTTAGACTTACCCCTAAGGGATATGCGCTAGGTCTGGCTTCTGCCGAAAGAATGAAGCTAATGGAAGAAAAACAAAGGAAATCCGATGACTTTATTCGGTTTTTCAAGAAAACCAGTTTTGATCCAAAGGAGATAAATCCCATTTTAGAGGATGTGGATTCGACAAAAGTTCGTCAATCCGATAAGTTATTTAAAGTTTTCTCTAGACCCAAAGTAAGCATGGGCCATATGCTACAGCTAGAATCCGTTTCAACCTTTGTTGCGGAGAATGAGCTGGGAAGGGAAGTTTTGGAACAGGCTGAAATCCAGGTTAAATATTCTGGCTATATTGAAAAGGAAAAAAACAACGCAGATAAATTGAGTCGCCTGGAGAATGTTAGAATTCCAGAAGACTTCGATTATTCCAAGCTCAAATCGCTTTCATTTGAAGCGCGTGAAAAACTTAAGGCGATACGCCCTATCAATATATCACAGGCCTCTAGAATCAGTGGGGTATCTCCCTCAGATGTAAGTGTTCTGTTGGTTTTTTTGGGGCGATAATTCCTGTTCCACGTGAAACATTTCCAGTTGTTTTATGTTTTCCAATCCAGTTTCGCCGAATAATGTTCTAAGTATCAATCACTTTTTGAAAAGACATCAGGAGATGGTGTTTTCTACTATGGCAAAAACAGTATTTGAATAGGGAAATTCAATATGAAGTTGTATTTAAAAACTAAGGACTATTCTTTTTCCGGTGAAGAGTTTCAATTGGTTCGTGATGAGACGAGGGACATGCTACTCACACAACCTGTTCCAGAAAATCTTGAGGCATTTTATGAAGGAGACAACTATATATCCCATACGGATTCCAAAAGCTCTGCGATGGACAGTGTTTATCAACTGATAAAGCTTGTAAATATTAGAAAAAAGATTCAACTAATTGAAAATCAAATAGATAAATCAAAAAAAATACTGGACATAGGCGCAGGAACAGGTGACTTTCTTTATTATGCCAACAAGAAGGGTTTTGAAATATACGGCGTGGAACCGAATGCTAAGGCCAGAGCAAGGGCGCGTAGCAAGGGAATCGATTTGGAAAAGAGTTTAAGTGATATTTCTGAAACCAGGCATCAAGTTATAACGCTTTGGCATGTATTGGAGCATCTTCCCGATTTAACAAAGCAGATAGAAAACGTGGTTGGTATGCTGGCTGAAAATGGGATTGTAGTGGTGGCGGTTCCCAATTTTCGTTCTTGGGATGCATCACATTACCGAGAATATTGGGCGGGTTATGATGTTCCTCGTCATTTGTGGCATTTTTCAAGAGTATCCATTAAAACACTTTTTAAGGAACACGGATTGGAGGTTAGGACCATCAAACCCATGTGGTTCGATGCGTTTTACGTTTCTCTCCTTTCAGAAAAGTACAAAGGAAACAAATTCTACCTCATTGCAGCTTTTCTTAAAGGCCTATGGTCAAATATTCATGCTATGTTCACGAAAGAGTACTCTTCGCTCATTTATATACTTGAAAAGAAGAAAAAGTAATTTAAAAGGCGTGAACGGCCTTTTTTGCTCTCTATACGTTAGAGTACTGAGAAATCCCAAAAATACTTTACAGGGGATAAAAATCACCATAAAACAATAATCAGCACTTATATTTCGCCACGAAAGAATAGGTTTTTGCTATGGAAGTCAGTCCAAGAAGTCAAACATAAAAACTTGATAGCCATCATTCAAAAAAGCTTTTCTATTTTTGCCCTTCGATAAACCTTAGTAATGAGAAAAAGTATTATACCCTTTGTCGCCCTGATTATTATGTCTTGTGAACAAAGTAAAATTGGCTTCGTAGATAATGTAAAGTTGATGGATGGCTATCAAGAAAAGATGGACATAGAAGCTAAATTCAAAACGAAAGTGGAAGCCTTGACAAAAAAAAGAGATAGTATTTCACAGGCATTTCAATTGGAACTTCAAGCATTTCAGACCAAAGCGCAAAAAATGTCCCAAAAAAGCGCGCAGGAGGAATATGGCCTTTTACAGCAAAGAGGGCAGTTTGTTGGGCAGCAACTGCAGCAAGAGGAGCAACAACTTCAGCAAACCAGCCAAACCGAAATGGACTCATTGGTAAGTAAGGTGAAAAAGGAAATAAGCGCATATGGAAAGGCCAATGGTTTCACATACATTTTAGGAGGAGGTGAAGGAGGAAGCGTTCTTTACGGTTCAGAAGGCAAGGACTTGACAAGTGAGCTATTGAAAATTTTGAACGATAAGTATAAAAAATAGCCTTTAAGTAAGCATACTGGTTATCAAAGTCCATCCATGATGGACTTTTTTATTGCATCAAAAAGACGAGAAAAACTGTAGGAATAAAATAAATAACTATGGTTCTAGCTCCATCATAATCTTTAGCAATACGTTGGCCCAATAACAAAAAAAGTAAAGTAATGCTGGACAAGACCGCAGCGTAGAATCCAAATGAATTGCCATCCGAAGCAACCAATTGAACCACTCCAAAAACAGCAAATACACCAGAAATACTTTCCAGAACTAAGATAACGCACAGAAGCAACGGCACGATATCTTTAAAAAGAGTCTTTGAGAAATGCCCTTGAAGCCAACCTAAATTTCCTTTCCAATCCACTATTTTGTCCCATCCGCTTTGTAGAAATGTGATGGCCAGGAAAAGGAGCAGCAAAATTTCTGTAAGGTGTTCCATAGTCTCGGGTTAAGCTGCTTTGGTATGGAGCAGACGGGTTAGTTTAATGGATAAATCGGCAAAAATCACTTTTGCATTGCCATTGCGTTCTACATGGTACATCGCCTTTTCAAGTTCCTCCGTTATTTCCAGAACATTGTTTTCGTGTACGAACGGCGCAAATTTGCCCAAGTCGAAATGAATAGCGTGCATTCTAAGATATACCAATCTGTCGGCTTTGTAATTCAGAAGCAATGCTTGTCTGATTACGGTCAGGCAATAATTCAAAAATTGCTTTTGTACTTCCCGACCTGTTTTGGAAATGGTCTCGCTCCATAAAATCAGTTCGTTTATCGCGCCTTTATTTCCTTTGGCCTTAAAAGCCGTACGAACCCATTGGACGAACCACTTTTCGAAAACAAGGTCTTCCGAGTCTTTTTTGACCAAATCCAAAGCTTTATTATAGTTCCCATTTGCTTCTTGGGCTATCGAAAAAGCTTCGTTGGGAGCTACCCCATTTTCTTGTAGCGCCCTGTTGATCACATCTTCTGAAAGCGGTGGAAAACGGAGTATTTGACATCGGGACAAGATGGTGTTTATGATTTGTTCTTCTTCTTCCGCAATCAGTAAAAGCACCGTTTTTTCAGGAGGTTCTTCTATTAGTTTTAACAATTTGTTGGCTGCTGCGATATTCATTTTTTCTGCCATCCAAATAATCATCACCTTATACCCTCCTTCATAAGATTTGAAAGAAAGTTTCTTTACGATATCTTGGGCCTCGTCAACACCAATTTGTCCTTGTTTCTTTTCAATCCCCACCAAACGATACCAATCAAAAAGATTCCCGTAGGGCTGCTCTTTCAGAAACTCACGCCACTCCTCTAAATATATATCGCTGACCGCATGGGATTTTACCTTATTGGAATTGGATACAGGAAATGCGAAATGAAGATCTGGGTGCGTGAGCGAATCACACTTAAGATTACAGGCTATGTTCCCGTTCTCGTTTTCACCCTTGGTGTTGGCGCATACTATAAATTGGGCGTAGGCTACCGCCATGGGCAGTGTCCCGCAACCCTCAGGGCCAATAAAAAGTTGAGCATGGGCAATACGTCCCCGTTCGGCCGTAGTCGTTAAATGCCGTTTGATGTGCTCCAGCCCCAGAATACTTTTGAACTGCATAGACCAAATATAATTTTTTTCAGTCTGGTCGTTTGCCTTTTCTACTTAAAATTGTGAAGATAGAAGGGATTGAGAAAGCTGGAAATCTTTACTTTTGAAGCTCTATAAATCCTAGCACATGAGAACCATCGACGATTTTGATTTCGAAAATAAAAAAGCCTTGATCCGTGTGGATTTTAATGTCCCTTTGGATTCTGAGTTTCATGTTACCGATACCAGTAGAATTGAGGCAGCCAAGCCTTCCATCCTCAAGGTGCTGGAAGATGGTGGCAGTGCTATTTTGATGAGTCATCTAGGGAGGCCCAAAGGGAAGAACAACCCTGAAATGTCCTTAGCTCATATTTGTGAAAAAGTATCCGAAATTATAGGGGTACAGGTCAAGTTTGCGAAAGACAGCGTTGGGGATGAGGCTGGAAAAGCAGCGTCATCTCTCGAAAATGGTGAGGTTTTATTGTTAGAAAATTTAAGGTTCCATCCGGAAGAAGAAAGTGGAGACGAAGCCTTTGCGAAACAACTTGCAGCTTTGGGCGATATCTACATCAACGATGCGTTCGGAACAGCCCATAGAGCACATGCGTCTACCACCATAATAGCTAAATTTTTTACGGACAGGAAGTGTTTTGGCTATCTGTTGGCCAAAGAAATCAAAGCAATCGAAAAGGTGATGCAAACTGGAGAAAAACCAGTGACCGCAATTTTAGGAGGAGCTAAAGTATCCTCAAAAATCACGATTATTGAAAATATCTTGGACAAAGTGGACCATCTGATCATTGGAGGGGGCATGACCTACACTTTTGTGAAAGCCCAGGGAGGAAGTGTTGGAGATTCTATTTGCGAAGACGATAAAATGGAATTGGCCCTGGAAATTTTAAAGCAAGCCGAAGCCAAAGGGGTACAGGTACATTTACCAGTGGATGTACTGGCTGCTGATGCGTTCGAAAATGCTGCGAATACCCAGTTCGTGTCTGTTGGTTCGATCCCCAAAGGATGGCAAGGCCTCGATGCAGGGCCTCAGACCCTGGAGAATTTTAAAGAAGTTATCTTAGGATCCAAAACTATTTTGTGGAACGGACCTGTAGGGGTTTTTGAAATGGAAAACTTCGCTAAAGGGACGATATCAGTGGGCAACGCTATTGATGAGGCTACACAAAATGGTGCTTTTTCCCTAGTTGGTGGAGGAGACTCAGTCGCTGCGGTGAAGCAATTTGGTTTTCAAAATAAGGTAAGCTATGTCTCCACCGGAGGAGGCGCCATGTTGGAAAGTTTGGAAGTAAGAACTTTGCCTGTAATTGCTGCAATATTTGATTAAATGGTTCGTTCATAAAAGACAGATACTTATAGTTTTAACGTTTGTTTTAGACCCAAAGTTTTAGTTTTTCGGAAAAAAAAGCCATTTTCGTTTGTTCCGAACCAAACCCAATCCAAAATGAATTCAAAAATAAAGACAATTATAAGGTCTGTTTTTGTTTTTACAGCACCCATATTGGTTGCTCAAAAAACGGATAGCACACGTATCGCAGAGCCAGAGGTCCTCTCCCTTCCCGCGGTAAATACTGATTCCATTGGTCAGATTCAGGATGTGTCACGAGTATCTTCACAACTAAACGAGCTTGTCACGGAAAGAGAAAAATCGGAATTCGAATTAAAAGACTTAGAGGAGACCAGAACGTATGATAGTCTTTGGCTCAAGGAACTTTCTAAAAGTGCAGATTGGTTTGCCGAGATGTACATGGAGGTGCAAAACGAAACGGATATAAAAAAGGTAGAAATCGATTTGCCCACGGACACTCTTAAAGTTAGACTGGCAAAACTCAATGAGAAAACACCGTTTAACATTGCTTACAATCCTTCTTTGGAGAGTGTTATTAAATCCTTTTTGGTGCGAAAGCGCGATTTAATGGAGCGCATGTTGACAGCAAGCCAGTTTTATTTTCCGCTGTTTGAACAAGAACTGGACCGTCAGGATGTGCCCTTGGAAATGAAGTATTTATCCATCGTGGAATCTGCATTGAATCCTCGAGCACGCTCCAAGGTTGGCGCTAAGGGTCTCTGGCAGTTTATGTACAGTACTGGATAAATCTATGGTTTAGATGTGAGCAGCTATGTAGATGAGCGCAATGACCCTATTTTGGCGACCAAAGCAGCGGTCAAATATTTGTCCAAACTTCACGAGATATTCAATGATTGGGATTTGGCGCTTGCAGCGTATAATTCAGGACCGGGGAACGTTAACAAGGCCATCCGAAGATCAGGAGGGTACAACAACTACTGGAACATAAGAAGAAACCTTCCCCGCGAAACCGCTGGTTATGTACCCGCTTTTCTGGCAACCATGTACATTTTTGAATATGCGGAAGAGCATGGTCTAAAGAAAATCAATGTAGAAAGGCCCTATTTTGAAACGGATACGGTTATTGTTAAAAATACCATTACGTTCGATCAGATCTCCAAGCTGGTAAAAATCAGCAAGGAAGAGCTGGAAATGTTAAATCCAGCCTACAAGTTGAACATCATTCCGAAAATAGCAGGTAAAAAGTATGCGCTTCGCCTGCCCATTTCTAAAATAGGAATGTTTGTCAATAATGAAGAAGCCATATATGCCTATGCAAAAAAGGAGTTGGATTCTTTAGAAAAACCCTTACCACAATTGGTGGAGACAAAAAACCAAATCCGTTACAAGGTAAGGAGCGGGGATTATTTGGGAAAAATTGCTGAGCGATATGGTGTTGGTGTTAGTCAAATTAAACGCTGGAACGGTCTTCGCAGCAATAATTTGCGAATTGGACAGCGCCTTACCATCTTTCCCAGAAAACCATACGATGTAAAGCAAGTTGCAAAATCCACCAAAACCAAAGTTTCAACAGACGCAGCAGCTAAAGTGGGCAAGGTACATGTTGTTCAGAGTGGGGATTCATTGTGGACGATCTCGAGAAAATACCCAGGAATTTCTGTAGAAAATTTAAGGGAATGGAACGGTATTAACGGGAATAACCTAAAACCGGGAACAAAACTTAAATTGTGCGCCTGTTCTTCGTAAATTTAAAGCACTATGAAAAAAATATGGACACTATCATTTGTCATCATTTTGATGACTTTCATGGCGTGCAAGGATTTAGGAAGTAAAAAACGATTTTTGCCACCTTCCACCGGAGGCATCAATTCCCTAATGGTGGTAATGGACACCGAACTTTGGAAGGGTGCCATAGGCGATAAAATCAGGGAGCATTTTGCGGCCCAAGTACTCGGATTACCCCAAGCGGAACCTATTTTTAGTATTACGCAAATTCCTCCACAAGTCTTCAATGGTGCGGTTACCTATTCAAGATCGGTGCTTTTTGTGGAGCAAGACACACTTTCCATTGGCCACATCAAGACCAACGTATATGCAGAACCCCAAAAAGTTGCCATTGTGAAAGGGGAAACGTACAACGATTTGGCTGAAAATATTGAAAAAATATCGGCCCAGGCCATAGCAGCTTTTAAGGATGTTGAAATCAAAGAGGCCCAAAAACGATTTACCCGGTCTTTGAGCAAAGAAACTGCACTTCAGGAGGAATTGGGCATTTCGTTGCAAGTTCCTTCATTATATAAGTTGGGCAAACGGGAGAAAAACTTTGTTTGGATGGATATCCAAATTCCGAAAGGCACTATGAACATCATTGCATATGCAATGCCCAAGGAGAGTTTTTCAACTGATTCAACATTTGTAAGGGATATTATAAGGATGCGGGATTCCATCGGCAAAAAATTTGTGCCAGGGCCCTATGAAAATACCTTTATGATTACCGAAAAGGCATTTGCTCCCTATGTGCTTTCCGCAGAAATTGGGGGTAAAAAGGCAGCGGAGGCGAGAGGAATATGGGAAATAAGCGGATACCCCATGGCAGGGCCGTTTTTGACCTATATCATCAACGATGATGTAAACGACAGAAAATTGGTGTTGGAAGGCTTTACTTTTGCCCCATCGGCAGAGAAAAGAGACTATATGTTTGAGCTGGAGGCCATATTGCGAACCGTTACTTTTGAAGTGAATACGGGAACGTAATAAAACCAAGTGAAGAGTAAATCAAAAAAGCCCAACGTGTTCTAAGCGTTGGGCTTTTTCGTTCTTTAAATGCTTAGGTGTATTTTTTAATCAAAAGCGAATCCAGTGGCGATGCGGAAAACAAAAGCGTAAAGCACAATAAAGAACATTATAAAACAAAACCAAGAAAACACTTTAAAATATCTTTCTAAGATAATGTGCCCCAAGTTTTTAAAAGCTTCCAAATAAATTTCCCTAACAAGCACTAATTTTTTCATAAGTATATATTTTTAAGATTTAAAGACAAGACAAATTTTGGGCTTTTCTGGAGAGCAATAGAAATTGAGGGACAAAAAGCAGAAAAAATATGATGAAAGACGAAAGGATTTCAAATCTCCTTTTAGGGTGTTGTTTTTATCGACGAACCGCAACTTGACCAGTAAGGTTCATGGATTAAATTAATCGATAAACGGTAGGATGTGAAAAAACAAAGAGATGTTTAGGACCAACGCTCACCGAAATATGCTAAAGCTAACCTACATATTTACTATGATGAACTCCGATCTACGGTTGAGTTCATGATTTTTTCTGGCACAAGAGACCCCATCTTGACAATTGTTGAGCAAGCGCTCCTCTCCATATCCGATGGCACTTTCGATACGAGAGGCATCGATACCGTTCGAAATTAGATATTCCCGGGACGATTTGGCTCGCTTGTCCGATAGATACTTATTGTATGCCTTACTTCCCCTAGAGTCAGTATGGGATTCGATACGAATTACCATTTCGGGATACTCATTCATTACCTCAATAAGTTTATCCAGCTCTGCGGCTGCTTGAGCCTTGATGTTATGTTTATCAAAATCAAAATAGATGTTTTCCGTCTTGATTTTTAAAACTTCATCATCGAGCACCACTAATTCTTCTATGGGTTGCATGGTATGTTTCACAACGACGGGTTCATTTTCTTTGGTAGTGATAGAAGTTTTCTCTTCAAGAAAACCCTTTTTTAAGGATACCAACGTATACTCCTTAACAGACTGTAAATCTTTAAAACTGAAAAGGCCTTGGGCATCTGTTGTTGTTTCCCATAGCTTTTCGCCTTTTTCATTAAAAAGCGCTACCACAGCATCGCTGATAAATTCCTCGGTACTGTTGTTCTCAACGATACCCGAGATTGAGTTGAGATTATCCAGGTTTTGAAACGAATAAATATCATCGTCCCCTTTGCCCCCTTTTCGGTTAGAAGCAAAATATCCGTGTCTATTATCTTCATCAATGATATATGAAAAATCATCTCGATTGCTGTTTATGGGCCTTCCCATATTGACAGCAACGTTGAACAATTCTTCGGAAAAGTTGGATTTGTATACATCCAAGCCACCTACACCCATGGTCCTGTCCGAGGAAAAGTAGAGATTGGACCCTGTTATGTAAGGAAACATTTCCTTGTAAGGCGTGTTCACGGACTTTCCTAGATTTTTCGGTTCGGAATACGTTCCATTCTCTAATACATCAACCACGTAGATATCGGTCAACCCAAAACCTCCAGGACGATCAGAAACAAAGTATAGCTTCTTTCCATCGGGACTTAGAGCTGGGTGTCCCGTCGAATGGTTTTCATCATTAAAGGGAAGCTCTATGGCTTTCGTCCATTCCCCATCCACAAAATTGGATTTATAAATTTTTAAATGATTGACCCCTTTTTTGCCCCTTTTTAGCTTTTTTCCATAATTGTTCCGCGTAAAATAGATAGTATTCTGGTCTGGCGAGAAGGCAACGGAAGCTTCATGATACTTGGTGTTTATCTTCTTGGACAGTTTTTTGGAGTTGGTGAGATCTCCGCCTTCAGCATTTGCTTGGGCCACATAGAGGTCCAAAAAAGGCTGGTTGTTCCACTTATAACGTCTGGTTGTAAGAAAAGAAGAATCCATGGCCGAAGCATATACCACTCTTCCATCGCCATGGAACATTGGGGAAAAATCGGAATACTTCGAATTAATGGATAAATTTTTTACATCCACATAGGCAGAATGGTCCCAAATTCTATCTTCGACGGGTAGTGTTTTTAAATTTGCCTCCCGCTTTTGCCGAAACATACGCGTCAGTCTGGCGGCCCTTTTATAACGTCCCGTAGCCTTGAGGCTGTGGGTGTATTTAAAAAAGTCTTCTTCCGTTATAGTTTTTGCGTAATTCTGGTACAACTCATGGTACCATTTAAACGACTTTTCCAAATTTCCACTGTAATAATGAGAATCTGCTGCCCTGGAAAGCAAATGAAACGAATGCTCCTGTTCACTTTCCTCAAGAACTAAATCATACAGCCTTGCCGCTTCGGCGTACCACATTTTATCAAAATACCCATCTGCCTTTTTTATAAGTTTATTGGAAACTCCGGAACCTTTTGGTTTCAGGGACATGGCCTGGCCGGGTGAAGGGAGGTGCCTTTCAGAATCCAAGTTTTTGGATAGGGTGGCCTTGACCTCCAAATCTTCGAACTGGACGGCAGAAATATCTTGGGCGTGAAGTCCAGATATGAAAGCAAAGACTATAAGGGATAATAGCTTTCTCATGTATAACTTTCTAATCTAGATGGGTTAGGTTGAATTAAAAGTTCTTACAACGGATATCTAATCAATATCGTTACCTACAAAAGTAAGTCACGGGCAAAGTGGAAGTAACTTTTTGTTGTGAACAGTATCATTTTGGGCATGTAGGCCAAAATGATGTAGTTGTTTATCGAAAGAATCGCTGAAGATGCTACCTTCTGAGCAGTTGGGGATATTAAAAAAGAAGGTCAAATCAGGAATCCGATTCTTTAGGTCCATCCAATTTTTCGTCCTCTTTGGAAGCGTCTTTAAATTCTTTGATACCGCTTCCGAGACCGCGCATCAATTCAGGAATTTTTTTCCCTCCAAACAGTAAGAGGACAACAACAACTATGAGAACAATTTGCCAAGGACCAAGCATACCGAGAAAAATATTTTGAAAAGTCATGAAGTGTAGTGCTTATTAATATATAAAAGTACAAAAGAAAGGGATAACCTCCTTTGGGATTAACGAAAATTAGCGCTTAAGATTGTGTTTGTACCCCTATAGTGAAAAGGCACATTTTAAAAAGCTTAACATCTTTATTAAAATCTAAGGCTATATTTGTTTTGTCATGGCGCGAAAGAAAAGAAAGCGGAAAGAGCTCAAGAAAAAATTGCTGCACAAATATCGTTTGGTCATACTGAACGAAAATACTTTTGAAGAAAAGATTTCATTCAAATTAAATCGTCTGAATGTCTTTGTAACGGGAACACTTTTCATCATTGTGCTTATCGGGCTTACCACTCTTATAATTGCTTTCACACCTTTGCGGGAATATATCCCTGGATATTCCTCTACAAGACTTAAGCGACAGGCTACGGAACTCACCTATAAAACCGACTCTTTAGTGACAGTATTGGATTATACCAATAGGTATTTGGACAACATACGTTTGGTGTTGCGAGGGGAAATTGAAAACAACGAAACTAACCGGGATTCCTTGTTTGAACGCTTTAAACTGGACCCCTCAACCGTCGATTTGACGCCAATCCGGGAAGACTTGCTGCTACGTGAGGAGGTTGAACTGGAGGACAAATACAATCTATTCGAAAGAAATATAGAGAATGTAGAGGTTCTCTTGTTTTCCCCTTTGAAGGGTACGATTTCGCAGAAGTTTGATAGCCGAATCAAACATTTCGCAGTGGATGTGGTCGCTCCAAGGGGAACACCGGTCAAATCCGTGGCAAACGGAACAGTCCTATTTTCAGAATGGACGTCACAGACAGGCTATGTTATTATAATTAAACACCAGGATAATTTGACATCTGTTTATAAACACAACGGATTTCTGAGTAAGTCCCAGGGGGATCTTGTCAGGGCCGGTGAAGTTATTGCTGAGGTCGGCAATACTGGAGAATTGACCACCGGTCCACATCTACATCTGGAACTCTGGAAGAATGGAAAACCTATCGACCCACTCAATTACATAGACTTTAAATAAATGTCTTTAAAAGCGATAGGCGCTCGGTGGTTTGCAAGTATGGTAGCAAGAAAGACGCAGAAATGGGCGGATTCTCCCATCGCCTGTCAGAACCAGGTTTTTCAGGGCCTTGTTCAAAAAGCAAAAGATACCCAGTTTGGCAAGGACCATAGCTTTTATCAAATTAAATCCCATCAGGACTTTGTAAAAAATGTTCCTATTCGCGATTATGAGGCATTAAAACCTTATGTGGAAGAAATAATCAAAGGCTCTGAAAATATACTTTGGCCCGGGAAACCGTTATACTTCGCCAAGACATCGGGCACTACTTCAGGGGCTAAATACATACCGATTACACAAGAATCCATAAAACATCAAGTTGAAGCTTCCCGTAACGCGATATTAAATTACATCCATGAAACAAGCAATACCAACTTTGTAAATGGCAAGATGATTTTTTTGCAAGGCAGTCCTGTTTTAGAAGAAAAAGGAGGTATTAAGTTTGGCCGGCTTTCAGGAATATCGGCCCACTATGTTCCTACTTATCTACAAAAAAACCGTCTTCCAAGCTGGGAAACCAATTGCATCGAAGACTGGGAGACCAAGGTTGATAAAATTGTGGAGGAAACGGAAGGGCAAAATATGACGGTTATCGCAGGAATCCCTAGCTGGGTACAAATGTATTTTGAAAAATTACAGCGCAAAACGGGGAAAAAAGTGGGCGAACTGTTCAAAAACTTTCAACTCTTCATTTATGGAGGGGTAAATTATGAACCCTATCGCGCCAAGTTTGAGAAGTTGATGGGAAGAAAGGTGGACAGCATCGAACTGTTTCCTGCCAGCGAAGGGTTTTTTGCGTATCAGAATTCCCAAAAGGAACCGGGAATGCTGCTACTGCTCAATTCAGGGATATTTTATGAGTTTATCCGGGCAGATGATTTCTTTTCAGAAACGCCTGAAAGACTGTCACTAAAAGAAGTGGAGCTACATGTTGACTATGCACTGATAATTTCCACCAATGCCGGTCTCTGGGCCTATAATATTGGAGATACCGTTCGGTTTATTTGTTTGAAGCCGTACAAGATCATTGTTTCGGGAAGAATAAAACACTTTATCTCCGCCTTTGGCGAACATGTCATTGCCAAAGAAGTGGAAGAAGCATTGAAACTCGCAGTTGACCAATCCGATGCGGTGGTCAATGAGTTTACCGTAGCACCACAGACCGCACCAAAGGAAGGAGAACTCCCTTTTCATGAGTGGTTCATTGAGTTTGAAAAAACCCCTATGGACATGATACAGTTCCACAGGGATATAGATGAAAGTATGGAAATACAGAACAGTTTCTATTTTGTTTTGATAGATTGAAAGATTTTGCAACCCCTAAAAATAACGCCCATTAGGCCGGGCGGGTTCCAAGATTATATGAAGTCCATCGGAAAATTAGGAGGCCAGAACAAGGTGCAGCGTTTGGCCAATGATAGAAAGGTAGCTGATGGGCTACAAGCTTTTCGGATTTAGAAATAAAGAAAGGTTCTCGTTTCATCCGAATTCGTGTATTTTTGCCAGAAGTAAAATGGCTATTCTAATAAAACAAACCACCCGGGCACAAGAATCCACCAACGCCATAGAAAGGCTGTACATTACCATGCGGCATTTACTGAACAGAGGTTTTTATAAACCTTCAGGGGTATCTGGTAATGCACTTCGGAACGCACTTTTGGTGCTCAGACCTGAGATTTACGGCTCTATCGCGGAAGAAAAAGCGGAGCTGAACGGACTTATTTACGTTTTGGAACGATTGCCCAAGGGAATTGAAGAATGCCGGTTCATCAACCTGACCTCCGACGAAGGCTTTTCACAATCCCATTTAAGACCAATAATTCCACCCAAGCGAAGAAGAAATTGCTATCGAATTGACGAAGAGCAAATGAATATTGAGATTACCCGGGGGCGGAGCGATATTTATGATATTCTTACCCATTTGACATTCCTTTATGTAGAATCTGATAAAATATCGGAACGGGTTTTGGTAGACGATGGCAAGGCAACCATCAGGGACTGGGAAAAACTGGAAGAATTTATTAAAAAAGAACAAAAAGAAGGCGCTGAACGGGAAGTCGCCCTCATACATACCGCAAATATCCTGGGTAGAACTTACGAAGAGACCGTTGCGATCCATGGAAAGTTACGAAGTGCTGAAAACGAAGACCGTTTTTTAAACGTGATATATTGGTTGGGCAAGTTGGCTATAGATGAGGAAACATCAGGACAGAAAAGAACCATTACATTCAGCCCTTTGCTTCGGGAAAGATTGGGACACCATATTCACGGGGAACGATGGGCCGAAACGATCAAAAACGCTTTAGGGCGGAAAGGTCTCTTAAATCGACCCATTCATATAATAAGTGCAAACATGCACAGTGTTATGAATTCCTTGTTTGCGCGCAAAGCATTGGTCAAAGAATTTCCGAACTCCAAATCCCTCGAAATTTATGAAGCACTCAGCGCGACCGACAACAAGACGCTCCAGAACAAAGTGAAACGTATGGCCGAAAAAAATGGCATGTTATTTTTGGATGATGATTCTGGGGCCAATATTGACACCCAGATTTTTGATTCTGCTGAATTTAGCCGAGATGCTTGCTGCTACGAATTTGCAGAAGGGATAGATGAAGCTGAAAAACCCGTTATATTTGTCATGGACTATGCCTTTGGGGAGCAGGCCTATGAAACTATCGACGAATTGTTGAAACCTCTCGCAAATAAGCAAGGACAAATAAAATACTTGATAGAGGAATCGAT
>NZ_CAKZYF010000195.1 GCF_937884665.1 uncultured Allomuricauda sp. | reverse complement strand
TTAATTAATTGTGAATGAGTGGTTTGATGCTGGAAGTGAAAGGCTCCAAAAACGGATTGGAGCCTTTCTGTTAAACCAAAAAAACCAAACATTTTATGTTATTTGATGGAAACCGTTCCACCACAAGAAGAACTTGCGGAGTAGGCTAGAGGGCCAGCATTGCCAACTCTCGAACCTGAATTGCCGTCAAAGGCATAGTAGTATGTAGTTTTACAACTAAATCGCCCCGAGCTACCAGAATTGATTCGGCTTCCATTCATTGAACCAGATTCGTATAAGTAGATATCGCGTCCGGTTTCATTTTTGATAGTGACATCATTTTCTTTGGCTTGTTTTTCCCAATAAGCGTTGTTTTCTTGGATGCGTCGCCATTCCGGAGTGTCCATTAAATCTTCGTTATACTTTTTCATTGCGGCGAACATCAACTCCCTGCGTTCTTCAACAAGTTCTAGTCTTTTGGCATTATTGGCATTCTGTTTCCATTTGGGTTCAACAGCTTGTTGTTTTGCCAATGCCTCAGTGAGGTAGTTTTGTACCAAATTAACGGCATCGACAGACTGTAATTTTTGAATACAATTGTAAATGGCTTTCATCTCCGGATTTTTATTGGACATTTTTTTCATCATGGCCTGTTCCATCCGTTCTTTAAGGGATAGTTTCTTTTTCTTTTTGGCACCTTCTTTTTTATCTCCCTCGTTGAAATCTTCGCCATAACTTTCGTGGATGTACAAACGATAGGGAAGGTAAGTTTCTGGGTCATCTTCTTTAAAATCTGTGCTTAAATCAAAGACGATACCATCCACCACACAAACTCTATTGGTAGAGCCAGGGCGGATTTCCCTAGGTACATATCCTACTTGCTTCTTTAGCTTATCGTTGCCTTCGTAGAAAAGTTTAGCGTAGGTTATGGGAAAAGCCATGTTATCTGGGATGAAATTGCTATCTGTTCCATAGATTTTCATGAGAAAGTATTTGTGCTCAGAGAAATTAGGTTCAACATGAATTTCCATCAATTCATGTTCTCCTTTTAAATCGATATAATCATAGTTTCCATTTTTGTTATGCTTTACATCAAAGGCGATGTATTTTCCTATTTTAAGGGATTTGAGTTGTTCGGTTTGGTTGATGACTTCTTGTGCACTTAAGGTCTTTGCGAGAAAAGTGAACAAGAGCGTGAATACTAATGTGGTATTTTTCATTTTAAATTATGTTTTAATGAATTAGGGTCTATGAAGGTTGCCATAGACCCTTTTTTGTTGGATTAGTTGTTAGTTGGAAAGAACGATTTTTCGGATTCGGTGATTGTTAGTGTCGGTGATGATCAGGTCGACGGATTGGTCCACATCAATATCCACTGGATTTCTAAAACTTGCTTGATTGGTAGGCCCGTCAGTATCACCAAGAGAACCTACTCCTGCAATAACACTTACTGCGTTTTGGTTAGCAGTAGCAATCTTGAGTATTCTGTTGGTCGTATTCGATACTACAAAAATATCAGTGCTGTTAATTACTATCCCGGCGGGAGAACTCAGTCCGCCAGCGGTTCTTGAAATCGTTCCATTAGACCTTACTACGCCTACTGAGTTATTACCAGAGTCACTTACATATACAGATCCTCCCGGAGTAAGTGCAACATCCTCGGGAGTTGATAATCCGCTGGTCACGATTGTTGTTACTTCACCAGATGGAGTTATTCTGCGAACAGTACTATTTCCAGTATCGGCTACGTAAATATTGCCGTTTGAATCAATGTCCATGCCTCTTGGGGCATTTAAACGAGCGTCTGCCCCTGTGTCATCTACGTATCCAGAGGTTCCTCGTTGACCTGCTAACACAGATTCAATATATGATGGGGACCCAAAAATCGTAGGTCCAGGTTCGAATTTAAAAATAACATGCGCTCCTGTATCTGAAACATAAATATTATCTGAACCGTCGATAACGATGTCCCGCGGTGAAACAAAACGCAAACCGGTGAACACTGTACTTACGACTCCAGAAGAGGTAATTCGCCTAATGGCTTTGTTAGCATTGTCTACTACATAAATATCTCCATTACTTAAGGTATAAATACCTCTTGGAGAATTAAACTGTGCTGCAGTTCCAGTTCCATCGGTATTACCTTGAGTGGACCCTGCAAGAGTGGATACTGTTCCCCCATTTTCAACAACATCCGTCACATTTACGGTAATGTTTATCCTTACGGCTTCAGTACCATCAGATATATCAATACTGATTTGGTGCGAGGTAGATGTTTCAAAATCCAAGCTTGCATTTTGACGCAAGCGTAACTCTCCTGTTGAAGAAAGGTCAAACTTTGCATCATTGTCGATGTCCACCGAAAAGATCAGGGCATCACCGTCTTGGTCTGTGGCTACGATTTGTCCAATCAAAAAAGTGTTGTCGATATCTTCTGCAACCGAGAAGGTTTGATTGCTGGCTTCAGGCTTATCATTAAAGTCTGTTACATTAATGGTGATGTCAGCTTGCGTAGTCAATTCCCCGTCGCTGGCAATCACGGAAAGCACATACTGCGGCGTGGTCTCAAAATCAAGATTTCCTTGACTGTTGTTCACCGTTCTGATTTCCCCAGAAGTTTCATCAAGCTGGAAAGTAGTCACCGTATCGTTCGGGTCCCACGAAAAAGTGATGTTATCATTATCAGGGTCACTCGCTACCAAAGTTGCCACCAAGCCACCTTGACCAGTAACAATTTCTTGTGCGCTGAAGGTTTGGGCTATAAAAGTTGGTGCCTGATTTTCGTTTACGTCTATCACGTTTATGGTTACATCCGCATTGGATGTTGCTTCGCCATCGGTAACATCGATGGATAGGGTATGGCTTGTTGCCGTCTCATAATCCAAGTTTTCGCTTGAGGCAAGACTGATATCGCCTCCGTCAGTAATTTCAAAAAGGTTGTTGCTATTGGTTTTAATAGTAAAGCTGAGGTCGTCTCCATCTGAATCTGTCGCCGCTACTTTTCCGATTACAGAAGTATCATCAATCGCTTCGGAGGCATTAAAACTTTGTGCTTGGATTGTAGGAGCATTGTTTTGGGGTTCTTGCGGTGTTCCGCCATTATCGTCCTTGCTACACGATAGTATTGCGATTGTAGCAAAGAGAGGTAGCGCGTGTCTGCGCAGTGTCGATTTCTTTCTCATTGAGGATATTTTATCGATTATTTAAGTTTTTGAAGAAACAATCCTGTAGATGACACTTCGAGAAAATATTTAGACAAAATAACGGGGTGGTGTTTTCTAAATTTCGTGA
>NZ_CAKZYF010000194.1 GCF_937884665.1 uncultured Allomuricauda sp. | reverse complement strand
ATATGCAAATGAAGATTATCGTAGAGACTGAAGAAGAATTTAATGAGTGGTTGGCTGAACAATCGACGTTCCAAGAGACTATTTCGCTAAATCCTTAATATCTTTACAAAAAGCTATAAAAAGAAAATACTAAAATAAAATTAGGTTATGTCTGTAACAGCACATGCACCAGCCCCAGTCGATGATCATGCTCATGATGATCATGGACACCACCACAAAGAAACCTTTGTGACTAAGTACATATTTAGTCAAGACCATAAGATGATTGCCAAACAATATCTTATTACCGGTCTTATTATGGGTTTTATAGGAATTGCAATGTCCATCCTTTTTAGGATGCAATTGGCCTGGCCTGGTAAATCTTTTCCTTTGTTTGAAGCTTTATTGGGAAAATGGGCACCTGATGGGGTAATGGACGCAGATATCTATCTAGCTCTGGTCACCATCCACGGGACCATCATGGTATTCTTTGTGTTGACGGCCGGTCTAAGCGGTACCTTCAGTAACTTGTTGATTCCACTTCAAATTGGCGCAAGGGACATGGCCTCTGGCTTTTTGAACATGCTTTCCTATTGGATGTTCTTCTTGTCGTCCGTAATTATGGTAATCTCCCTGTTTGTAGAAGCAGGTCCAGCTGCTGCTGGATGGACGATATATCCTCCCTTGAGCGCGCTGCCAATGGCACAACACGGCTCAGGAGCAGGTATGACAATATGGTTGGTTTCCATGGCCTTATTTATAGCCTCGTCACTTCTGGGTTCCTTAAATTACATCGTTACCGTACTCAATTTGCGTACCAAAGGGATGTCCATGACACGGCTGCCGTTGACGATATGGGCCTTCTTTGTTACTGCAATTATCGGTGTGATTTCGTTCCCCGTTCTGTTGTCTGCGGCGCTGTTGTTGATTATGGACAGGAGTTTTGGAACATCGTTCTTTTTATCGGATATCTTTATTCAAGGAGAGGTATTGCACTACCAAGGGGGTTCTCCCGTATTATACGAGCATCTTTTTTGGTTCTTGGGTCACCCCGAGGTTTACATCGTTTTGTTGCCGGCGTTGGGAATTACTTCAGAAGTCATGTCGACCAACGCAAGAAAGCCCATTTTCGGATATAGGGCGATGGTAGCTTCCATTTTAGCCATTGCATTTTTATCTACTATCGTATGGGGCCACCACATGTTTATCTCTGGAATGAACCCTTTCTTAGGTTCGGTATTTACATTTACCACCCTATTGATTGCCATTCCATCTGCGGTAAAGGCATTTAACTATATTACTACCCTATGGAAGGGAAATCTACAATTGAATCCGGGAATGCTGTTTTCAATTGGTTTGGTTTCTACGTTTATAACAGGAGGTCTAACCGGAATAATTCTGGGGGACAGTACCCTAGATATCAACGTACACGATACCTATTTTGTAGTGGCCCACTTCCACTTGGTAATGGGAATATCCGCTCTATATGGATTGTTTGCCGGCGTCTATCACTGGTTTCCGAAAATGTTCCAAGGGCGAATGATGAATAAAAATTTAGGTTACGTACATTTTTGGATTACGGCAATATGTGCCTATGGTGTATTTTTCCCGATGCACTTTGTGGGAATGGCAGGTGTGCCCCGTAGGTACTATCAAAATACGGCTTTCCCTATGTTTGACGAACTGACCAATGTCCAAATTCTTATGACGGTATTTGCCATTGTGGCTGCCTTGGCGCAGTTGGTTTTCGTATATAATTTTGTTCGAAGTATATTCTACGGAAAGCGGGGACCACAAAATCCTTGGGGTTCAAACACCTTGGAATGGACCACGCCCCAAGAACACATTCATGGAAACTGGCCCGGTGCCATCCCTGAAGTTCACCGTTGGGCGTACGATTACAGTAAAACCTATGAGAACGGTGAGTACATAATTCCTGGACAGGATTTTGTTCCACAGAATACGCCGCTTCAAGAAAATGAGGAAGAACTCAATCATTAAGTGAGTTATTTAATAGTATAGCAAGGCCCATCCTATTAGGATGGGTTTTTTGCTTTTAAGACTTTGGTACGGCTATTGTTGCCCCAAATTATAATATCTTTAAATGTCTTTCTAAACGAACATTCATGAAAAAAATAATCTGTTGTAGCTTACTTTTAATTCCCTTGTTTCTTCTTGCGCAACGCAAACCCAGAATTAAAGGTAGTAGGGTAGTTACCGAAGTAAATGAGGAATTGCCCGCATTTAATGCCATACAGTTGAACGATGACCTGGATATTGTCATAAAAAAATCATTCGGCCCGGGTTATGAAATTATTGCTGACGATAACCTAGTTGATATCTTAAAGTTCCAGGTAGAGGACAGTACCTTGGTCATCACCTCATTTTACGACGTCTCTTCCAAAAAACAGTTTGATATTACAGTCAATTATACCGAATTGAAATCAATAGCGCTCAAAGAAGGTAGTATTACCTCAAAAGATATGATAGACACCAATGAATTGTTCGTGGATGGATTTGCAAATACCCGATTGAACTTGCAGGCCAGTGCAGCAGTTATGGATATCAACTTGGAGGATACCAGCAAAGCTGAATTTAATATTGATGTGGATTCATTGAACGTGAGCATGAACCAAAGGGCAGAAGCCTATATCTATGCTGTGACTGATGCTAGTACTATCAGTCTTGAAGAAAATGCCTCGTTTACTTTTGAAGGTACGGCGGACAGAATGCAATTGGAGGCGATGGGTAATGCTAAATTCAAAGGTGAAAAAATGGAAGCAGGTACAATACGGGCCCAATTGCAAAATACGGCAAATGTTCGCCTCAACTCATATCGGGATTTGGAACTATCTTCCAAAGGAAGTGCCCGGACGCAGCTTTACGGTAATCCCCAGATTACCATAGTTGAATTTTTGGACAGTTCCCAATTGATCAAAAAAATCGAGTGACTCCGTTATTTCGCTATCGGCGCGGTCATTAAATTCTCGGGTATCCCAAAGCCGTCCACTAAAGTATTGGCATGTGGCCTAAGTTCCGAGCACAACCTCTCCACACGTTGTCGAATCGCTTTGGATTTGTTACTGCTGATATATCCTTGTTCCAAATACCATTCGGCATCATCGCGGATGGTACCCAACGCGTGCAACGCACCGAGTTGATAAAACAGTACTTGGTATGGCGTATCTTCAAAAACAGCTAGCTTACCATAATACCAATGCAGGGCCAGATAATGACTGTATGCCTTCCCAACTTCGAGCAAATGGGTCTGGGTCTTTAAAAAAGCCTGATAACTGGGCATTCCCTTTTTAATATAATTGCGGATTCGCATCGCTGCGGTATAGGTCAATCGTTTCAGTCTGAATTCCAATGCATGCAGATGGAACTTTGGATTGTATAGATGTTCACTGTCCACCTTGTTGGTATATATTGGATTGATAGTGGCCAACGTATTGGATAACTGGGAGCCCAAAAGTTTTAATACGCTGGCAAAACCGCCTGAATTGAATTCCGATTTAAATTCAGATAGTACTCCTTTTGCAGCTAGTTGCAGAAGCACGGTATTGTCTCCTTCAAAAGTGGTAAAAATATCAGAGTCATTTTTTAGGTCCGCAATACGGTTCTCCGTTAAGTAACCCTTGCCGCCGCAAGCTTCACGGCTCTCTTGTATAGCTGAAGTTGCAAACCAGGTCACAATGGCCTTTAATCCGGCCACTTGTGTTTCAATTTCCCTTTTGTCCTCACCCTGAAGGTTATATTCCTCCATGGCCCGCTGAAGAGCAAAATGATACACATAACAGCCGGCTACTTTGGGCATAAGCCGTAACTGTTGGGTAGGATAATCGAGTAATAGATCTTCTTGTATTTTGATGGAGTCATTGAATTGCCTTCGCTTTAGACTGTGTTTTACGGCAATATAAAGTGCCATTTTTGAAGCACTCAAAGCGCCTTTGGCCACACAAATACGCCCTCCTACCAAAGTGCCCAACATAGTGAAAAACCGTTGATTGGGACTCTTAATAGAGGACTGGTAATTTCCATCTGTATCAATTCCACCATAGCGATTCAATAGGTTTTCAACAGGAACTTTTACCTGATCGAACCAGATTTTTCCATTGTCCACTCCGTTCAGACCCAGTTTGTAACCATTATCCTCTATACGTATTCCGGGAAGCTCCCCGTGCTTTTCATCCCGTAAAGGGACAAGAATGGCGTGGACACCCTGATTCTTACCATTTACCAATAGTTGGGCAAAAACCGTTGCCATTTTGGAGTGCATCGCATTCCCAATATATTCCTTGTTATCGTTTTTTCCGGGCGTATGGATTACCAGACAACGCTCTTCAGGGACATAGGTCGCTCTGGTGTTGATGCCGCGAACATTACTGCCATGTCCGGTCTCTGTCATTGCAAAACAACCTAAGTGCGATGTATCGCCGGCCTGCTTTAGATACGTTTCACGTTGTTTTTCATTTCCCAAATTATGGATACTGCCCCCAAAAAGACCGAACTGTACCCCAAATTTGATGCCCAGACTCCCACCTGCGTAAATGATATGTTCAAAAATTTCCGCGTAGGTATCCAAATCATTTTTACCACCATAAGCTTCGGGAAAAGCATACGCCCCCCATCCGTTTTCGGCCAAATATTTTACTTGTTCCAAAACAACGTTTCGCGCTTCTTCTTTATCCCTTCGGATTTCCCAACAAAAAATAGGATTGTTCAAAAAATCCCTGAACCGGATAATCTCATCGCGATTTTTGCTGTAAAGCAAGGTATCGATTCTATTAGCTTCATATAAATCCGAATTTATTTGATGTACCACTTCAACATGGAATAAATGGTTGTAATGGTTGGGCTGGATGCCAAGGTTTCGTTCTATTTTTTGTAACTGTTCGTTCTCTGGGCTATTTTCAAAGTAATACTGTGCCACTTTACGGGAAAATGTTTCCAAAGGATAGATCTCAGACTCTATCAAAGTAGCTTTGCTTGCGGTTATCAGCTGCTGCCAAGACTTGATTTCTTTATCCGTCGGTGGATTGTCCCGGTCCAACCAATTGAGCAATACCGAATAATCGTTTTTGGAAAGTGTGGTATCTTCCTTCATCATGGCCTTTACCACTTGAACCTCGGAAGCGGACAATAGATCATCGGACCATATCACATAAAAAAAAGGAATATAAGGTAGAACACCTTCGGTATATATGGTTTTTGGAGAAATTGCAGTTTTCGTCATAGTAGGAAAATACGATAAATAACCTTTTTAACCTCAATTTTCAATTTGAATTTCTTATGCGGCAATTGATGTATCTTTGGGTTATGAACGAACATTTGGATCCCACAAGCGCTAACTTCTCCAATGAGGAACTTGATATTGAGCGTGCACTGAGGCCCATAACTTTTGATGATTTTACGGGGCAAGAGCAAGTGCTTGAGAATCTCAAGGTTTTTGTACAAGCCGCCAATCTTCGTGGAGAGGCTTTGGACCATACGTTGTTCCACGGACCTCCCGGACTGGGCAAGACCACTTTGGCCCATATTTTGGCCAACGAACTCGGCGTAGGGATAAAGATAACTTCTGGTCCTGTACTCGACAAACCTGGAGATTTGGCGGGTTTGTTGACCAATTTGCAAGAGCGCGATGTGCTTTTTATTGACGAAATACATCGTTTGAGCCCCATAGTCGAGGAATACCTCTATTCCGCGATGGAGGACTACAAAATTGATATTATGATCGAAACGGGACCCAACGCCCGTACCGTACAAATAAATTTGAGTCCGTTTACCTTGGTGGGTGCCACCACACGCTCCGGATTGCTGACCGCCCCGATGCGCGCCCGTTTTGGAATCCAAAGCAGATTGCAATATTATAATACGGAATTACTTTCAACCATTGTGGAACGTAGTGCGGATATTTTGAAAGTACCCATCACCAATGAAGCTGCCATAGAAATTGCCGGTCGGAGTCGCGGAACGCCAAGAATTTGTAATGCGCTGCTTCGTAGGGTCCGCGATTTTGCCCAAATAAAGGGCAATGGCAATATTGATATTGGAATTTCCAAGTTCGGCTTGGAGGCATTGAACGTAGATGCCCATGGGTTGGATGAGATGGACAATAAAATTTTGAGCACCATCATTGATAAATTTAAGGGAGGCCCCGTGGGCATTACCACCCTGGCCACTGCGGTCTCGGAAAGTGCAGAAACGATTGAAGAAGTCTATGAGCCTTTTTTAATTCAACAGGGATTTATTATGCGCACACCAAGAGGGCGCGAAGTGACCGAACTGGCATACAAACACTTAGGAAGGATAAAAGGTGGGGCACAAGAAGGATTGTTTGGATGAAAAAATTACCCCATGTTTCTGCGCTAAAAGTATTGCGCAACAGTAAACGCATTCTTAAAAATCCGCTGCCCTTCCATTTGGAAAATTTTGAAAAACTCGGGGATACCTTCCGTATCTCAATTCCCGGAGAAGGGAAGGTTATTTTTTCCCGCGACCCTGAATGGGTGCAGCAGGTTCTTCGAAAAAAACATCGTTTTTATTCCAAATCAAAACTACAGACCAAAGATTTGGCCAAATATATCGGTTATGGGTTGCTCACTTCTGAAGGAGAACACTGGCGGACACATCGGCGGATGATACAACCTGCTTTTCACAGAAGAAAACTGAAAGCCCTCATAGATATCATGCACGAAGCGATAGTATCCGAATTGGAACGGATAACACCAAATACGGAAGTGGACGTATTTGCGATGATGGGCGACTTGGCCTTTCAGGTGGTCGCCAAATCTCTTTTCAGTAGCGATGATATCAGAGAATCAATGGCAAAACTCAAAAGCATTACCGAAGAGAACCAAAAAATGCTCATAAAGGAAATGCGAAGACCTTATCTCAAGGCATGGTTCAACTGGTCTGGGGAAATTGGAAAGCATTTGGAGATGGCAGAAAAGGGTAGGGACGTGCTGAATGACCTCATTGAAGAGCGTTTAAAAGAGGGAAAACGGGATGGACATGATTTGTTGGATATGCTTTTGGAAGCTACCTACGAGGATGGTACAAAAATGTCCAGAAAGCAACTGATTGATGAAGTCCTTATCCTGTTTACCGCCGGGCACGAAACTACTGCCAACGCCCTCTCCTTTATGTTTTACTTTCTTGCGAAGGATAAGGCGCTGCAGGAATCGCTATTTTCAGAAATAGCTGCTTTGGATTCTAAACCGTTTTCCTTTGAAAATATGGCCAAATTACCTTTGGCACAATCTTGCATCAAAGAAACCATGCGGATTTATCCCCCGGCTTATTTTATTGATCGTGTTGCCATTGAAGATACGGACATCGGTACGTTCCAACTGAAAAAGGGGACCCTGGTCCTACTTTCAATATATGAGTTGCACCGTCATAAGGACTTTTGGGAAAGCCCGGAGAACTATATAGCAGATCGCTTCGTAAATTTGGATTTAAAGAAAACCTCAAACTATTACTACCCCTTTGGCGCAGGTCCAAGAATGTGCATTGGAAATGCGTTTGCCGACTATGAGATACTTATGGTGTTGATGGAAATAATAAAGAAGTATCATATCGACACCAAAATGGAAACAGTGGAAATCAATCCGATGATTTCCTTAAAACCAAAAGAAGTCCGCCTGAATTTTAGACCTAGATAAATGAGTGTTTCCGAAAATACCCAAAAGATAAAAAAAGAGGCCGAGCGACTTGGCTTTTTGTCCTGTGGTATCTCAAAGGCTGGATTTTTGGAGGAAGAAGCCCCTCGTTTGGAAAAGTGGCTCAACGCCAACATGAACGGGGAGATGTCCTATATGGAAAATCATTTTGATAAACGTCTGGACCCAACAAAACTAGTGGAAGGCTCAAAATCCGTCATTTCACTTTTATTGAACTATTTTCCGTCAGAGACCCAAAACGCAGAGTCCTACAAGATATCCAAATACGCTTATGGGACAGATTATCACTTTGTAATCAAGGATAAGCTTAAAAGCTTGTTGTACTTTATTCAAGATGAAATCGGCGAGGTGCACGGTCGTGCTTTCGTGGACTCCGCTCCCGTTTTGGACAAAGCTTGGGCCGCAAAAAGTGGTTTAGGTTGGATAGGCAAAAATAGTAACCTAATCACCCGGAAAGTTGGGTCCTTCTACTTTATTGCAGAACTTATCGTGGACTTGGAACTGGATTATGATTCTCCGGTTACAGACCATTGTGGAAGCTGTACTGCATGTATTGATGCTTGTCCTACCCAAGCCATCGTAGAACCCTACGTTGTTGATGGCAGTAAATGTATCTCGTATTTTACCATTGAACTAAAGAATGAAATTCCAGAGGCCTACAGCGGAAAATTTGACGATTGGATGTTCGGATGTGATGTATGTCAGGATGTGTGTCCCTGGAACCGTTTTTCCAAACCCCATAGAGAACCCTTGTTCAATTCAAGTCCAGAGCTACTCTCCATGACAAAAAAGGACTGGGAAGAAATCACGGAAGATATTTTCCAGCAAATTTTTAAAAAGTCGCCCGTAAAGCGGACCAAGTTCAAAGGGTTAAAACGAAACATCGACTTCATTAAATCAACCTAAGGCTACTATAACGTTTGCGAACGTATTTCCAAGGTATTAGATGTTAAGATTTTTTTAAGGAATAATTAAAAATACTATATTGGATGCGGTTCCAAAATATAGTATTCTCAGTATCAATGCTATAATTTTAAAGGAATGGGAATATTCGCGGAACATATAACTAACTAAACTGAATCAAAAATTATGAGTGGCTTACAGACCTTGGACATTGTCGTGATTCTGGTCTACCTCGTTGGAATCATTATTTACGGAATATCTAAATCAAAAAGAAGCAGTTCAGAGGACTATTTTCTGGGAGGTAGGACCATGACATGGCCTATTGTTGGAATTGCGCTGTTTTCTGCCAACATTTCGAGTTCAACCCTAGTCGGTTTGGCCTCGGATGGTTTTCAGACCAACGTTAATGTGTACAACTACGAATGGTATGCGGTTGTCATTCTCATCTTCTTTTCTATATTTTTTCTGCCTTTCTATTTGAGGTCTGGGGTGTATACAATGCCAGAATTTATGCAAAGGCGGTATGATAAAAGATCTCGATATTACTTTTCCTTGATTACCATAGTCGGCAACGTTCTGGTAGACACCGCGGCCGGGCTTTACGTGGGGAGCATTGTGCTAAAATTACTTTTTCCGGATGTTAGCTCAACTTACATTATTATAGGATTGGCTATTGCTGCTGCGGCCTATACTATTCCGGGTGGTTTGAATTCCGTAATCCAGACCGAGGTAATACAAGCGGTTTTATTGATTATTGGTTCTTGTTTGCTTACTTATTTTGCCTTCGAGGAGCTCGGCGGTGGTTGGAGCCAGATGATGTCCAAGCTGGATGCAGCATTGGCTGCCGGGGATGTGAACTTTGGGGACAAAGCTGTAGAGGGAAAATATATCCCCTCAAATTCTAGTGAAGTCTTTAGTTTGGTAAGACCCAACAATGATGAGTTTATGCCGTGGTGGGGGCTGCTCACAGGAGTTCCGTTACTTGGTTTTTACTTCTGGGCAAACAATCAGTTTATGGTACAGCGCGTGCTCGGAGCAAAAGACTTAAACCATGGGCGTTGGGGCGCTTTGTTCGCTGGTCTATTGAAATTGCCGGTAATCTTTATCATGGTAGTACCCGGTGTATTGGCCCTGCTATTGTTCAGTGCTTTGGATATATCCAATTTAAATTATCCACTGGCAGATGGCGGTATGTGCGAAAATCTTGTGGATTGCCCCAACCTGACTTATCCAGTTCTATTGTTCCAACTATTGCCTACTGGAATTTTGGGATTGGTCGTAGCTGGATTATTGGCTGCGATGATGTCTTCTGTATCAGCGACTTTTAACTCGGCCTCCACATTGATCACAATGGATTTTGTAAAACAACTGCGTCCGCAAATGACCAGCAAGCAATTGGTCCGTGCAGGTCAGATAGCCACGCTCATTCTAGTGGCCTTGGCCTCCCTTTGGGTCCCTTTTATTGAAAGAGTAAGTGATTCCCTATGGGGATACCTGCAATTGGTGATTGCATTTACCAGTCCACCTGTGGTGTCTGCATTCATACTAGGACTGTTTTGGAAAAGGGCCAATGCCACTGGTGCCTTTGTAAGCCTTATCATAGGCGGTATTTTTGCTCTTTTCATGATATTGTCCGCGAGCTATGACATCGCTCCTTCCTTAAATGAATTCCACTTTTTGGCGAAAGCCAATTTGCTCTTTGTGATAAGCTTGTTTACCCACATAGTGGTCAGTTTGACCACTGGCATGCCGGAAGAACAAAAAATTGCAGAGTATACCTATAAGAAAGAGATGTTCACCCAAGAAACCGAGGAACTCAAAGCACTGCCCTGGTATAAAAACTACAGATATTTGGCACTCATCCTTTTGGTCATAACTAGCATCATTGTAGGATATTTTTGGTAAAATCAGATGGAGTTCTTTAACGTGGGACGCCGCATTTGTAAGCGTCATTTCATTTACAATAAAATCTGGACATATTCCGGGGAATAACCTATACATTTACACTTTTATCCTGAGATTATGAGTAAAGAAAAGCAGCGTAGGGAGGCTCTGCTGTACCATGCTAAACCAAAACCTGGGAAAATAAAAGTAGTGCCCACGAAGCCCTATGCAACCCAAAGGGATTTGGCCTTGGCCTATTCGCCAGGGGTTGCGGAACCTTGTCTGGAAATTGAAAAGAACAAGGAAGACGTTTACCGATATACGGCAAAAGGAAACATTGTTGCTGTTATTTCCAATGGTACTGCGGTCCTGGGGTTGGGGAATATTGGTCCAGAAGCTTCCAAACCTGTCATGGAAGGAAAGAGTCTTTTGTTCAAAATTTTTGCAGGAATCGATGGTATTGATATTGAGCTGGATACTACAGACGTGGAAAAGTTCATAGAAACCGTAAAGATTATCGCACCCACTTTCGGTGGAATCAACTTGGAAGATATTAAGGCACCCGAAGCATTCGAAATCGAGCGTCGCCTAAAAGAGGAGTTGGAAATTCCCGTAATGCATGACGACCAGCATGGAACTGCCATTATCTCTGCTGCAGCCCTGTTGAACGCTCTGGAGTTGACGGGCAAAAAAATGGAAGAGATACAAATAGTGGTCAGTGGAGCAGGTGCCGCCGCTGTATCCTGTACTCGATTGTACAAAGCATTTGGGGCCAAAGGGGAAAATATCGTGATGCTGGATAGTAAGGGCGTCATTCGGGCGGACAGGGAAAATCTTTCCCATGAAAAAAAGGAATTTGCCACACTTAGGAAGATTGATACTTTGCAAGAGGCAATGAAGGATTCCGATGTATTTATTGGCCTGTCCATTGCCAACATTATGACCCCGGAAATGCTGAAGTCAATGGCCCAAAAGCCGATAGTTTTTGCCATGGCAAATCCAGACCCAGAAATTGAGTACGATCTGGCATGTTCCACTAGGGAAGATATTATTATGGCCACGTGCCGTTCGGCTCATCCCAATAAGGTCAATAATGAGTTGGGATACAATTTTATCTTTCGAGGAGCCTTGGATGTTCGGGCAACCAAAATCAACGAAGCCATGAAAATGGCGGCGGTCCGCGCTTTAGCCGACTTGACTCGAGAACCTGTTCCGGAGCAGGTGAATATCGCCTATGATACAAAGCGATTGGCTTTTGGAAAAAAATATATCATACCCAAGCCTTTTGATCCCAGATTGATTACCAAAATTCCCCCAGCAGTGGCGAAGGCCGCCATGGAATCTGGCGTAGCAAAAGCCCCAATAAAAGATTGGAAAAAGTACGAGGAAGAATTACATCAAAGGTCTGGAAACGACAATAAAGTGGTCCGATTGCTGCATAACCGTGCCAAGACGAACCCGAAACGAATTGTGTTTGCCGAAGCTGAGCTTTTAGATGTTTTAAAAGCTGCTCAAATTGTATATGAAGAAGGTATCGCCCAGCCCATTCTATTAGGAAATCACAATTCGATTTTAAAACTTAAAAAAGAACTGGATTTTGATGCAGATGTTCCCATCATAGACCCGCGAGCGGATGAATCCAAGGAAATAAGGACAAGGTATGCCCAAAGGCTTTGGGAATCTAGAAAGCGAAAGGGAGAAACGGAGTACAGTTCCCGCGTCAATATGGGAAAACGGAATTATTTTGGTGCCATGATGGTTTTAGAGGGCGATGCGGACGGTATGATTTCTGGGTATTCCAGAGCTTACCCCAAGGTATTACGACCCGTCTTTGAAGTATTGGGTAGGGCAAAAGGTGTCAAAAATGCTTCAACAGTGAATATCATGATAACCGATAAAGGTCCTTTGTTTTTGGCAGATACCTCCATAAATATTGACCCTAGTGCGGAAGAGTTGGCGGAAATCGCGCTGATGACGGCGAACGTGGCGATAACATTTGGATTTAGTCCTGTAATGGCCTTATTATCATACGCAAACTTTGGCTCATCCAACCATCCCAACGCTCAAAAAGTACGGGAAGCGGTTCGGATTTTGCATGAAAGAAATCCGGATTTGGTGGTGGACGGAGAGATACAAACCGATTTTGCATTAAGTCAAGAGCTCTGTCATAATAATTTTGCTTTTTCCATATTGGCAGGTATAAATGTGATCACTTTTATATTTCCTTATCTGGATTCGGCCTACATTACCTATAAACTGCTAAAAGGCCTCCATAACGCAGATTCCATTGGTCCAATAATGGTCGGGTTGCGGAGATCGGCCCATATCCTGCAACTTGGAGCTAGCGTGGACGAAATGGTAAATATGGCCGCTGTAGCTGTCATCGATTCCCAAGAGCGTGAAAAACGTAAGAAAGCCAGAATGGGCGAAATAGAATGAATACCCTAAACTACCAAAATGATTGACCACTTAAACGGCAAATTAGTCGAAAAAAATCCAACTTACATCGTTGTGGAATGCCACGGTGTCGGGTATTTCTTAAATATATCCCTCCATACTTTTTCTTTGATAAAAGATGAAGAGAGCATACGGATTTTAACCCATCTTCAGGTCCGGGAGGACTCCCATACACTTTTTGGATTTCTTGAAAATTCCGAACGAGAAATTTTTCGATTGCTGATATCAGTTTCTGGAATAGGATCGAGTACGGCCCGTACCATGCTATCCTCAATGTCCCCACAACAAATCAAGGACGCCATAGCAGGAGGAGATGTCCCTGCCATACAGGCAATCAAAGGAATAGGAAGTAAAACTGCGCAGCGGGTTATTTTGGACCTCAAGGACAAAATTTTAAAAGTGCAGGATATGGATGAAGTTTCCCACAAATCAAACAATACTGGAAAGGAAGAAGCGTTATCTGCTTTAGAGGTTCTTGGTTTTGTCCGGAGGCAGTCTGAAAAGGTTGTGGACCGGATTCTTGCTGAAGAGGCCTCATTGAGCGTTGAGGACATTATTAAACAGGCGCTTAAAAATTTGTAACTAGTTTGAAAAGAGGGGCAAAACCAATACTTAAACCGCTAGGTTTTAAGCACTTTTTCTTATGTATTTGTTTTTTGTTTGTTTTCGTCGCATCAGGGCAGGAAACCGACGAAACGCCCCAGGATTCCACAAAAACCGGGATTGCCCTCGGAAAGTTGAACTTGGAGAATCCAAAAAGTATCATTTCCAAATACAATTATGACCCCGATTTAGACCGCTATATCTATTCGGAAACTATTGGGGATTTTGATATCTCATATCCAATAATTCTTACCCCCGAGCAGTTTTTTGAGTTGATGCGCAAGGAAAGCATGAAGACCTATTTTAAAGATAAAATTGATGCTTTTACGGGAAAAAAGGAAGGTAGCCAGGAAGCGCGTAAAAATCTATTGCCCAATTTTTACGTGAACAGTAACTTTTTCGAATCCATTTTCGGAGGAAATACCATTGAGGTAATTCCACAAGGTTCAGTAGCCATGGATTTGGGAGTTTTGTGGCAAAAAAATGACAACCCGGCGCTATCACCAAGGAATAGGACCAACCTCTCTTTTGATTTTGATCAACGAATAAGCCTCAGTCTTTTAGGGAAAGTGGGTGAACGTCTTCAAGTGACGGCAAACTACGATACGGAAGCCACGTTTGATTTTCAAAATCTGGTCAAGTTGGATTATACCCCCACTGAAGATGACATCTTGAGAAAAATAGAAATCGGCAACGTCAATATGCCGTTGAACAGTTCCCTCATTACCGGAGCCCAAAGTCTGTTTGGTGTAAAAACCCAACTCCAATTTGGAAGAACCACCGTGACCGCGGTTTTCTCGGAACAGCGATCCCAAAACAATACCGTGGTGGCCCAAGGAGGTGGAACTTTAAATGAATTTTCACTAACAGCATTGGACTATGATGAGGACAGACACTTTTTCTTGGCGCAGTACTTCCGTGATAGTTATGACCAGGCGTTGGAGAACTATCCATTTATCCGAAGCGAAATACAAATTACTAGGCTAGAAGTATGGGTAACCAACAGAAACCAACAAACGCTAAATGTAAGAAATGTAGTGGCCATTCAAGACTTAGGAGAAGCGGAACTGGGAAGGAACGGTGACGAAAAGACAAGGATCGGCATCGCAGGGGGAGATCCTGCCGGCTTTTTTAACATCATCGGAACGGATATTCTTCCTCAAAATGCAGTTAATGACTATGACCCTGCACTAATTGGGAACGGAGGTGTTTTGACCGAGTCCATTCGGGATATCGCTACAGTGGATTCGGGATTCAACTTTTCTACCGGGTATTCCGCAAACCAGGGATTTGATTATGCTATTTTGGAAAATGCCCGGAAGCTGGAACAAGGTCGTGATTATCAGTTGAACACGCAATTGGGCTATATTTCCTTGAACCAACGTTTAAGCAATGATGAAGTTCTTGGCGTCGCATTCCAGTACACCAATACAATCACCGGAGAGGTCTTCCAAGTTGGGGAATTTGCCAATGGAGGCATTGATGCGACAACTGTTTCCGGGGGCGTCAATCCGATTATTGAAAACAATACCCTGATACTAAAATTATTGAAAAGTAATATTACCAATGTGGACGATCCTATATGGGATTTGATGATGAAGAACGTTTATGCGACCGGGGCTTTTCAATTGAGTCAGGAAGATTTTAGGTTGAACATTTTATACTCTGATCCAACACCTAGAAACTACATTACCCCGGTTGTGGATTTTCCTGCCCCGGATGCGGGACAGAAACCCTTGGAAGAGCGAATACTTCTTGAAGTGTTCAATTTAGACCGTCTCAATGTGTACAATGACGTACAACCCGGAGGGGATGGTTTTTTCGATTATGTCCCCGGAATTACCATCGACACCCAATCTGGGAATATCATTTTCACCAAAGTGGAGCCCTTCGGGGAATTTTTGTTCGAGGAGTTGCGAAGCAGTGCGGCAGAAGAGTATGATGTGGATAATGATGTGGGCTATAACCCCAATCAAGTACGGTACGTGTTCAGAAATATGTATGCACGAACCAAGGCAGCCTCACTCCAGGATGCTGAAAAAAACCGTTTTCAACTTAGAGGGCGTTACAAATCCCAAGGAAACAACGGAATTCCTATCGGTGCATTCAATGTGCCACAAGGTTCGGTCCGGGTAACGGCCGGAGGGCGTCAGCTACAAGAAGGGATAGATTTCACGGTGAATTATCAAGCGGGAACCGTCCAGATTTTGGATCCAAGCTTGCAAGCTTCCAATACACCCATCAATATTTCAGTAGAAAACAATGCTGTGTTCGGGCAACAAACCCGAAGGTTTACAGGAATAAATGTAGAACATAAGTTCGATGAAAATTTTCTTTTGGGTGCTACCCTTCTAAATTTGAATGAAAGGCCATTGACCCAAAAATCCAACTTTGGAGTTGAACCAGTGAACAACACCATTTTCGGATTGAATGGAAACTTTAGTACGGAAATTCCTTTCTTGACCCGTTTGGCGAACAAATTACCGAACATAGATACGGATGTACCGTCCAATTTATCCGTTCGGGGAGAAGTCGCTTTTTTACAGCCCAATTCGCCCAAAAATGCAGATTTTGAAGGAGAGACCACTACCTATCTAGATGATTTTGAAGGGGCACAAGCATTGATAGATATCCGTTCATCTTTGGGATGGACACTGGCCAGTACCCCGGTCGAGTTCCTTCAGGACCGCACGGATATTGATGTTGGCTTTGAAAGGGCAAAAATGTCATGGTATACCATAGACCCAATTTTTTATTCCAATCAGAGACCGTCCGGTTTAAGTGATAACGACATCTCCTTGAACGCTACCCGAAGGGTTTTCATAGATGAGGTATTTACCGAGACAGATATAGCGCAAGGACAAACCCAGGTTCAAGGTACGTTGGACGTAGTCTATTATCCAAATAATAAAGGACCTTACAATGCCAATCCCAGTTTTGCTACAGAGACGCCTGGCGAAAAATGGGCAGGTATCATGCGGCCCTTGAGCAGCACCAATTTTGAGCAATCCAATGTTGAGTTTGTTCAGTTTTGGGTGTTAGATCCTTATGTGGATGGGGAAACCAATGAAGGCAATGTAGGAGAACTGGTATTGAATTTGGGAAATATCACGGAAGATATTCTCAAAGATGGACGAAAACAATATGAGAACGGACTTCCGGCAAGTACCAACAACGAAGTGCCCCGACCTACCATTTGGGGACAGGTGCCCTCCACCCAGTCCTTGGTATATGCCTTTGACGCTGATGAAACCAATAGGACACAGCAAGATGTCGGTTTTGACGGGCTCAACGATGCAGAAGAACAGGCAATTTACAATGGTCCCGCAGAAGACCCGGCCCTGGACAACTACGTCTATTATCTAAATAGAGAAGGAGGTATTTTGGAACGCTATTTTGATTTTAATAATCCGGATGGAAACTCTCCAGTGGCCGTGACCAATACCAATAGAGGGTCTACCACTTTGCCCGATGTTGAGGATATCGATAGAGATTTGACCATGAACACTGTGGATAGCTATTATGAGTATCGCATTCAAATTCGGCCCAATACCACGATAGATGACCAATATGTAACCGATATTCGGGAAGGAACTTCCGGAGTATTGCCCAACGGCACCGAGCTGAACCGCCGATGGATTCAATACAAAATACCCTTAACCGACTTTACTGAGGCCGTTGGAGGAATCACCGACTTTCGTTCTATAAGTTTCATGCGGATGTACATGACCGGTTTTTCAGATGATATCATTCTTCGATTTGCAACTTTGGACCTGGTACGTGGCGATTGGAGGTCCTATACCAATTCTTTGCAACCTGATGTGGATAACGATCCATCGGATGATGGAACAGTAACAGATGTGAACGCCGTGAATATTGAGGAAAATTTTGCACGTCAACCTATTCCTTATGTGCTTCCACCGGGCGTTATTCGCGAGCAGCTGAACAATAATAATACCATCATCCGTCAAAATGAGCAATCACTTTCTTTTGTGGTGGAGAATTTGGAGTCCGAGGATTCTAGGGGTGTTTTCAAAAATGTAAATATCGATGTGCGCCAGTATGAACGTATAAAAATGTTCATGCACGCAGAGAAAATATTGAATGGGGACTACTCGGATGACGATACGCCCTTGGTCGGTTTTCTGCGTATTGGAACTGATTTTTCGGAAAACTTTTATCAAATTGAACTGCCCTTACAGTTTACTCCTTTTGGTTCTGTTTCTCCCGAAGATATCTGGCCAGATGTCAATGAAATAGATATCGCCTTGTCAGATTTGAACCGGGTAAAGTCGCAAGGTATTGCTGATCAAACCCTAAATCAGATTCGTTTTTACGAAGTGGTCGATGGACAAGTAATCCCTGTGGACGAATTTGCGCCACCAACATTGGGGAGATTGCGCATTGGGATACGGGGGAATCCATCTCTGGGAAGTATCCGGGCCATGATGGTAGGTATAAAAAATAGAGATGACCTTCCCGCACGGGGTGAAGTTTGGTTCAATGAACTGCGTTTGGCAGGTTTGGACAATAATGGGGGTTGGGCCGCGGTCGCCGCCTTGGACGCAAATATGGCCGACTTTGCCAACGTAACGGCTACAGGAAGTCGGAGCACTTCTGGTTTCGGCTCCATCGATCAAAAACCAAATGAGCGTTCCAGGGAAGATGCCATTTCCTACGATGTGGTCACCAATGTGAACGTAGGACAACTATTTCCGAAAAAATGGGGTCTACAGATTCCGTTCAATTATGGAATTTCCGAAACCTTGATCACCCCAGAGTTCGATCCCGTTTTTGACGACCTGAAATTGGAAGATAGAATAGATGCCGCAGAGACCGAACAGGATGCGGAAACCATCCGGGAGCAGGCTGAGGATTATACCAAACGCACCAGCATAAACTTGATTGGGGTGCGGAAAAATCGAGGAGAAGAAGCCAAGGAGAACTTTTTTGATATTGAGAATTTTACGTTCAACTACTCCTATAATGAAACGGATCATAGGGATTTTCAAGTAGCTGAACTGAGAGATCAGAACGTAAACACTGGTTTTGTGTACAATCACAACTTTAAACCGGCAACAGTTGCTCCGTTTGCGAAAAAGGATTCCGTTTTTAACGGCAAATACTGGCAATGGCTCAAAGAACTCAATTTGAATCTGCTCCCAACAAGCGTATCCGTCAACGCAAATTACAATCGTACCTTCAACCAGCAACGGTTTAGGGACGTGCTGGAACCTGGGGTGGAAGCTCTTGAACTGCCTTTGCTGCAACAGCGCAATTATCTTTTCAATTGGCAGTATGCTCTTAATTACAGCATCACCAAATCGCTCCGTGTGAATTTGACCGCTTCCAACAATAATATTGTAAGGAACTTTTTTAATGAGGATGGAAATCGGGATTCTGGAATAAATCAAGACTTGGACATTTGGGATGGTTTCTTCGATGTTGGTGAACCCAATCGGCATTCGCAACAAATGCAACTGAACTACGAACTGCCCTTTAGCAAGTTTCCTTTCTTGAATTTCATAAATGCCCAGTATACCTATACCAGTAATTTTGATTGGCAAAGGGGCGGAGACGCTTTAAACGAGGTGGTCCAAGAGGAAAATCCAGGGGAACAGATAAATACGGTCCAAAACGCCAATACCCACAATATCACTGCCAATTTAACCATGCAACGATTTTATGACTATATCGGCTTAAAAAAGCGAGATGGCAAAGTGACCGCCAATCAACAACCGAACCCGAGGGATGCCGCCCGAAGGGCTGCTTCTGGAGAAGAGGAAAAGCCCAAAAAGAAAACCAGCAAAACCTTCAATACAATTGTGGACGTCTTGACCATGGTAAAACGGGTAAATGTCAATTATAGCGAAAACAATGGGACCGTATTGCCAGGATATACGCAGTCCATAGGTTTTTTGGGAACCACCCGTCCAACGTTAGGGTTTGTCTTTGGTAGTCAGTCCGATGTTCGATTCGAAGCGGCGCGCAATGGTTGGCTTACCGATTTTTCAGGTTTTAACTCGCAGTTTTCACAGGTAAAGAACAGGCAGCTCAACATTACCGCAACGGCTCAGCCCACTCAGGATTTGACCATCGATTTGATAGCTGACAGACAGTTTTCTGAAAATTTTCAGGAGAATTTCAATGTGGAAAATGGAGTATACGAATCCTTGGCACCGAACACTTTTGGAAACTTTAGTATTTCAACCTTAATGATTGCCACCGTATTTGGCAAAAGTGACGAATTTGATTCCGAGACCTTCGATGAGTTCAAGGAAAATCGGTTGACCATCGCGAACAGATTGGTTGCCGATAGAGGTGAGGCTCCCGGAACCCTGGATGACGATGGATTTCCCGAGCGCTACGGAAAAACACAACAGGAGGTATTACTGCCTGCATTTTTTGCTGCCTATACCGGACAGGATGCCGAACGAGTAAATTTGGACGCTTTCCGCCAAATACCCATTCCCAATTGGAACCTAAAGTATACGGGATTAATGAAAAACCGATGGTTTAAAAAGAAATTTAAGCGCTTTTCCTTGAGTCATGGATATCGAGCGGCTTATAGCATCAACTCGTTCCAAACCAATCTGGAAAGACAAAATTCATTGACAAATCCGGAAAATGGGGACCTTCTTCCGGAAAATATTATAAATAACGTTGTACTTACAGATCAGTTCAATCCATTACTCCGAGTGGATTTTGAAATGAAAAATTCCTTTAGTTTTTTAGCTGAAGTGAGGAGGGATAGAACCTTGTCCTTGAGCTTTGACAACAGCTTGCTCACCGAGATCAATGGGCAGGAATACACCGTGGGATTGGGATACCGATTTAAAGATGTGAAGTTCGTGACAAATATTGGGGGCGAGCGGACCCGATTAAAAGGTGACCTAAACTTGAAAGCAGATCTATCACTTCGGGATAACATTACCATTATCAGAAATTTGGATATTGATAACAATCAAATCACTTCAGGTCAAAAGTTGGTATCCTTCAAATTCACTGCAGATTATGCGTTGAGCAAAAACTTCAATGCGCTTTTCTTCTACGATCATTCCTTCTCCGAATTCGCGGTATCCACTGCTTTCCCGCAAACTACTATTAACACGGGCTTTACGCTTCGCTACAATTTTGGAAACTAGCATCCCGGTACCCTGAGTACACTATTTTTTGTTGACCCTATTTTTTGATAAGCTATTATCAATCCGTTACATTTGTCATCTGACTAAAACAATTTGAGATTATGAACATACCAGCGGAATTAAAGTATACCAAGGACCACGAATGGGTCAAAATTGAGGGCGACACTGCTATCGTGGGAATTACGGATTTTGCCCAGGGCGAATTGGGGGATATCGTCTACGTAGAGGTGGAGACCCTGGACGAGACCTTGGACAAAGAAGAAGTCTTTGGTACTGTTGAGGCGGTAAAAACTGTATCAGACCTGTTTCTGCCCTTGAGTGGAGAGATAATCGCCTTCAACGAGTCGCTGGAAGACGAACCGGAAAAAGTAAACTCAGATCCATACGGGGAAGGATGGATGATTAAAATCAAGATAAGCAACCCCTCCGAAGTTGAGGAACTTATGGGCGATGAAGAGTATAAGGCGCTGGTAGGTGCTTAAGAACAGGATTTTTACAATAATTTTTATAGGCTGGATGATGTGCATTACATCGCTCAGCCTATTTTCTTTCTCTGATTTGGATACCGGTTCGGTAAACATCCCGTACGCGGACAAAATAGTACATTTCTCATTTTACTTTGGATTTGTGGTTCTGGGGTATCTCAGTTTACGGGAACGAAAACCGATGTCCCCCCTGCGATATGTTTCAGTTCTTATACTGGTAATTCAAGCGGTGCTCTTCGGCATAGGTATTGAGGGATTACAACATATACTGACGGAAAATAGAATGGCGGAATATGGGGATGCGTTTGCCAACGCAGTAGGGGCATGCTTTGGAGGACTTGCCATAGGGTGGTATTTTTCCAAAAGAGAGCCGTTAAAATGAAAGTTTTAATTGCTTTTTTTATAAATTAAATATTAAATTAGCGAATACTAAACCTGAGAAAATGGAATTAAAAAAGAATCCAAAAGTTGATGTGGGCAGAAACAGTTCACTCTATTTCGTGATAGGGCTGGCTGCTGTTTTGGGACTGGTGTACGGTGCTATGGAGTGGAAGAAATATGACCCGGACAATATTTATGATACATCACTTAATGTAGAAGACCAATTGGATGAGGAGGTGCCCATGACGGAGCAGATCAAAACACCACCGCCACCGCCACCGCCGGCAGCGCCTGAGGTCATCGAGGTCGTGGAAGATGAAGAAGAGGTAGAGGAGACCGTGATAGAATCTACGGAAACCAGTCAGGAGGAAGAGGTAATGGAAGTCGAGGAAGTAGAAGTGGAGGAAGTAGAAGAAGATATTTCTGTTCCATTTGCCGTGATTGAAGATGTGCCCGTGTTCCCAGGGTGTGAAAAAGCGAGCAACAAGAAAAAGTGCTTTCAGGAACAAATGCAAAAGCATATCCGTAAAAACTTCCGTTATCCGGAAATTGCCCAAGAAATGGGCGTGCAAGGTCGGGTAAACGTTATTTTTGTTATTCAGAAAGATGGAAGTATCGGAAACATCAGAATGCGTGGACCAGATAAAAATTTGGAAGCGGAAGCATTGAGAATCATCAAAAAACTTCCAAAAATGACGCCTGGAAAGCAGAGAGGACGAGCGGTAAAAGTGCCGTTTAGTATCCCAATTACATTTAAACTGCAATAACCTAATTTCAAGTCTCTATATAAGAAAAGCCCTGACAATTTTGTCGGGGCTTTTATTTTAAGAACGTGGCCAACCACAAGTTTCAAACTTGCAATAGCAGCTAACATTGATAGCCGCCTTTACTCGCTTTAATCATTAGAAATATCTATTACCCAAATAAGTATTTTAAATAGTTAATTGTGAGTTATTTGCCGTAAAACGAAGGGCTAATTTCTAATTTGTAAGAAATTAATTACAAATACTTTTAAAATGAAAAAAGCAAAAAAATTAGGACTATCCCTTAGCAAAAAAGTAATTTCGAAATTACAAACAAACAGAATCAAAGGAGGATGTCCTACCGCAGCAGAGACAATGAACCTTTGCGATACTTGGGATTGTGCTCCTGAAAGTAACGTGAGAAATTGTCCAATTGGATAATCGAGTAAGCCCCAGGAAGTCTAAGAGATAATTGGCTCAAGCTTTGGATGTTTATCCATTAACTCCAGCTAAAAGGAAAATAATGGAAACAAGAACGAATTAAAAAAACCACAATAGAGATGTTGTGGTTTCTTCTTTACAACCTACCCACCCGTTCCGCAAACCAAAG
>NZ_CAKZYF010000193.1 GCF_937884665.1 uncultured Allomuricauda sp. | reverse complement strand
CCTTTAGCTACACAAAAGAGTGCCTCTCCCAATCATTCCCCTGTTTTGTTACCGTTCCAAAAGAAACGGTCGTGTTTTAAACTGGATTTTGAGTTAAGGTTGACTTTTGTACCATCGGGCAATTCCACCACCAGCTTTTCCCCGAAATCTGTTTCGTAACTAACCTGATTAAAGAAAAGTCCAAATAATAGCAATAAGGAGGCTGCAATACCAACCGTATAATACAAGGGTTTTAAACGAACAACCTTGGAAGGCTTTTGATTTTGGATACCATGCCATACTTTTTCCCGTAACGCCTCTTTATCGAAGATGGGTTTTTGAAAGGCGTCCAATCCTTCGGCCAAACGCTGATATTCTGCATATTCCGATGATGCCTCAAACTCGACGCGCTCTTCCTCCGTTAGCTCTCCTGCGAGCCAACGGGCCATTATGGTATCATCTTTTTCTTCGAACATAGTTTTGTTACATACATCAAGGGAACAGGGAAAATTGATTTTACCCTACCCCCCTAATAATTAGATATTTTTCACAGTCTTTCGCAATTTCACCAACGCTTTGTGCATTCGTTTTTCCACAGCTTTTTGACTAACCCCCAAAAATTCTGCAATTTCTTTATACGTCATTTGGTCCATTCGGTTTAATAAAAAAACCTCACGTTGCCCCTCGGGCAAATTGGCGATGGCTTTCTGCAGGCGTTCCATAAACTCCTTTTCCTCCAACTGAAACTCTGGAGTTTCGGTTTCAGAGGTTTTCTGGGGTTGTTTGGCATACTTCAACACCACTTTTTGGTGTTCTACCTGATTATAAAATGCATTTTTTGCAACGGCAAACAAGAATCCTCTGGCTTTTTCAAAAAGTACCTTTTTACAATTGTTCCATAATTTGATAAAAGCTTCTTGAACTAAATCCTCCGCCTGTTGTAAATCGCCACATTGGTAATAAAGGTAGTTGCGTAGCGGTTCGGAATTCAAATCGAACAACTGATTAAAAACCCTTTTATCACAAACTGAATTTTCTTTCTGGCTCATGAAAGGAAATTTTTTAAAAGGGGGTAGGGTGAATTCAAAGTATCCTGTTCTACTACCAAAACTAAAAAAATCTTGATAATGAACGTCCCAAAACAATTTAAGTTCATCCTTGTTGGATTATGTCTTTTGGCCGTAGCATCCATTGTTTACAAAACCAATCTATTGTCAAAAAATAAAGACTCCTTTGGGGCAGATGAAAGTTACCTGATTACCTACCGTTACTTTTTTAAAACAGATACTGCCAAGACATTCATAAAAACCTATTTACCAAAGAACAACCCTCACCAACAAATATCTGGTCAAAAGAGTGTTATGCCCAATACCGTTCATTTCTCAACTTCGGCCGATGGACCAAACATCAAAGGAAATTGGATTTGTGAAGCTCAAAACACCTATGAAAGTGTTAGCTATTCCTTTTTGTTTAAAGGGAAGGGTCAAGTTTTTGGATTGCCGGAGAATTTTAAACCCCATCCAGAAGGGATAGAAACCTACTTATCCGCAACGGAAAACATTCAGGTTTTCGCTTCTCCTATTGATACGTTGGCCAAGAGTTTAAGGGAAGGCATCGATTCGGATAAAGGCACCATTCAGTCCTTGTTCAATTATGTTCATGCCATCCCGTCGGCACCGATTATTACCCTTACCGATGCGGTCAGTGCATTGGAACGGAATGAAGCTTCCTGTAATGGAAAAAGTCGTTTGTTTGTGGCACTTGCACGAAATTTGGGGTACCCGGCCCGTATCAAAGGAGGTATTATTTTGACAGAATCCAATAAGCGGACCTCACACGCATGGGCCGAACTTTTTGTAAACGGGGTTTGGGTGCCCTTTGATGCTTTGAATGGCCATTTTGCCTATTTGCCCGCAAACTATTTGGAACTCCATGAGGGCGATGCATTTTTGATTGCCCATAGTCCAGGAATTCAGTTTGATTACTCGTACGAGATTCGGAAACAAGAATCCCTGCCTTTGCTAAATGAAGAAGCCAAAGAAGTTGAAAAAGTAACCGCTTTCTCGCTTTGGGGACTGGTGCGAAACAAGTCTATTTCAAAAAAGAACCTGTTTCTTTTATTAATGCTCCCTTTGGGAGGCTTAGTAGTGGCCCTCTTGCGAAACATTGTGGGGATTCGCACCTTTGGTGTGTTCCTTCCCGTCTTGATTGCCTTTTCATTATTGGAAACTGGTTTTACAGTTGGTTTGGCACTCTTTCTTTTTCTCATTCTCTTTGTGGGATTGATCAGTCGCCCGTTTGATTCGATGGGACTGCTGCATACGCCCAAATTGGTCATTTCATTGACCTTAATGGTTTTGGTCATGACCTTGGGAAACTATTTTGGAGTTTCTTTTGGGATTACTTGGTTGAGTTCGCTGACTCTATTTCCGACCATTATTTTGACCATATCCGCTGAGCGATTTTCCAAATTGATTGTAGAAGATGGGTTTCAAAAAGCAACCGGAACTTTACTGCAGACCTTGTTGGCGGTAGGAGTTTGTTTTTTGCTCTTTTCAATAAAGGGACTGGATGCCATTTTGATTCTTTTTCCTGAGTTATTGCTGTTGGTAATTACTGCTTCTATGGTATTGGGTCGATATATAGGCCTAAGATGGACAGAACTGCTCCGATTTCAACCTTTACTAAACTCCAAATTCGCATAATCATGTTGAGGAACATATTTCGGGTCAACAACCCCAAAGGGGTTATTGGTCTCAATCGACGCAATATCGAATTTATCTATCCGCACAATCAGCGTAAGCACTACACTTTGGCCGATGACAAAGTGAAATCCAAAATGATTCTTCATGAGAACAACATTGCCTGTGCACGTACCTATGCCATCATCGACCGTATAAGCCAAATCAAAAGCAAATGGTCTGAATTGCAAAATCAACAGTCTTTGGTGATAAAACCAGCTAGGGGATGTGGTGGTGAAGGCATAAAGATTTTGAAAAAAGGGGAAGATGGCCAATGGCAAAGTAGTGGTCGGAATATTACGGATAATCAGATTTTTCAGCATATCACAAGTATCATCTCCGGATTATTTTCCATGGCCTCCAATGATGTGTGTTTGATTGAGGAATGCATTGTACCCCATTCATTTTTTGCGGAAATCTACGATGAAGGTGTTCCTGATTTTCGAATCATCACCCTAAAGGGGAAACCGTTAATGGCCATGCTTCGTATGCCCACCTCCAAGTCCGACGGCAAGGCCAACCTGCACCAAAAGGGAGTGGGTATAGGCGTCAATATGAAATATGGCACCCTGACACAGGTGTTCGATGGGAAAAACTATTCAAACCATCATCCGGATAATACGGCCCGAGTCAACGGAAAAAAGATTCCATATTGGTTTACCATGGTCCAATTGGCCAAAAAAACCGCCAAAGCTTTTCCCTTGGAGTATTTGGGAATTGATTTGGTCATTGACAAAGTCAAAGGCCCCCAAATTATGGAGGTGAACGTACGGCCTGGTTTGGGAATTCAACTTGTCAACAAATGTGGACTTCAATCCACTTTATCATAAATCCAAAAAGATGATCATGAAAAATACACTTTTGTTTTCTCTTGTTTTAATCAGTTCGCTTTGCTCTGGTCAAGAACGACATCGTTTTGAAGTGGGTACCCAAACGGGTTACGAATACAATTACTTTAAGAGTCCAGATCAGCTAATAATCAACGATGTATTATTAAATGAGGGCGACTTGATTGCCAGTAGCGGGTATGTGGACCTATTTTTGGATTATGATTATCGCTACAAATGGAAGAAACATCGCCTTCGTACTTCCATCGCGCCCTATGCGCGTTTGTTTCAAGAAAATTCTTCGGATAGTTATTGGAGCTTGACATCCTCTGTGAAATATGATTATAAGCTTTCTAAAAAGACCAAGTTTTTGGCTGAGGCCAATTTTCAACGAATGAATCGAGAAGGATTGGATGGTGCCCAGGATATTCTAGTGAATCCATTGGGATATACCAACTATGGAGGGGCAACGGGATTGGCATTTGAACCCTTCAAAGCTAACAAAACTACTGTTGAAGCTTTTTACAATTTCAAGGATTTTGATGCTTTTGGGATACGTGACCTGGAATTTAATGAATATGGACTGCAATTGGGCTCCAAACAAGAATATCGACCAAGTCGTTACGAGCATGCTTTCGGTTTTACCGCGTACTACAAAAAGCGTCTATACAAAACCTTTAATGCCGAAGATAGTCCCCAGGATGGGCAGCGTGATTGGGACTATGCTAAACTGGTAGCTTTTTACGAACTGCCCTTGGGCAACTATTTGGAATTAGAACCCCAATTTACCTATTACGGACGTTTTGACCGACTTGAAGAACGTTCCGGTTTTAATCAATACGGTCCGGGAATTAGACTGCGGTTCGATAACGAAAAGACCAAATTCAATGCCTTTGCGAAGTATTTCATACGGGATTATACAGAAATAACAGCTCCAGGTTCCCAAGGAGAAAAGTTAACTTACCAATATATGGATTTTTCCCTTCGTTTTGAACATCAATTGCCTATTGAAAACTTGCTGTTTACAGGGACAGCCTACAGTCGCTTTAGGGAAACGAATACCGTCGATTTAGCTTCTCGCTCGTTTCGCGGGTACACCAATCAATATGGCGGAATTGGCCTACTTTGGAAGCTATGAGGAACCTAGATATATTTAATTTGATAGACGACAATAAGAGAGTCCACTTCCTCACTCATGCATGTATATGACTCTTGAAGCCCAAAGCCTTTTCTTTTTCCTTTATGCCTCCCAAACACTCCAAAAATATTTAAGTTTATTGGTCTGATGCAGCCACAACTATTAAACGTGAAAAATTGGGGTCAGTACTAATTTGCTTAGGATGCCTTTATTGTGGAGCGGTGGTTCTTTTTATGGTAGAATGTACCAAAGAAAAACCTGCTCCAGGTTTAAAAACCGGCTCCATCATTTCCTCAGGTTGGCTACTGATGTTGTTATAATACTTTAAAACACCAGAAAACCAGACATCTCTACACTCCAGCTTTGTCTTACGGTTCTATTATCATGAATGTATTTTGGGTTGTCCGTAGGTGCAAAAACAATATTTATTGTCCCACCAGGAAGGTATTTGTCTTTTTTAGGTTGGGGAAAGTAGCCTTTGTGGTGAAGTAAATCGGATATAGATTTCTCAAATCTACAAGGTATTCGGTATGGGTTGGATATGATTTTTTAAATACGCTACCGATATACTAAACTTATTGAGAAAATGTATGTATCGCAAACCGTCTCAAATCCTAGGCTTCTTAGGGCATAGTTGATTTTTGAATATCCATACTCAAAGCCAAATGACCACTTTATGCATAACCTTTCCAAAAACGTAAGGGTACAGAGGCAATTATTTCCGGTGTTAGGTATATTTAGCTAATCAAACCCCTTTAATCAATATCTTACAAGCTCCGCTTGCCTGTAAAAATGTAAAACAGGAAAACGTATCGAGCGGTAAAAGAAATCACCCAAATAAAAGTTTTGTCCCGGGTTTACTGAGTATAAGGGGCCCATGTATCTCGGAACACAATATCCATCGGTCCAACGAACTATTGCTTCACCTTCTCCTGTTCCCTGAATATTGCATGGCCTCTCCCTTTCCAAATCCATAACTAAATCCAAAGGACACAAACCTGGCCCTAAAACTTCGGTTGAACACCTCAAAATCATTTTGTGCGATTTCATTTTCTCGAATGCGGGAAGCAAATGCATCACGTACGCTCAAATTCAAAACTGCCTTGCCCTTCAGAATTTTTTTTCGGAGGCCAAAGTCCAAGAAAGCGATATCATTAATTTCACCCTGAACCGTTTGGTAGGCAGACCGATAATTTCCCGTGGTCTCAAAATCGATGTCCCAAGGTATTTTTACTTTGGCCAAAAGTTTGGATGACCATTGATTTGCTGTAAAATCAAAAACAGTATCCTCAAAACTACCGAGACGGGAAAACGTGTTATAATTAAAATCCACGTTAAATGTAAGCCATTGGACCGGGCTGTATTTTGAGTTAAACTCAAGTCCCCAAGCACTATTGGTTCCAATGTTTTCAGGACGGGTAATGTTCACATTGTCCGCAAAAAAAGAAATACGCTCAATAATATCTTCTGTATATCTATGATAAAACCCTAGATTCAAGGGGGTCTTGCCAATGAAAAAAATACCGGTTACCTCATAGGAATCCGTAAACTCAGGCAAAAGATTTGGATTGCCCTGTCTGATGTTAAAGTTGTTTCGAATATTGAAGAACGGATTCAAATCCCAAAGCCTTGGACGATAAATTCTTCGGGAATATCCTGCCTGCAAAGAGACCTTTTCCGAAAACTTGTAGGAGCTGTGCACACTGGGAAAAAGATTGGTGTAATTCTGGTCATTTGATTCGTTGGTATTGACCAACAAAGTGCCCACTTCAGTATTTTCCAGTCGCATTCCGGCTTTTATGCCCCATTTTTCACTCTCGAAAGCTACGGTCCCATAAATACCCAATACATTTTGGTCGAATTCGAAAACGTTGGTAAGTCCAGGGTCGGTAACGAACACGCCGTTTACCAAATCCTGGACTTCGAAGTCATTGCTCACCTCATTTAAGATGTATTGGGCCCCAGTTTCCATAGAGAGCTTACTGGAAAATGGCTTGGTGTAATCCAGTTTGAAGGTAAATACAGATTCTTGAAAGTCGGTACGTGTATTCTGCTCGGCATCGCGGTCTTCCCCGGAAATAGTGCTATCTAAAAACTCAGAGCTCTGGTCTTTCCCAAAAAAATTGCCCAGGGCACTGAAAATCAAATCGTGCTCTTCATTATCCTCGAAATCCTTTTTGTACTGAAGTTCATACTGAAACTTTGGATTTCGGGCATCAGTGACTTCGGTTCGTTCCCATTCCGATGTCATACTACCGGCGGCGTCCAATGCGGCAAAGTTGGTTGTTGAAGGCTGGTCTTCTATCTCTAATGAGAAGTTTCCGGATAGCGTAAGCACACTACTCGGGCTAAAGTAATAGTCCGTTCCTAAAATGAAGTTGTAAAAGGCCTCATTTCTAAATTCCTCCCCGTTGGATACTATAACGTTTCCCGTGGTCAGGTCTGTATTGCGAACCGTGATCTCGTTGGGCAACTCGCGATAACCTGCTCCAAGTTGAGCAAACAGATTGAATTTTTCCGTTCTTCTATTTAGGCTTACCCCTATGCTCTGGTTGTTGGGGGCTCCCGTATTCACTGAAATGGAGCCGTTGAGTCCCTCACGCTCCTCTTTTTTGATGACGATATTGATAATCCCCGAAGTACCCTCGGCATCATATTTCGCAGAAGGATTGGTAATCACCTCAACCCGGTCAATCATGTCGGCAGTTATTGTGCCCAGGGCGTTGTTTTCATCGCTGGTCATGATAGATGGTTTGCCATTTATGAGTACTTGTACGCCCTGACTGCCCCTTAAACTGATTTGACCTTCTATGTCCACATTGACAGAAGGAACATTGTTGAGTACTTCCAAAGCACTCGCGCCTGTGGTACTTAAATCCTTCCCAACATTAAACACCCGTTTATCCAGCTTAAAAATAGTTTGTGACACCTCGCCTTCAACAACTACTTCCTCCAACTGCTGCGCATCCTCAACAACCAGGACCGTACCCAAGTCAACCGTTTTTGAATTGCCGGATGCCGGTTGTATCACTTTGGTCTCAAATCCAATAAAACTGATTTCTATATAGTAATTGGTGGCGTTGGTTTCCAGCAAAAAGCTACCGTCTTCGAGTGTAGTGGTACCGGTAATGGCCTCTTTGGTATCGTTATCCGCGACCATTACAGTTGCATAGGCCACAGCCTGACCTGAATTTTTCTCAACCACCTTTCCGATATAGGTGACATTTCCCTCTTGCGCACGGGTATCCCAAAAGAAAAGGAGGGCAGATAGCAGTGTGATTGGGAATAAAGCTGTTCCGATTTTCATCCGAGTCAATTTTTAGCAAAAATGGACCATAACTAACCTGTTGTGAAATCTTTTTCCGTGAACGACCGCTATTACGCCCCAAACAACCCCTGCAGAAAATGTTTAACGAATCTTTGTGGTTTGCAGTTGAAAAGATGTCGTTTGCAGAATATCATTTTCATAGCTGCCCCAATACGAATACTTTTGGTCTACACGGATACCCTTATGTCGATCAATAGAAAAGAGATTATCTTCCAACTAGTGCTGGTTATTGTGGTCTTCCTGTTCTATTCGTATGACCGCGAAAATCCAGGGGTTCGTATTTCCCAAATCGCACTTTTCTCTACACATGTGGTTGCGGCGCTATTTATCGGATATTGGTTGATGCCCAATTTTTTATACGTAAAAAAATACGGATGGTTTTTCGGGTACGTCATTTTGATCGTTGTCCTGGTCATAGGACTTGAGGAATTAGTATTGGAGCAGATTTTCTTTTCTGGGACCCGAAGGGCAAGGACATTCCCAGGAGTAGTTTTTTCCTTGATGGGCGTGCTTCCAGTCATTACGATATTGTCCGGTTTTAAGTTTGGTTGGGACGCCCTACAAAAACAACAACAGATCGAGGAACTAAAAAGTACGATGCAGGAAAGCGAATTACAGTTCCTTAGGTCGCAGATAAATCCGCATTTTCTTTTCAATAATTTGAACAATCTCTATTCATATGCTTTGGAAAGCTCGCCCAAAACCCCGGAAATCATTTTGGAGCTGAGCGGACTTTTACGATATATGCTCTACGAATGCAAAGAAAAATATGTCCCCCTGGAAAAAGAAATTGAACAGTTGCATAACTTTATCAAGCTGAACAAATTACAAATTGAGAACAGAGGAACGATTCATTTTACAAATCATGTTGAACAAAGGGGGTATCGAATTGCTCCGTTAATCTTGATCGTATTTGTTGAGAACGCTTTTAAACACAGTCAGGCTGGACTAAGTGAAAATATCAAAATCCAAGTGGATATGTCCATGAAAAATGGGACATTGCACTTCAAGTGCATCAACAACCATCAGGCTACGGATAGTCTTTATAAGGTGGAATCCGGGATTGGACTCACGAATGTAAAAAAGCGTTTACAACTCCTTTATCCGAATGAACACAGGCTCAAAATTACCGAAGGGGATTGTACGTACGAAGTGGACTTGTCGATGGAATTAAGCGCAATACAAGGGAAATGAAATGCATCATCGTTGAAGATCAACCACCAGCACAGCGCATTCTTCAAAAATATATTGAAGACTTGGGTTATTTGGAATTGAAAGGTGTTTTTTCCAATGCTATACAGGCCATGGCGTATTTGAAGTCCGAGGCGGTTGATTTGCTTTTTCTTGACATCCACTTGCCGAAGCTTTCCGGAATTGACTTTCTAAAAACGATACCCAATCCACCTTGTGTAATCTTGACCACCGCATTTTCAGAATATGCTCTGGAAGGCTACGAACTCGATGTCACGGATTATTTGTTGAAACCATTTTCATTCCAACGGTTCGTAAAAGCAGTATCGAAAGCGTCGGACAAGAAAAGACAGCAACCCCTAAATTTACAGGAATCTACAGGGAGAGATACCCGAAAAGATATCTATATTAAGTCCGGTCACGAGCATATTAAGGTCGGTGTTGGTACGATTCGAAATATTTCAGCCGATTCAGACTATACCGAAATCATCACGAATGATAAGAAATATCTTTCTAGTGAACCCTTGCGGCTTTGGTCGGATATCCTTCCCAAAGATAGCTTCCATCGCATCCATAAGTCGCATATCATCAACCTAAAAATGATAGAAAAAATTGTAGGAAACCAAGTTTATCTTGTTGGGGGGGTTAAACTGCCCATCGGCAGGTCCTATAAGGAACGCTTTATGGATACTATTTTAAAGTAAAGTTTTTCAAAAAAAGTTCTCAAAACTCAGGCAAACTCTCCATAGACAACGCTATAAATCAACTGAATTTTCGACCACTTTAACACAGGGACTGCAAGTGACCTGCCTAGAGAAAATCCTCTGGGATTCAGAAATCTTTCGTTAGTATATTGGTTATAGGAATCCAGGGAAGATTTTCCTGGGAAACGTCAAAATCCAAATTGGATTCCAAATCATGAAAACTTATGTTTCAAGGATTTTGTATACTGGGACATACGTCTGTCTAGCCTGTTTTTTGTAATAAGTCCTGCCTTTTCAAAAAGTTTCATGTTATTGTAGATAGTACCCATACTTATTTTGAACTGCTTTAAGGATAGGTGATAATGCAGTGTTACCGCATCAAAATGTTCTTCTCCAGCATAGATCTCTTTTAAAATTGTGTAGCGTTCTTGGGTTTTGCGTTGCCCATGCTGAATCAAATACTCGTCCAGTATCTTTTTTACAATTTCAAAGTTATTGCCGTTTTTCAATGAGGTAGAATTGATTCCACTTAAATCTTTTTAAAGTTAAGCTTAACTTTAAAAAGAATCAATCCAAATTATTGATTTTCAATAATTTATATTTAGAATAGTTTAAAATAAGAGAACTGGTTTCTTTAGAGCGGAAAGTCCCTTGGGACAGTGAGATTCAACAACTTGAAACATAAAGGCCGGAAACTAGCTTCAGTTCCGACCTTTACCATAAACTAACTCAAACTTAAGTTTTTGACCTTACCTTTTTCAGGTGGATTTCCTAAATCCTTCTTTACATATTTTGGGCTTTTTTCTAATCTGTCAATTCAAAATCTGGTGATAGTCAATCTCCGAAGCGGTAATAGATCTGTCAGGACTTATCGTATTTTCAAAAACAATATCTTTTAAAGATTGAAGTTCTTGCTTGCAAAAGGTAAGTATCAGGTTGCGCTGCATGGTAGGTATGGGAATCCGACGTTTTAAAGCGGCCCTGTTGGGACATGATTCCCAAAAATGAATGTCAATCTCCGAAAGATAACTTTTAAAAGTCTCCAATTCCTTTTGCGAAAGTTCTAAATAAAGATTATTAAAATAAAGTTGGTATACTTTGCAGGTTCTGCAATAGAGGAGCCTCCCGTCTTCATTTTTAGAAAGTATGATAAAACTATGACACATTACCTATTGGACTATTTCTTTTAAAATTCCCAGGCCCATATATACTCTAAATAGATTGACAATTCAATGGAAATGTAATCCTCCCCATACCAGTTCTACCTATTCGCATTCATCCATGAAATTCAAAAAATGACGCAAGAATCAATGTCTAAAGACACTTAAAATTTCAACGCTTGTGAAACTCCGTATCCTGACGCCAAAAAATTTATTTCAAAAGATAAATTTAAACTATTCTTATTTAGATTGATTAAAAATAATGATTAATTTTGACGTGCTTTATAGAAATTGATTTATGGAGGTCATATACAAGAACAATCAAGGGGCGGTATACAGCGTATCCCACAGTCCCAATCCAGATTGCACTTTGCAATTGATCGTTGATACGGTCGGTATTTTCATGTCCAGGGAAGACATTGAACACCTGCTGCGCACTGTTCAAAAATCCTATGAACCTTGCCATTGTCCCGAGTGTGGGGGGAAACGGGATAAAATCTGGTGTATCAATCCGATTGTTGACGTTTGCTTGAAAGTAGACAAACCCATTCTCGATGGTCTCGAGGACTTGATCAAAGGCACACTGTTCGTTCTGGATATGAACGATACGCTACAACAAAACGAGCTCATTGCTGGGATTGGAGATACCTAAAAAGAGTGCGATATGGAAACAACGGCAAGTAAACAAAATGTTTTTTTCCCACAGACCGATGGTACCGGAGAACCGAATACGTATGGGATAAACAAAACCATTATCATAGACTCTTTGGCCGCACTACGGCTAAAAAAAAGGAACAGGGTTCTTGAGCTAGGTCCAAAAGAGGGAGGTCATCTACCGCTGCTCATGGAACAAGCCCCTGAGCTAAAATACTTTGGGCTTGATTCTTCGCGGGCCAATATTGAAGAGGCCCAAATACAAAACAAGCACTTTATTACCGAAAAAAATGCCCTTTTTTCCTATTATGATGGACAAAATATTCCCTATGTACATAATTTTTTTGACCGGGTGCTAACCATTAATACCATTTATTTCTGGAAAGAACCGAATGCCTTTCTAGAAGAACTGTATCGGGTACTCAAACCCGGTGGAAGATGTGTCATTACTTTTTTGGCAGGGGATGAGGTAAAGAAGACCCCCATAACTGCCCTTTCGTTGGCTTCCTATACAATCCATGAATTTGCCCAATTGGTATCTGCTTCCCCATTCAGCAGCATGGATATTCAAACAAAGAATACCAATACAACCAACAATACCGGTGTGAGACCAACCTATGAATATTTGGTGGCGACCCTTAAAAAAACGGTGAAACGTAAAAATGACAAAGGTTCAAATGTAGGTACTTACGGAATAAAAAATGAACATATTGGCAACGGGTAATGCTTCAAGAGCATATCCCAACTTGTTACCAAACCACGGTATTCGAAAAATGCTGTTAAAAAACTTGTAACGCAATGAAAACATTCGGTTTTCTTTAGGTTTTTAATCCATTTGGGGTTATCATTGGAAGCTTTAAAATACCTTTGTACCTCTTTGTAATTTCAAAGAAAACGAGATAAGAACAACAACCAAAGAACAATAAGGTTAGAATAAAGAATAAGGAAAAGAAGTACTATGATAAAGACAGATATGCTGATCATAGGTGCCGGACCAACAGGTCTTTTCACCGTGTTTGAAGCTGGATTGTTGAAACTGCGATGCCATCTTATTGATTCATTGCCGATGCCAGGAGGACAGTGTGCCGAAATTTATCCCAAAAAACCCATTTACGACATTCCAGCCTATCCGGAAATACTCGCTGGAGATTTGGTGGATAGGTTAATGGAACAGATCAAACCTTTTGAACCTGGCTTCACTCTTGGGGAACGCGCTGAAACTTTAAAGAAACTGGAAGATGGCTCGTTTACGGTCACAACCGATAAAGGAACAGAGCACAATGCCCCGGTTGTTGTGATTGCCGGAGGTCTGGGTTGTTTTGAACCCAGAAAACCCCAGTTGGAAAATTTGACCCAGTTTGAAGATAATGGGGTTTCTTATATGATCAAGGACCCAGAGGTGTACCGCAATAAAAAAGTGGTCATTGCAGGAGGTGGAGACTCAGCCTTGGACTGGTCCATCTTCCTATCTGACGTGGCCGAAGAAGTATACTTGGTCCATCGAAGAAATGAGTTTAGAGGAGCCTTGGATTCCGTGGAGAAAGCTTCCGAACTGGCCAAAAAAGGAAAAATAAAATTACATACACCCTCTGAAGTTGTCTCTATTAGCGGTAATGGTAGATTGGATACAGTTACCATAAAACAAAATGGGGACGAAGGCTAAAGCATAAAAGTAAAAACGGATTACTTCATTCCACTTTTTGGGTTGTCCCCCAAATTGGGACCCATCGCCGACTGGGGATTGGAGATTGAAAAAAACGCCATCAAGGTGAACAATGCCAAGGACTACCAGACCAACATACCTGGTGTTTTCGCCATAGGGGATGTCAATACCTATGAGGGCAAGCTAAAGCTTATCCTCTCCGGATTCCATGAAGCGGCTGTGATGTGCCAATATGCGTACAATATCATAAACCCAAATAAAAAGTACGTCTTAAAATACACTACGGTCGGGGGAGTACATGGTTTTGATGGTTCTTCCAAAGAAGCGAAAAAGGCCGTGGTAAAGGCCATAAAATAATACAATCCATTTTTATTAATTATCGGTACGTTCACATGCTTGGTACAGTAGGATTTATTTATGGGTCGGATACGGGGGTAACAGAAGAAATCACCAACGACCTAGCGGCTAAAATCGAGGCGCAAAATATAGAGGTAATAGAGGTCTGTAATGCCAATGTTGAAGACTTTACCCGGTTTGATTTATTGATCATCGGTCTTTCCACCTGGTATGATGGCGACTTGCAAAGTGATTGGGAAGACTATTTTGACACCTTCAAGACCATAGACTTCACGGAGCAAATTGTTGCAATTTTTGGTCTTGGGGACCAATTGGGATATGATGATTATTTCGTGGATGGTATAGGCATGCTCTCTGAAGTAATTTTAGAGAACGGAGGTACCATCATTGGCAATTGGCCCAGTGAAGATTATGATTTTAGTGCTTCAAAAGGACTAAAGGATGACAGCACTTTCTATGGTCTTGCCCTAGATGAGGACAACGAACCCCAAAAAACTCCGGAAAAAATTGAAAAGTGGCTGGTCCAATTACAGGAAGAGTACAAGGCTATGGCCTGAATATCGAATAAAATCCTGATAGCTCAAGAAAAGGAAATCAAATAAACAGGACAACCATCCGAAAATGAAATGAAAGAACCTTTTGATAATCGCAAATTTGTGGACTATGCCATAAACCACGTAAACGAGGACCACAGGTTGGAAATGATTCAAATCGTAAAAACGTTGACCCCATTTCGAGACGTCGAGGACGTAACCGTCATGGACTACCATTCCAGTGGGATGGAATTGCTCGTTCATCTTCCAAACCAAAAAGAGCAGTACATAACACTACCTTTTGAAAAAAAACTGGAAAGCCCCCAAGAATTTAGACCGGCTCTAATCGCAATGGTAAATAAAGCGAGACAACTGCTCAAAAATTAAATTGATAGCTTTTTAAGCGAATTAAACCTAACCCTTTCTATCTCAGAATTCACTCCAACAACATCCCCTTAAAATCGCTTATTTCTGTAGTATCGTCAATTATGGCTTTTAGGTGCTCTTCCATTACATCCAATGACTTCTTGCTTAAGTTCAAGTCGCCATTAGTATTCAAAGTAACAGTATAATTTAAAAGATGCTCGTCATCGGTATGCGTAAAATCCGAGCGTTGGTGTGCGCCTCGGCTTTCCTTTCGGGCTCTTGCACCGAGCATTGTCGCCTCGGCTGCCATCAGTGCACCTTCCAGGTCAAAGGCCAACATCAAATCTTCGTAGCCTTCGGAATCAGGTCGTACATCCAACAAGGCAAGCGAATCCTTCAGCTGATTTACCAAATTAAGTCCGGTCTTTAATTTCTCCTCGCTTCGCACTACTCCACAGTGCTCCCACATAATGTTTCGGAGTTCGCGCTGTAACGGTCTTGCCACCTCACTGCCGTTTTTAAGAAAGCCGTCTATTTTGTCGTGGGCCTTTTGGATGACCTTTCTGGACCGATGTTGCACATCCAAGGTCAAAGAACGTTGCGTAGCATGATGACCGGCCCTTTTACCGAAAATAAGGATTTCCGCCAACGAATTCCCGCCAAGTCTGTTGGCACCATGAAGGCCCCCGGTTACTTCTCCAGCAGCAAAAAGACCTTCTATGCCCGTCCCATGGGTATCTGCATCTACGGAAATACCTCCCATGGAATAATGCGCAGTAGGGGCCACTTCCATTGGTTTCTCAGAAATGTCTATCATAAGCGTGTCCAAAAATTGACGATACATTCTTGGTAACTTTTCAATGATAAAGTCTTTTTCCCGATGACTGATATCCAAATAAACCCCTCCATTTGGAGTGGATCTCCCTTCGATTATTTCCAAATAATTTGCCATGGCCACACGATCACGGGTCGAAAGCTCCATGCGCTCCGGGTCATACTTTTCCATAAATCGCTCGCCCTTCCCATTAATAAGGTACCCTCCTTCACCGCGAACCGCCTCAGTGACCAGGGTTCCTGCTATTTCTTCGGGAATCACCATTCCAGTGGGATGGAATTGTACCAGTTCCATATCTGTAAGAACGCATCCCGCTTTTAGTCCCAAGTAGAAACCATCACCGGTATTTTCATTTCTTCGCGAGGAACTTTTTCGCCAAATACGCGTATGCCCTCCGGCCGCCAAAATCGTGGAATCTGCTAAAAATACGGTGCGTTCGCCATTTTTGATGTTAAAGGTCATTGCGCCAAAACAGAGATGGTCATGTACCAAAAGTTCCGTGACATACTGAGAATCAAGAATAGGTATTTTCAGTTCCCGGGCCTTTTTTAAAAGAGTATTCAGTATGGAACGTCCTGTGTAATCTCCAGAATAACAGGTTCTTCTATACGTGTGTGCTCCAAAAAAGCGTTGATCTATTTTACCATTTTCAAGTTTGGCAAAATTGGCTCCCCAGCCTTCAATTTCCTGAACAAGCTCGGGAGCTTCTTTGGCCATAAGTTCTACCATTCTTGGTTCAGATAAGTGATACCCTTCAATCATGGTATCGGCAAAATGTTGTTGCCAAGAGTCTTGTGGGTCCACATGGCCGAATGCCGCGTTAATACCTCCTGCGGCCAGAACAGTGTGCACATCCTCTTTGGGTCTTTTTCCAATTACAATGACCTCTACTCCAGATAGTTTGGCTTCAATCGCAGCACGTAGGCCTGCGCCACCACTTCCGATGACAAGAACGTTTGAAATATTCGTACTGTGCTTTGGTTGTTTCATAGCTAATTTTTTTCAATTAATATTAAGGACCCTAGATAGTTGAAAACTGTCCAAATTTGTAGAATGTATCACGGGCATTGCCAAAGTGCTTCATAAAATGTTCCGGGTTTTTCGCTACGCATATACTAGGTGACATATCCTTACGAAATGGACTAAATTTTGCAGCGATCCGACCACCATTTTTCAAAAACTAGGTATAGAGCCTCTTGATTTCATTTATGGTAATTTCTTCAATTGCCTTTTCATACTGTTGACGGTCAAAACAAAATTTTAGTTCGGGATATGCAAAACACTTCTTGAGGAATATGGAACAATTGATGAAATTGGTCCACTCCACCCTATCTTCATAAATATGGATATGGCAGGCTACGGTATGTTCTCCGGGAATGCCCGAATGGGCGTATTCAAAGAGGGTATATCGATTATCGGATTGTAAATACTCGTTTACGGTTTCTTTTAAAAAGTGTCTGTGCAAATGAAAGGCGATAAAGGCAGAAATCCCTTCATAAGCTCCCACCATATTGTAATCTTCGTAATCAGTTACCTGTTCTATTTCATAAGAAGACAATATATCCCGTAAATCACACTGGTTAATACGGATACCAGTGGTCATATAATCCTCGACTTTGGAGTTGATCAGTTGAAAAGTGATAGTATCCATGTACATTCTTTTATGTAAAATTAACTATTTAGACTCTTTCTAAATAATTAATTTTATAAAAACTTTGTCATGGGGATTTCAACAGACTACTATCAACTTTACAGAAAGCTCACAGATGAACAGCGCCTTATTCGAGAGTCTACCTTTCAGTGGGTAAAAAGCGTAATAAAACCTGAAATTGAGCATAGCTTTAAAAAGGGAAGGGTTTTGGACGATATTGTTGAAAAGCTCGCCGAGATAGGAGGATTTGGTCTTATCATCCCCGAAGTATACGGCGGGATAGGTGCGGATTACATCGCGTATGGCCTCATGATGCAAGAATTGGAAAGAGGAGATACTTCAATTCGGGTATTGAGTTCCATTCAAACCTCTCTGGTAATGTACGCAATCCATCGTTTCGGTTCCGAAGAACAGAAGCAATACTATCTCCCCAAGTTGGCTTCGGGCGCGTATTTGGGCGCCTTTGGTTTAACGGAACCCAACTACGGTTCCAACGCTGCTGCGATGCACAGTCATTTTCAAACTACCAAGGATAAAATTGTGCTCAACGGCTCTAAACTTTGGATAGGCAATGCCGAAAAATGCGATGTGGCCATTGTTTGGGCCAAAAATGCTTCTAATGCGATTCAAGGATTGATTGTTGATACCAAGAAAACAACCAATTTTGGTACTTCCACCATTCACGATAAATGGTCCTTCCGGGCATCCAACACCGGTGAGCTTATTTTTTCCGAGGCCGAAATGCCCATAGGTCAGTTACTGCCCAAAAGTAGGTCCATTAAAGATGCATACGAATGCTTGAACATAGGCCGCTATGCCGTTTCTTGGGGAAGTATTGGAATTGCCCAAGACTGTTATGAAATTGCCTTGCAATACTCGCGAGAACGGATTCAATTTGGAAAACCCATCGGTAGCAACCAATTGATACAAAAAAAACTAGCCGAGATGATCACAGAAATTACCAAGGCACAATTATTATGTTTTGAGCTGGGAGTCCTTATGAATGAGGGTAAAGCGAACTATCAACAGATTTCGATGGCCAAACGGAACAATGTTTCCATGGCGCAAGGTGTAGCAAAAGACGCCCGTCAGATTCTAGGGGGTATGGGAATTACAGGTGACTATCCCATAATGCGCCATCTCATGAATATTGAGACACTCATCACCTACCAGGGTACCCACGAAATGCACTTGCTCATTACCGGAAGGGACATTACCGGATTTAATGCGATATAAAAACGTATGGCCAATCCGGTAAAAATGGAAAAGGTCCGCGCTTTTTTTATTGCCTTTGTAATGCCTCCCATGTTTTTGGGGTATCAAAGACCGAAACGGCATTTTAAACGTAAGTAAAGGGTATCTTTTTCATCCGATTGAAGAGAAAGGATTCAACCGTAAAGTATCTACTACGTATGACATCTCGCTATTTCCCATCGCATTTGGTTTTTTGGATGCTTGTTGCGCTGTTTTGCTATCGCTCGGGGTATGCACAGACCGAACTATTTTCAGGAAAACGGAGTATTGGAGGATTTACGGGAACTGCGGAATATCCTTTCAAAATAGTGGATGGCGATTCCATTCCAGATGGTGCTTTCTTAATGTACAAGTCCAACGTCAATGCCTTGTTGAAGGCAAAGGACAGCTTCTTTTCTTTTTCCGGTCGATTTCAGGAAGGATTCCCAGTAGGATTCTGGAAATTCCAGTTCGGGGAATTCAGTTCCAATAAGGCCAGCCAAGTGGTAGGGTATCAATACCGGGTGAACGTAAGTGGAGTCCAGCACGATGCCTTCGGTAATCTATCAAATGGAAAACCAGACGGAGATTGGACGTACAAAATTTCAAAGATTGAGAATTCGGAAGTAAGTCAAGTCCTATTTAAAAGCGAAATATCATACGAAACCGGCATCCCCCAAAAGAGCTTTCAAATTGAGAATGACTCCATCACCCTGGTTGGACGTTTTTTGCGCAATGGATTTGCACATGATATTTGGTCGGTTTACTCCGACGTTTCAAGTGAGCCCTCGGAAAACTGGCATTTTGATAATGGACTTCTTGAAAAAATTGAAAAGACCACCCCCGATGGAGACCTAAGCTTCAAGATTTTTGAAAAACTTTCCAGCAGAAAAAAGTCCATTGTGTTGGATGAAAGATATCTGAAACTTATAAAGTGGAATCTTCAAAACCAAAAAGCACAGCTGGAAACAGAAAATATGGGAATGTACCTGCTTTTGCAACAGAATGCGGAACGTTATGAAGTCATTGATATTTTTTTCAACGATTTGGGCAAATCCCAATTTATGCCAAGCTTCAAGGTCAATGTTCCCGTTTATCCGTTGGATAGTTTGGAAGCGGTACAGCTTCAGGATGCTTTAAAAAGTTATGATTCCGGTATCCGGATAAGCAGTGAATTGCTCAGCGATGCACAATTTGGACTTTTGGCACACTCAAATCCCCAGGCGCAATATTATTACCAGGTCGTTGAAAAATTACAAAAAGACTTTCTTGAACCTGCAGGTATGTTTTTGGGGTTTTATAAAGAAGAGATGCTTGAATTTTTACCGCGACCTCCATTAGCGCGGGAAATTTGGCCCAACGGACTGCCGGAAAAACGAATACAGGTATCGGAAATCGAAGCTGGGTATGACGATTGGGGAATGACATCCGAGGAATCCTACACCAATGACCCATCAGATATTGGAAACATCCAGCAAATGGTTCGCTATGCAAAAAACAGTTTGGACACGATATCCTTCAAGCTATCCGATTGGCTTAAAGAAGAACGCAAGCAGCAGCAATTCGTAAGCTTGGAAAAACAACTGGTGGAAGAAACCAAAACCTTGGAAAGAAATGTGGATACCTTATTTACCATAAAGCGAGTTGCCCTCACAGAAGCACTGAACGGTATTTTGGAAACCAAGGAAAGGACGTTAAAAACGTATGCTGAAATGCCAGAATCCGATACCAAACTGGACTATGGAAAAAGGGCCGTACTATGCCTAAAAAACCTGGGCAAACTGGCTCAAAACCTAGGAAAATTACCCGAAAAAGAACTCCTCATAAAGGAGACATATCAAGACGCTATCTGGAATCCCTTTACAGCCACCATCATGGACGAGGATGTAAAAAAGCGTATCACATCAGCCTATAAAAACATCATCGTCCCTTACCTACTGAAGCAGATTGCGGCCCCTTTGGATTGTGAGGAGGTAACAAACATCTCAAACGTGCTGAGTAAAGTCCAGTCCCGTCTTTTAGAACTGAGGGAGGAACCCACTAAAAAGCTGGAACGAAAACTTAGAAAAGAACAAGACCCTGAAACTATATTGGAACTGTTGGGCGTGACCGCCAACCTAAAAACCCCAGCATTTTGAAAAATTGTATTGGTTTGAACTGCACAATAGTTCTTATGCTAGTGTTCATGGGCAGTTTTCATATATATGCTCTAGAAGAAAACGTACTGCCGGAAGAATCTGATTTTGAGGAGGCGGAAGGAAGGGTCTGGTTTAACACCTATGGAAATATCCGTATTTCGAAAAGACTCTTCTGGGATGCGCAGACCCATTTTCGTTTTGAAGAAACCGAAAACACCCCTTTCATAGGTCAAATTGGCCAAATATATAACCGACATGCCATTGGGTACATTTATTCCAAAAAGTTCAATGCGAGTTTGGGTGGGGTTTTGCGGGTCAACTTTAATACGGATGAATCTTCGGAAGATCGCAGCGTGGTACCGGAGTGGCGTATTTGGCATCAGTATCAATTCGCCATGCCCTTGGGAAGTACCATGTTTTATCATAGGATAAGAATAGAACATCGGTGGACCCAGGGCTTTGCAGAAAACAGCAATTTTATCTTTCGCAACCGATGGCGGTATATGTTGCGCGCAAAAGTACCACTGAACAACTACAAGTTTGAACCGGGCACATTTTATGTCTCCCCAGAAGCTGAACTCATTATGCAGAGTGGAAAGGCTGTAGTGGCCAGTCCCATGGAAGATTTACGCCTAACCACAACCCTGGGATATATTATAAATCCAAGGTTGACCTTTGCTGCCGGAATGATGTACTCCACGGGGCAAACCTTGGAAAATGGAGGAATCTATAAGCAAAATTGGACTTTTCGGTTTCACATGTATTTTTCCCCAGATTTTAGAAAGGTTAAAAATAAGTTACCATCCATCCATTTCAACGATTAATCTCGTACATCTCTATATGGCTTTTTAATCATGAAGAAACCGACCCTTGTAATTGCTTATGCCCTTGCCCTGTTTATGGGGACTATGGCCGTTTATTTCAGAATGCATTCCAAAGAGTTAAAAAATCAATTGGAAACCAATCGGGACAAGACACAACAGTTGGTCTCGCGTTTAGAGATGCACGAAGCGCTGCTACAAGGTGATTCCCTGGTAATCCGCGGAGACTATGACAACGCCCTCAAATCCTACAGTGAAGGCCACGATCCCGAAACCCATAGTGACGGTGCTGCGGTTGAACTGCGTATGGCTTTTGCCAAGGCATTTTTGGCCCTTAAGTCACAAAAAAGACCTATCGATTCCAATCAAACCCGGGATTTGGATACCTTAACTAACGAAAAAATCCAATTGAGTGCCAATCAAATCAATACCATGGATTCTTTAGGATTTGCCCTCCAGAAAATGCGTGCCCAGGTATCCCGACTTCAAAAACAACTGCGAAAAAAAGCGAATGGACAGTACCTTACTTTTACAACAAGCAAAGGCAGTCTTGTACACTACGTTGGGGAAGTAAAGAACAAAAAAGCGAATGGCATGGGAGTCGCATTGCTAAGTACAGGAAGCCGTTACGAAGGCCAATGGAAAAACAACCAAAGGCATGGTCAGGGCACGTTTTATTGGCCTGATGGTCAATCCTATGAAGGAGCTTATGTCAATGATAAACGAGAAGGTGAGGGCACTTACTTTTGGCCCAATGGTGAAAAATATGTAGGCCAGTGGAAAGATGACGAACGTTTTGGAAAAGGCATTTTTTATGGGACAGAAGGAGATATCGTGGCCAGTGGAATCTGGGAAGATGACGAATTATTGGAGCGCGAGTCCAACCGAAGGCGTTAATAACCAGAAACCCATTTAGTCTATCATTCTTCCCCAATATCTAGATTAAAAATCCATGCACTTTTCAAAGGTGTTACCACGACGATCTCTCCATTTCCCCCAGAACAGTTTTAACCTTAGATAAGCTTAGGATACCGCATTACGTTCTTGACACCCTCTAGCTTTTTGATAAAGTCCAGGACACAAGTATTTTTCTTTTTCCAATAATATGTTTTGAAAGTAAAAGGATGCTATGGGCAAGCTCCCTCCCTTTTTGGGATATGACCTAAAGAAAAACATCTTAAAGCTTAAAATATTAATTTTTGTTTAAAGTAATTCAAAAATTATTAAACAAAATAAATTGTAAAGTATCTTTGTAAAAAAAGATGAAAACAGAATACGTTCAACGTTTGGTACTTCACGGCGATTTGGTGACCATTACTTACAGTTATCGCGAAACCTGGCAAAGACTGTTGAACGGGCACATGCAGCCTCCAGTAGTTGTTAAATTGTACCCTAAAACGATTAAAGAACAAAGAGAACTCATAGCTCATTTTGCCCAGCTATCCGATGATATTGTTTTTATCATTAGAGAGTATCTTAGCGTGGTACAGAACAAGTTTGAAGGCATTCGATTTCAGTATGAGCTGATTAACCACGCCATCAAATTGAATGAAGAAGACGAAAAAATTGATTATTATCGCGCAGAACTGAAATGGGCCTATAACGACTAAAACACGTAAAAAGACCGACCGAATGAGAATCGCGTTTTTCAGCTCCAAGCCTTACGATGAGGAATACTTTGAAACCCACAACAAGGCGTATGGATTTGAATTTGTATACTTCGAAACCGCACTAAATCCAAAAACCACGCATCTCACCAAGGGTTTTGATGCAATATGCATTTTTGTGAACGATGTAATAGACCGTAACATGATGCCACATCTTTCAAAAAACGGTATCCTGCTTATCACTCTCCGCTGTGCGGGCTTCAACAACGTGGACCTGGAGGCTGCAAAGGCGAATCAAATCAGTGTGGCCCGTGTACCTGCCTATTCCCCAGAATCCATTGCGGAACATACCCTGGCCCTCATTCTTACCTTAAACCGCAAAACGCACAAAGCCTATAATAGAGTTCGGGAAGGAAACTTTTCTTTGAACAAACTTATGGGTTTCAATCTCCACGGAAAGCAGGTAGGTGTGATAGGAACGGGAAAAATCGGTTCCACTTTCTGCAAGGTCATGACAGGCCTGGGGTGCAAAATTGTCGCCTTTGATGTAAATGAATCCCAAACACTTATAAATCAAGGCATTGACTACGTATCGCTCAACAATCTTTTTGAAACTTCCGATATTATTTCCCTGCATTGCCCCTTAACCGATAAGACAAAGCATATTATTGATAAAGATTCCCTCGAAGTGATGAAAGACGGTGTTATGCTGATAAATACAAGTAGAGGAGCGTTGATAAATACCCAAGCCGCGATTCATGCATTGATGAGCAAAAAAATTGGGTACCTTGGCATTGATGTCTATGAACAGGAAGAAGATTTATTTTTCAAAGACCTTTCAGAAACGGTTATTGAAGATGAGGATATCTTGAGACTGAACAGTTTTCCCAACGTTTTGATCACCTCCCATCAGGCGTATTTTACCAAAGAAGCTATGGAGGAAATAACCTTGACCACCTTAGAAAATATCAAAGCCTTCGAACAAAGGCTTCCCAATCCGAACAGCTTAAGCTAATTGCCTGACACTGGTATTCTGACAGCATGGAGAGAAAGATAAATGATTCCTCCAGGTTTTTATGGGATGAATTAAATGATTGTATGCTTTTCTAAAGAAAACCAACACTACGATTACATTAAAACAATTAGCTGCCGGCCCCTTTTGAACCAATATGGTGAAAGCTTCAGGGTCTTTTTCAAATAGTCTTGAAAAACCCCTGTTTTTGAACGCTTTTGAAATATCTTTAAGTAGACAAATACCATAATGACCCTCTCTCTTTTTATCATTTTGTGTTTCGTTGGCCTTCTGAACGGCTTCTATTCTGGATTAATGGGAACTGGGGGGAATATTATCTTGATTCCCGCACTTGATCTCGTTTTGGTCCCTTTTGGTTTTGAAGGTCAAGAATTGGTCAAGTACATTATCGCCCATTCGCTTTTTATAACCGTTTTCAACGGTCTTGCAGTAGTCCTGAAACATTATAGATTAAAGAATCTCGACCCAAAAAGAATTCTCATGATCGGTATTCCAGCTGCGGTCACAGCATTTTTGATTTCCGAGTCGATAAAATCCGCTACCTGGTATTCGAAAGTCTATTTCGATATTTTATTTCTTTTTTTAGTACTGACAGTATGCATACAATTCCTTTTTTTTAAACCCAAAGTGGAAACCTCAACCCAACAACTCAGGATACAAAAGAGTAGATGGTCTTATCCCGTTTTGGGCAGTTTTACCGGAACAATTTCGGCACTTTCGGGTTTTGGCGGAGGGATTGTCTTGATTCCTGTGCTGACCGATGTATTCGGAATCCCTTTTAAGAAAACCATTTCTCTATCCATAGGGGTGGTAATGCTTCTGGCCCTGTCCGTTAGTTTTAGCTACTTGGACCTCGGCTCTGCACAAACGGTCTCTTCGCGTTTACCGATTCAATTAGGATATATTTCTTTAGGACTTGTTGGTCCGGTTTTACTGGGTATTTTCGTTTCGGCACCTTGGGGCGTAAGATTAGGACAAAGTATGGAACCCAAGTGGTTACGTCTAATTTTCGGTCTGGTGATGGTCGTCTTGTTCATCAAGACGCTTTGGGGCCTTTTTTAAAAACGGTGTTCCCGATTACCAGTAGGTCCATTTCAGTTAGCTTAAAACAGTGTAACGCTTCAGAAGGTGTACATACGATAGGCTCATCTTTCCGGTTGAAGCTTGTATTGATAAGAAGGCCATATCCCGTTATTTTTTTGAATTTTTGCAACAATCTCCAAAACAAAGGATTTGATGTTTTGCTGACGGTTTGGATTCTAGCGGAAAAATCTACATGGGTCACCGAAGGAATGTCCGAACGTATCTGGGACAGCCGATCCATCAGTCCCATTTCATGATTTTTAATAAACTGTAATCGATTGGATTTTACTTTTTGGACCTGTAGCATATATGGGGACCGCCCTTCGCATTCAAAATACTTATGACACTCTTCCTCCATAACGCTAGGTGCAAAAGGCCTGAAACTTTCTCTATACTTGATTTTACCGTTAATTCTTATCTGCATTTTCGGATTTCTGGGATCCGCCAAAATACTACGGTTCCCCAAGGACCTTGGACCAAATTCCATTCTACCCTGGAACCATCCGACAATCTGGCCTCTAGCTATCGCTTCGGCTGTAATCGACAAAAGCTCATCTTCATCTTGGACCACAGAATAATCTAAATCCGTATGGGATTTGGCTAAAACAGCAACTTGGTCTTTGTTGAAGGATGGTCCCAAATACGCAAAATTCATCTTATCTGGACGTTTTGGCCGCCGCTCCTTTCCCAGATGAATATGCCAGACTGCCCATGCTGCTCCCAATGCCCCGCCCGCATCGTGGGCCGCCGGTTGAATCCAGAGATCATTGATTTGCTCGTTGTTGGCCAACTTACCATTGTTTACTGAATTTAATGCCACCCCACCCGCCAAAACCAAATCACGACAACCTGTACAGCTTATGGCCGTACTCACCAATTTATCCATGCACTTCTCCAATACTTGTTGTATGGCCAAAGCCATATTGGCATGTTGCTGGGTTAATTTCTGGTCCTTTGTTCGCCTGTCCATTTTAAAAAGGGCATGCCAGACATTATCCTTAGTCATGGTCAAACCCACAGCAAAATCAAAATAATCCATGTTTAAAAGAAAAGAACCGTCCTCTCTTAGGTCTACTAGATTTTCCAAAATCTTTCGGAAAAAGGTTTGGGTTTCTTCCGACTTGGGATTCCCGTAGGCTGCCAATCCCATTACTTTGTATTCCCCATTGTTTACCGTAAACCCGAGAAAGTAGGTAAAAGCAGAATACAGTAGTCCAAGGGAATGAGGGAAATGTTGCTCGCGTAGAATCCGGATATGGTTTCCTTCGCCAACACCTATCGTGAGCGTACTCCACTCCCCAACCCCGTCCAAGGTCAAAATGGTAGCTTTCTGGAAAGGACTGGGATAAAATGCGCTGGCCGCATGCGAGAGATGGTGCTCTGGAAAAAAAATGGGAACATTCAAGAAACCCATTTCTTTAAAATATGCCTTTGTTTTTCTCCGAATGAACAGTTTATCTTTCAACCATATCGGCATTGCTTTTAAAAAACTTCCCAAACCAAATGGCACAAAAGCATGGTAGGTTTCCAACAGCCTTTCAAATTTTAGAAGAGGTTTTTCATAAAAGGCAACGGCATCCAGGTCCTTAGGTTCTATATTGGCCTCTTGAAACACATACGCGATGGCATGCTTCGGAAAAGAAGCGTCGCCCTTGATGCGCGTAAAGCGTTCTTCCTGAGCAGCGGCCACTATTTCACCATCAATCAAAAGAGCTGCAGCGCTGTCATGAAAGAAAGCTGAAAATCCAAGGATAACCGTAGCCATTAAAATGTATTTTTCAAATCATCTGCATCAAACGTATGCTCGCGAACGATAAAGACAGACTTCTTGGAAGTCTTGAACTTTTTTAATTGGAGCGAATCCTTACCTAAACGTTTTCGTAAGAATCCAATGGGCAAGACCATGAGAAAAAATGTGAGGGTAAGTAGGATTCTCGTAGATATCGTCCCCAGAACCTTTGAAAGCCCAAACCATAAAAACGCCAGCGGTCGGAAAAAATTTGGAATCAGTAAGACCAATCCAAGGACGGACATGGCAATCCATATCCAGTGTATGTTTTTGGGATGGAAAAGAAAGATGACCAAGCAGGAAAGGGCTGCCAGAACGCCTACTTCTGTACACTGTTTTTTGGAAATCTTCACTAGAACAGGGAATAGATAAAAGGGGCCAAGGCCGAACCTGCAGTTACCACAACGATGAGGCTAATCAACAGAAGAACCAAAAGTAAAGGGACCAACCAATACTTTTTTCGGGTCCGTAAAAACAATCCAAATTCTCTTAACGTCTCCATATCAATCTATTTGTTTAAGTAATTCCCTAGCTTCTGAATTATTGGGACTATTCACCAAGGCTTCGTTCAAGACCTTTATGGCCATAGCTCGCTTTCGTAGGAGTAGGTAGCTTTCCGCCAGAATCACCCTGTCCACATCTTCTTGGTTTACGATGTTTGAAACGGCCCGATGGATTTGAAACGATCCCCCATCATCAGGAAATGAGGCCTTCAGGTATTCCAGATAGGGCAGCGCATCTTCAAATGCTCCGTACTCCACTAAAGTTAAGGCAATTCTTTTTGTGTTTCCCTCTGATGAATCCAATTCATGGGCCTTTTTAAAGTAATACTTCGCTTTGTCCGTTTTTTTTAATTGCATTGCCAAGAGCGCTGCCTCCAAACAAAACTGAGTTTCCTGGGGATACTCTAGAATCAGCCCTTCCATCACTCTGAATCCCATTTCCAAATCACCTGATTTTTTATAATGACCATAGAGCGTTCGCATCGCTTCCTCCCAATTCAGTAGTTTTGCCGCTAGTTTACCACCAAGCTGTTCGGCCATTCCCAAGCTATCACGATTTATTTTTGGCATGGGTTCCTGAAAGGGCCATCCTTCTTTTAATTGCCAGATTTCGAACCTTCCAGCCGCTGCTTCCATTTTGGTCATGGGCATCTGACGTTTTAAATCTGGCCAAGAAAGTGCTTTTTTGAGTTCAGAACGTATTAATCCCGATTTCAGAATTTCCTCATAAAAGGTATGTGCCAAAAGTGAATACCCCTCCCAATTGGGGTGCACATGTTCCCATAAAAAAGTGTTTCCAATAATTCCATCTTTGGATAAAGCCGTAAATCGAGACTGGGTGTCCACAAAATAAATATGGTTATAGGAATCCGTTAGCCTCTTTATTTTAAAATTAATGGCTTCTGGTGCCCTAAATCGAAGCTGGTCATGATCTTTTGCCAGCGTGTAGTTTTCTTTGGCCCTTGGTATGTTCCCACTTTCCTCTGCATCAATGGCCAAATTAAAATAGTGATTTGCCGAAGTTTCGGGATTTGTGCCATCGCCCATAAAGGGTTTTTGGTCTTTTTCATTGCTTACCAGCGAAGAAAGGAAGACCGGTACTTTATGGGTTTTCGTAAGTTCAGCTATTCTTTCAAAATTGTGACTGAACTGTTCCAATCCCATTTGATATTTTTTGGAATTCAGTACAATCCTCCTATCGGCGGCCATTTTCTCCATTAAAGTGCTCCTGCTCTCTGTATTTGCACCGGAAATATGTGTTACCTTTTCAACGATAGACTCCGCACATTGAACTAGGCGCAGTTTTTTCATCGATAGGGATAAATTGACCAACCATGGATTATTTCCAAATATTTTGGAAGTTCCAGCACCTAGCGCTCCATAGTACTCATTGTGTCCTGCATAAATCAACAGTGCATCTGGCTCAAATGCCAAGAGCTGTTTGGTAAAATCCAAAAGGGTGTAGGAGTTGACCGCAGTTAAACCCAAATTGATGACCTCGATTTTCTCATCGGGATACGTTGCGTTGAGCCCAAATTGTAACCACCTGTGGAACGATACATTTTTTCGGTAAGGATACCCCACTGCCGTTGAAGCACCGAGCACAAAAATACGGAAGGTTTCCGTGTCTTTTTCTTCTTTAAAACGCTCCTGAAAACCAATCGTCCCCCTTTCAAATCGACCAAAGTACTTCTTTGATATTTCCGGATTCATTTTTACCCAAGTTGAGTGGTTTTCATCCGGAACAAAGATTGGATAATCTGTGCCAAATCCAGAAAGTCTCAGAATCCCTTCCATCAGGGCAAAAAAGACAAAAACCAGTAGCACAGCAGCCAATTTGAACCGAAAGTCCTTTTTTGCTCTTGGGCCCGGTTTCCTGTTATCTTGGTCTTTTAGTTGACTATCTCCCATTCTATTGGATTGTTAACCTCCCACTTTATTCTTTATTCCATTTTCGGATTCTACTGGATATGTATTGAATGTAAAAATTCAACCTTCCCGTTTACCCAATCGCTATTCAAAAACAAATTCTGCATATACCGGAAAATGATCTGAGGGATACCGATTCTTCTTGACCTCAACCAAAATGCCGCTGTTCAACATTTTAAGCCCTCGACCACCGAAAAAGATATAGTCGATTCTGCGTGTTGCCGGTTCTTCTATATTGAACCCATTGAACGTACCCTGAACTTCCTTGGGGGTTAGGTCTGCCTTTTTTTGGGTATCCTTGAGTTTTTGCTGAATTCTTCGGATTCCCTCGCTTTCTGGTTCCAGATTAAAATCCCCCATTACTATAACGGGAGTATTATCCAAATTTTGTTGTTCAAGTTTTGACAAAATCAGTGATGCACTCTGCAAACGGGCTACTTCCCCTACGTGGTCAAAATGGGTGTTGAACACGAAAAAGCGTCTTTTCTTCTGTATTTCTTCAAAAAGTGCATAAGTACAAATACGGTTTAGCGCAGCATCCCATCCTTTTGAAGGTTTTTCAGGAGTTTCTGAAAGCCAAAACGTCTCCGTCTTTATTAATTTCACTTTGGTAGAATCAAAAAAGATAGGCGAGTATTCTCCTTTTTCCTGTCCATCATCCCGGCCTACTCCTACATAAACATATCGTTCTAGTCTTTTTTGAAGATAGTCTACTTGTTGTTTTAGACCCTCCTGAATTCCAAATACCGTAGGATCCTTGGCTTTTAGTTGCGACACGATCCATTCTTTTCGCCTATCCCATTTGTTGATTCCATCTGAAGGACTATCGTATCTGATGTTATAGGTCAAAATCTTTAAAGATTCTTCCTGAACCATCCCAGTAACTTGCTTACCGTTGAAGAACAAAACAACGGATACGACCAAAATAATCCACAGTTTGATATTCATGCCCTTTACTTTTTCACTAACCGAATTTTTGACTGGACAAATACGCCATCAATGATAACATCTCTGATAAATGCCGAAATCTCATCGGTACGCTCGTACGCCAAATTGGCCCAATCGTGATTACCGCTTGAATCGTACATCAACATGTAGGGAGTATTCAATTGACTCAGTCTTTTAGCAATTGTTTGAGACCCTCCCAGAATCAGATACCCCGGAGAGCCTGGCTCGCAATAGTGGTGCGCCGCTGAGGCATAGGGCACAAGGCGATCCATTTTACCATGGTATAAGAGGGTAGGAACTGCAGTTTTATCTGTAATATAATTGGCATCTAAAACGGCGCCTGCGAAAGAAACTACCCCTGCGGGTTTTTCTTGGGGAAAGGATACATCGCCAAAATCATGATGATACTGCATAAATGCGGTATTCAAAACAGCTTCAGCGCCTGCACTACTGCCAACCCAAATCATTTTACTTGGGTCTATCCTCAAGTCGTCTTTCCGTTCTATCAAAAAATTAATGGCCTCTGCCATATCGTACGTCGCATCGGCAAAAGTCTCTATCTTCTCCTTTGTTGGACAATCGCAGCCAAACGACTTGCCTTTGCGCGTTAGCCGATAGCTCATGGAAACGGTAACATATCCTTTACTGGCCATTTCTTTGCAAAACTTACGCTCCAAGGGGTTATCCCTCTTTCCTGAAGCAAATCCCCCGCCATGGACCAAAAGCACCAAGGGTCTTTCTAACACCGCATCATTTTTGGGTAAATACACATCGAGTTGCAGTGTATCCGAATAGGTCAAGGTCTTTGTTTCAATATCAGAAAACAGGGAGTCTTTATAGCGGATTTGCCCATGCAAGGGTTTAGTTGCTAAAGAAAAAAAAGTCAAGGCCAACCAAAAAGTTATACGTACCATACTATTCAACTAATATAAATGAGCGCGCCAATTGCGCATTGGAGTCCCCGCCTACATGGACCACAAACTCTCCAGGTTCAGCAACGAATTCAAGTTTGTTGTTGTAGAACTTAAGGTCATTTTCCGTCAAGGTCAAAGTTACTTCCTTTTCTTCCCCTTTTTTAACCATAATCTTTTTAAACCCTTTAAGTTGGCGTTTTGGAGGGGTAATACTACGAACCACATCACCCAGATAAAGTTGTACTACGGTCTCGCCATCATAATTGCCCGTATTTTTTACCGTAACTTTTATTTGGAGTGTCTGCCCACGTTTGAGCTGCTCTTTGTCAAGACGCAAATTGGAATATTCAAAATTAGTGTAACTCAACCCGTATCCAAAAGGGAACAGGGGAGTATTGGGAACATCGAGATAATTGGATTTAAACTTTTCATAACCTTCTTTTGGGTTGGGTCTCCCTGTGTTCTTGACGCTATGATAAATTGGAATTTGTCCCACATTTCTCGGCCAAGTTGCAGTTAACTTTCCTGAGGGGTTGTAGTTCCCAAAGACTACATCTGCAATGGCATGGCCAGCCTCCACGCCAGGATGCCAAACCTGTAACAAAGCTATGGGCATCTCGTACTCCTCAGGAATGGTCAAGGGCCTTCCGCTCATTAAGACCAGTACCAAAGGTTTCCCAGTGGAGGCTAGGGCACGAATCAACTTTTTTTGACTTTTGGGAAGGGATATGTCCGTAAGACTTGCTGCTTCTCCGCTCATTTCAGTGGCTTCACCAACCACAGCCACAATAACATCTGAAGATTTCGCGATATCCAAGGCTTCTTGAACCATTTTAACTGGCGAACGTTTGTCCATTACAATCCTTGGGCCAAAAACATTTACCTTTTTTGCCAATACAGAATCATCGGTAATGTTAGCTCCCTTTGCGTGTCGTATAGAAGCCTGGGGTGCTACTTTTTTGAAACCCTCAAGAACCGTGATGGCCCATTTTGCATCTCCGGTAGGAGCCCATGTGCCCAACATATTTTCACGGCTGTCGGCCAAAGGGCCTACCAAGGCTATCCTAGAATTCTTTTTTAGCGGTAGGATGTCGTTATAATTTTTCAACAGCACAAAAGAGCGTGAAGCTACGGTCCTTGCAAACTCACGATTCTCAGAGGTCAAGATTTCATTTTTTGCTCGACTTTCCTCTAGGTACCGATAAGGGTCGTCAAACAGTCCTAATTTATATTTTGCTTCAAGAATCCTTCTACATGCTTGTTCTATTTCCCCTTCACTGATTTTCTTTTCCTCAACCGACTTTTTCAGGGTGGTCAGGAAACCTTCGCCCACCATATCCATATCCAATCCTGCTTTTAAAGCCAGAATCGATACTGCCTGAAGGTTTCCAAGGCCATGGGGAATCATCTCGTTCAAGGAGGTATAATCAGAAACTACAAATCCTTCAAAACCCCAACGCAATCTCAGCAAATCGGTCAGCAACCACTTGTTCCCAGTTGCTGGTATTCCATCCACATCATTAAAAGAACTCATAACAGAACCTACACCTGCATCAACCGCTGCTTTATAGGGTGGTAAGTATTGGTTGAACATTGCAATTCTGCCCATGTCGACAGTATGATAGTCACGCCCTGCTTGGGATGCTCCATAGAGGGCAAAGTGTTTGACGCAAGAAAGCATCGTGTTATTCTCCGAAAGATCAGCGCCTTGATATCCCCGAACCATGGCCTTGGCGATGACCGACCCCAAATAAGGGTCTTCTCCGGCTCCTTCGGCGATACGGCCCCAACGGGGATCGCGGGCGATATCCACCATGGGCGAGAAATTCCAGTTAATACCGTCCGCTGTGGCTTCAGTAGCTGCTACACGAGCGGCTTTTTCTATCAAACCCAAATCCCAACTGCACGACATTCCCAATGGGATGGGAAAAGTAGTTTTGTAGCCATGGATAACATCCGAACCGAACAACAATGGAATTTTTAAGCGTGTATGGTTAACCGCCAGTTCTTGGGCTAACCGGAGTTTATCTGGACCCGAAATACCGAAAAGACCTCCCACCTGACCTGCCTTTATCTTCTTTTCCACATCTTTGCTCACCACCGAGCCCGTCAAAATGCCTCCACCTGGAGTAAGTAGGTTAAGTTGGCCTATTTTTTCATCCAAGGTCATTTGGTCTAAGAGCGCCTGAACTTCAGGAATAGTACTTTTTTCTTGGGCGGACAGGGTAGAAAAGAGACAAAACAAAAGCGTAATCAGACGAAATTTAGCGAAACGCATGGAATCTTTTTTTAGTAGGTAAACCCAAATTCCTTTATGGTTCTTATGGTTCAATCTCATTGTCCACTGGAAAAACCTAAATTAGCAAGTCCTTTCTGTACATCTTCATTTTTCATAAACCATTTCCACAGCAGGCCTGTCCTATAATTTTCAATCATTACGGGAATTGGGCCCTGATCAATGGCCAGATATCTGGGCACATACCAATCATGCTCTAGACTAAAGGCATCATAAGGACCGTATTTTCCAATAAGACTGTCTTGCTCTGTGTACATAAACCGTAAAAAGGCCATACTTTCTTTAGGAGTATATGGCATCGATGCCAGGGCAGCAGTAGGGGAAATCACTCCCAAATCTTTATCCGGTCGGTGCCCCGCATATCCCTTCATGGAATAACTTGAGGTCAACCCCCAGCACTTTGTGGAGTACCCTTGATAGCCATGTGGATTTTCAACGCAATGGCGATGGTGAATTTGCGCTTGATGTGTATTCAGTTTCCAAAAATCGCCGTAAGCATCCTTCAGGTCTTTTGGATTTAATCCCAAGTACGAATAATGTGCCCAGAAAAGTGGACCTATTGGTGACGAAGAGCCTGGATAGTAGTCCAATACCGTATCCAAATCGTAATAGGTAACACCTTCGCTTATTGCTCCATTTCTTGCCCAACCCTCATCGTACACTTCTTTTGAAATGGGATAAGTAGGCGAAGAGGCTGCCAGGATATACATGATGAGTGTTTCATTGTACCCTTGGACCAAAAAATCCATGTCCCAACCAAAATTTGGCGACCAGTGCCAATACAAGCCGTTTTCACCTTGGGTGTACCAGTTCCATTCAACTTCTTCATAAAGTGTTTGAATGTTTTTGCCGAGTTGTTTCTCACGTGCGTTGCCCTCTTTGAAATATTCTTTTACGGTCAGTAGCCCTTGTATTAGGAAGGCAGTCTCAACCAAATCTCCACCATCATCCTTTGCACTGAATGCCTTGGTTTTCCCCGATGGACCATAAAGCCAATGTGGCCAAGCCCCATGAAACCGGTCCGCTCTTCCTAAATAGTCGACTACTTTCTCGTAACGTGAAAGCGCATCTTCCCGCGAAACAAATCCTCTTTCAATCCCTACCAAAATTGCCATAAGACCAAATCCCGTTCCTCCTGTGGTCACGACTTCCCTATCGCTGTTGGGATAAACGTTATCCATGTGAATTCTTTCCCTGGCCATACCGGAAGTGGGCTCAGCTCCTTCCCAGAAATAGTCGAAAGTCTCTTTTTGAACCAAGTCCATCAACTCCTCATCGGAGTAGTTCACATATTCATTGGTGGTATCGCTACCGCTTTCTGTTTCACCTTGTTCCCGTTCTGAAGTTTTTTGGCCATTGCACCCTGCTACCAAGAATGCAACGGCCAATGCTAAAACTAAACTTAACTCAAATAATGCTTTGGTTTTCCTCATAAGCTATCGCAGCTACCATCCGGGATTTTGTTCCATATCCGGTGTCTGGATCAGCTGATCGTTAGGGATAGGATAAAGTTCGTGCTTGCCCGTTTCGAATGGTTTGCCAACGGCCTGCATCACTTCTGCGGCCCTGCCTTGGCGTAATAGATCGTACCAGCGATCGTGCTCCATGGCCAATTCCAATCGCCTTTCTTTCCAGATAGCCTGTCTCAGCGTATTTTGATCGGCGGACGTAATTTCTGGCAGACTTACTCTCGTTCGTACTTGGTTCAATGGCTGTAATGCAGCATCTCCCTGACCCAATTCATTCAATGCTTCTGCGCGTATCAATAGAATTTCCGCGAATCTGAGGATACGAATGTTTTTATCTCCGTCACCCTGTCCTGCATTTAAACTGGAATACGCCTTTTCATTATATCTGGGATTTTCAACGCCTGGATTTATTTGTCTTCCATCAAAAAGTGTTTCTCCCGCAAAAATGATTGTGGCATCGCGTCGAATGGCATCGCCTTCTGATTCAAAGGCGTTCAATAAATCTTCTGATGGAGTATTGAATCCCCATCCAAATCCATCTGGTCCCCTCGCGCCTTGTGTTGACGAATATTGTTGTATGCCGTGGGCAATAATTTCACCACGTCCTTGAAGTTCGAAAATAGATTCAATACCGTTTTCTGTTGACGCGCGCCAGACCGTTGCGTAATCGGGTTCTAAGTCATATTCTCCAGAATTGATAACGTTGTTGGCCATATCGGCTGCCTCTTGCCACTTTTCTTGATAAAGCAAAACCTTGGCCAAAAGTGCCTGGGCCGCACCTTGCGTGGCTCTTCCTAAATCTTGGACCGCATAGTCGCTTTTCAAGGGCAATGCTTCGATAGCTTCCATTAAATCTTGCTCAATAAAGGCGTACACTTCTGTAACCGGAGCACGGTTCAGAATATCCACATCCTGAAGGGGGACATCCCCAAAAGAGCGCACGAGCCAAAAATAGTTGAGTGCCCTTAAGAACTTGCACTCGCCAATGAGACGGGTCCTTAGACTTTCATCAATGGGCTCAAAGCTTTCCGTGAATTCAATGGCCAAGCTAGCCCTACCAATGGCCTTGTACCATTGCGTCCACATCGCTCTGATAGAAACACTGGAAGGGGTATGCGTCAACCCGTCCAGTTGATCTTTATCCGCTCCGGTATCTGTTGGGGCGCTCCCTTTATCCGCATTATCCGAAATAATCTCGGTTATACCCAAAAATGAAAAAGCATAGGCAAAGTCAGTATGTCTTCCGTAAACCCCTGTCACAAATTGTATGGGTTGAAAATCCTCACCACTTTCCTCTGCAGTGGGATCTACGATTTCTACTTCTTCTACAAAATCATCACATCCCAAAAAGAAGACTGAGACGATCAATGCCACCAGGGATATTCTTATTTCTTTGATCATAATACTTATTTTTTAATCTGTGCTTTTATTAAATCTGTACGTTTAGTCCTAGAATGAAGGTCCGTGTTGTGGGATACGCTTGTAATTCGATCCCTGCAGTCTGATTGGGCACACCATTTCCCAAGAGTTCGGGTGTAAAACCGGAATAGTTGGTGAACATAAAGGGGTTTTGCGCTGTAACGTAGAGTCTGGCTCTGTTTAAAAAACCCTGAAGTTGGTCAAAAGTATATCCCAAGGTGATATTGTTTATTCTAAAAAAATCTCCATCCTCCAACCAAAAAGAAGAAGCTAGAGCGTCTCTATCCGCTCCGGGTGCAGCATTGGTGGAGCCTTCACCCGTCCATCGACTGTTAAAAACTTCTTCCGAGATATTGACACTTTGTAGACGGGTATTGGCTAAACCATTGTATACTTTATTTCCGCCAACTCCAAAACCGTCAAAGCTAAAGTCGAAGTTTTTATATTGGGCGCCAATGGTAATGCCATAGTTAAAAGTAGGAATGTAGTTATCAAAAAATATTTTGTCCCTATCATCGATAACACCATCGTCATTCTGGTCCACATACCTTAAATGTCCGGGACGAGCATTTCCAACCGAAGCATTATTATCTATTTCTTCTTGATTTTGCCAAACTCCATCTGCTTCCAGCAACCACCATGCAAAAATGGGCTGTCCTTCCTGAAGCCTTTTGGTAATTTGTCCATTGTTCAAACTACCGCCAACTTGACCATCAAATCCAGGGACTACATTTTCCACCCTATTTCTGTTTGTGGAAAAGTTAACCCCTACATTATACTGAAAATCGTCTCCAACGGTATCTCGCCAATTCAAAAGTAGCTCAACACCAGTATTAGAAACTTCGGCGGCTTGTGCGAGGAAATTACCTTCCGCAGCTGAATTTAAGGTGTTCTGGACGTTGATTATCGCATTGGTATTGTTTCTATCGTAGTATGTAAATGTACCTGACAGTTTACGGTCCAGCATGGCAAAATCAAAACCTGCCTCCCACTCTTCGGTGACTTCCCATTGTAGGGGAAAAACAGGGCTTCCAAACGAAGCACCAAAAATCAGTTCTTGGCTAGGTCCAAAAACATAATTTTGGTTCCCTGAGTCTGGATCAGTATTGATCTGTTGGACATTTATGGGAACGTTTGCATTACCGAGCTGTCCCCAACCGCCAAAAACCTTGAAAAAGTCCAGAAGCGTATTATCCTTCAAAAAGTTTTCCTCCGTTAGGGTCCAGCCCACACTAAATGCCGGGAAGTTGTCAAAGAAGTTTTCGTCAGTTATAAACGTACTGGTACCGTCCCTTCTTATAACAGCTCTTACGAAGTATTTTTCAGCATAGTCGTATTCGGCCCTAGCAAAATAGGATTGTAAATTGGTAGATTGGTTAAATTCTTGGTCCACTGTATTATCGAAGAAGGAAGAAGTTCTTCTGCCCAAACTTCTTAAACGCGGCTCATCAAATACATCAAACCCTTCTGCCTCTACTATTTCCCTACCCCCAAAATTTTCACGGCTTATACCTACCGTAGTACTTAGGTTGTGCTTCCCAAATGATTTGTCGTATGTTAGGAAACCTTCAAGGTTCCAACGGAAAAATTCTTCATCCCTAACATTAAAGCTATTATTTGCGAATTCGGTGGAAATGACGCCATCTCCATCCAAATCGGCCCTACCTTCCTCAAATTGTTCTTCTGTACGCACAGGGTCGGCATTCAACCATTGTTGCCGAATGGGCGTAAAAATGTTACGCTTTGAAAAAAACTGTGTGGCGCCGAATCGCCCGGTAAATTTTAATCCTTTTGTGATATCCACTTCTGCCGTTATCTGACCTTGTATGGTGGTGGTGTTTCTATTTTCATCATTAAAAAAGACCTGAGAAACTGGATTCCCCGCCGTGTTTAATCTTCCTATGGATTCTCCATCAGCCGCCTCAAAACCGACGATTCCTGTCGTTTGATTATAAAAAGACTGCCCAAACCGACCGTTATCATAAAATACGGGTACTAAAGGGGATTGTCTAAATGCATTGTTAAATGCACCGAAGGGTTTTGGGGTCTCATTGGTATAGGTCACATTGAGGTTTTGGATGATCCTGAACTTATCATCGAATAAATGAAAGGTGTTGTTGCTCCTAATACTCCCCCTGCTGAATTTGTTATCTGACAGGATTCCTTCTTCATCATAAAAGTTATAGCTCAAAAAATAGTCGACCGTCTCAGAAGCTCCTGAAACAGAGAAGTTATTGCTGATAATTCTTCCGGTTTGTAGCAGCTCGTCATACCAATCTGTGTCAAAACGCTGATTCGTCTGTAATTGGGGACCACCTATAGCTGCGTTCTCCTCATTAAAGAATTGAGTGTACTGCGCCCCATTCGCCATTTCCACTTGGTTTAAAACAGTACGAAGCCCAAAGAAGGTATCAAAATTGAAGTTGATCTTTCCCTTTTTCCCTTTTTTAGTGGTAATGAGAATGACTCCGTTAGCTGCACGTATGCCGTAAATATTAGCGTACGAAGCACCTTTCAGAAATTCAATGGACTCAATATCTGCGGGATTAATGCTCCTGATATCTTGTAGCGGTTGCCCGTCCACAACAAAAAAGGGTTGCCTACCACCTAGAGCGGTTCCCAAACCTCTAACGATGACCGTAGGTGTTGCCCCGGGCGCATCATTGGCTATAATATTGACACCGGCCACCTTACCTTGAATGGATTGCGTAGCGGTCAATGCGGGTATTTTAACAATTTCCTCAGATTTGATAGAGACCACAGCACCTGTGATATCAGAACGTTTTTGCTCGCCATACCCTACCACGACTACCTCGTCCAACAGTTGGGTGTCTTCCTGTAGTGAGACATTGATAACGATTTGGTCATTGACCACAATTTCTTGGGCAACATATCCGATGTAACTAAAAACAAGGGTAGCATTGGTTGGCACATTATTTAACGTGTAGTTACCATCAAAATCTGTTTGTGTACCTGTTGAAGTACCTTTTAGGATTACGGTGGCACCTGGCAAGGGTGTTCCAGCACTATCTGAAACCAGTCCGGACAGATTTACTACATCCTGTGAGAAAACCACTACAACACTAAGAAATAGTAATATTGATAAAAATAGACTCTTTTTTTTCATAATTGTTCAGTCAAGGAGTTAGTTTTTTGCTAATTTAACAAAGCGTGCTCGAGCATTTTTTCCAAATCCTACATAAAAACTACATCAAGCTAGGAGAGCGCCCGAAGTTGAAGCATATAGGGTATTTGCCGTAGTTAAACAGAAAATTTGCTAAGAGATAATTAACAGGTTGATGTAGTCTTGATGTAGTGCAAAACCAAAATTCAGGGTATAGAAGTATTTGGTTTTCAACCTATGAGAAGGTAATTAGAAAATTGGAAAGGTTTTTTGTACTCTCAAGTCCCAGTTTTTTGCGTAGTCGATAGCGATGAATTTCCACCCCTCGTATGGTAATGCCCATCAGGGGAGCTATCTCTTTTGTGGATAGATTCATTTTTAGGTAAGCACAGAGTTTGAGGTCTTTGGGCGTGAGCTCTGGATACTCAATCAGTAAACGCTCAAAAAAATCTTCGTGCAATTCCTTAAAGCTCACCTCAAATCTCTTCCAATCCTCCGTGTCCTTTATGGAGTTGTTCAGTTTTTTGATGAACGTTCGATAGCGATGTGAACTGGGAAACTTATCCTGATCTAAGACCATCATGTTCTTAAGCTCTAATATCATTTCATTTTTTCTCGCGATATTCAGCGCCGTGCTGGCCAGTTCATTTTGTTTCAATTTCACTTTTTTAGCAAGTTCTTCTTTTTCCATTTGTGCAATTCTCTTATCCTGTTGTTTTTGCATTTGATCCTCGAGCTCCCGTTGTTTCCTATCTAATTTTGCACGGTTATACCGTCTTACGAAAAACACAAAAACAACCAAAATCAGAAAATAGAGGGCCAGACTTAAATTGGACAAAAACCAAGGTGGGGCTATCCCAAATTCGAAGATATCTCCTTTGGAAACTGTATTATCTATGCCTACAGTAGATACGGTAAATTGATAGTCTCCATGGGACAGGTTCTGAAATGTCACAGAACCTTCCTCCTTGTAGCCCGAGTGGTTTTCAGGACCTGTAAGGGTATAATGATATCTCGGTTGAATGGACTTTGGAGTTGCAAATTCTATCGTCAATATCCTGGATTTTTTAAAGGAAAATGAATACGTCCCATCGCTTTTCACAACATAGGAGCTGTCTTTGTCCACAACATTGGTCAACTTGGGTACGGGCAACATATAAAAGTCTAACTGTCTTTGTAACTGAGCCACATTTATTTTGGCAAAACCGTCGCTTAGCGTTATAAAAGAAGTGGTATCATTTACCCTGACCATCTTCTGGGCATCTGGGACCAACCTCCTGCGAAGGGGTAAATCGGCAATTACTAGACTATCGGATTTAAGGTCGGTCCGTACCACATGTTTATTTTTTTCACCCTCTACAAACCAAAAAAAATCGTCCTCAAAACTCAGTAGTTCCTGCTCGGTGAACGGTTGGAATTCTGAGAACGGAACAATTTTTCCCGGAATAGCATCATATCTGTACCAATTTCCTTGGCTACAAAACACAATTTGATTTTTTATCTTATACAATTTTATATTGTAATTGCTAGGAATGCTATCATCGGTAAACTCATCGATTTTTAATATCCTTGAGTAGGTATCATCCAAATGCAACCGATAAAACCCTTTATAGGGATGGGCCACCCAAAGGGTGTATGGATTCTCGAAACATAGCTGCTTCACAGGAAAATCTATACCTACCAATTTGTTTACCTCCCAATCGCCTCCTGAAGTCCTGTAGTGCGTTGCGAGTCCATTGTATACCCCCTGCATGTAGGTATCCTGATGTTCCGGTATCTTTACTATTTCGTAACCTCCAGCATATTGGGAAATGGATTGAAATTCATTTTGTTCCACTTTATAGGTTCCCGTATTATGACCACACATCAACACATCATTTACTACCTCCAAATCCCAGACATGACCCTGTGAGCCGTTGACAAATTTCAGCTCATTGTCTTCAAAATAAAAAACCCCTGTATTGCTCCCCAAGTAGATCGTTCCGTTGAACAATGCCATATCATATACCATTCCGAGTGCCCCAGAATAATCCGTATAATAGGTAATGGAATTATTTAACTTTATCCGAGCCATTCCGTTATCCAGACCCAACCATAACTGGTCTTGGTATTGTAGTATGGAAAGAACAGTGTTGTTTCCCAATCCTGTATTTTTATTTAAAACCTGCGAGGTACCGTTTTTGGGATCGTATAGATAAACCCCATTTTTTATTGTGCCCAGCGCGAGTTTCCCATTGGTCAAGTTCAACACTTTGTTCAATTGGTGGGATTTGAGTTCCTCATTGAGCTCACTCTGCCAAGGTTCTATTTTTTCTCCATCAAAAAGAAAACAGCCCGCCAGTTTAGAGCCTACCAGCAGTTTCCCATCGACCAATACCATATCGGTCAATGTTTTGTCTTTCAGCACTTCCAAAACCACAAGTGGCCTTAACGTGTTATCGTGCAACTGAAAAAGACCCTCACCTTCCATAGCAATAAGAAGTTTACCGTCATATTCTATAAAATCCGAAACAACTTGAGGTGGGTCAATCACACGAATCTGATTGTTTTCGTAGATATAAATAGATGAAAAAGAACGAAAAACTATAGCTCCGTTCAAGGGCAGTATTTCCCAAAACTCCTCACTAGTAAACACATGATCCTCAATAAGGTGGGTCAAGGAGTGGTACTCAAAACGACCACTCCCATTTTTTTTCCAATATCCAAACTCTTCATAGGAACCGGTGTATACCCTATCATCTTGTGAAAAGATAGAACGAATGATCGTATTGTCGGGCAACTTATAGAGGTTCCATTCCTCCCCGTCAAAATGGAGCATTCCCCTATTGTTGGCAACAAAAAGTTCCCCTTCAACATTGGTCGTTAAATCCCAATTTTTACCCGCTCCTTTATAATCAAATAAGGAATAGTTATAAACAGGTGGCAGAAGGTTTTGCGCTGAAACCAAAAGTGGGAACAGAACGAGCAGAAGAATTGTTTTTGTGGAAATGCCCATGTAAACTGCTTGAACCTAATTCATTAAATCAGAGAATACCTTACTTCAATATACAAAACTAGCGATTGAAAAGTGGAATAATGGGGACAAACAGGCGTAGAACCACGGTTTTTTTACATCATTACTACTTCAAATGAGATAATCATCAAATCTTTATGTCATTTTGAAAACATCCCATAAGATTTCCTCAAATCCAGTTTCGTTAGCTTCTTAGAACTTTTGCATCAGCAGCATATTTAGATTAAAAACACAGTCAATCTATCGTATTATTTAGAGTCCCTTAGGGTAAATATGCGTATCTTTCTTTAATGCAGGATTTTTCCATACTTGCAGGCTTTATTGCCTCTGTCCTCCATGTACTATCGGGTCCTGACCATTTGGCGGCCATTACCCCCTTGGCCATTGAAGCTCGCAAGAAGGTTTGGCGTATCGGGCTGTTCTGGGGTTTTGGGCATTTGGTGGGAATGTTGGCTATTGGTCTCCTTTTTTTAGGGTTTAAAGAGCTGATTCCGATAGCATCCATTTCCAAGCACAGTGAGCAACTGGTCGGATTGGTGCTGATTGGCATAGGGGCATGGGCGCTTTTCCGTATTTTTCGTAAACCCAAAAGACACAAACATCCACATATCCACGGTGGGGATGAGCCCTACATCCATGTGCATGATCATAATCACGGTACAAATCAACTGGAACATGAACACACCCACACACGAACATTAAAACAGAACAGTTGGTCATCTTTTAGTATTGGCGTGCTACATGGCCTCGCAGGGGTCGCCCATTTTCTATTGCTTTTACCCGTATTAGGCTTTGAAAGTCAGGTACAAGGCGTTTTATATATTTTAGGATTTGCTACAGGAACATTGACGGCGATGGTAATTTATGCTTATGTTTTGGGACAAATCAATCGGTACGCCAAAAAAGCAGAGCATCCCAATCTATCGCACGGTATTCGAATCATTGGCGGACTTTTTGCCATAATTGTCGGGATATATTGGATTTATTTGGGATTTTAGAGTGTAAGCGCTGCAACCAAGAGGCGATGGTTTCCAGTATCGGCAACAATCAATTTCTCTTTCTGTACACAAATCGAAAAGGGCCAGTATAACGAACTATCCGTACCCACAATGGTATCTTTGTTTTCGCTTCCGGTCTTGAAATCCCGCTTTCCAATCACAGTATCTGCTTTGGTGTTGTTCTCTTCAGGGATGGATTTGAAGTACAATATCCGACTGTTCCCTGTATCATTCACCAACAATCCCTTTTTGTAAAAACATACATCATACGTCCAGTTCAGGGTATGGGCATCTGGGAACAAGCCAAATTGATTCTGCCCGGCCGAATCAAAGTTAGGTTGGCCGATAATGACATCCGCCTTGGTACCAAAAGCTTCCTCCCAACTATGCCATAGTAATGTCCTATAGAACTGGGTATCTGCCACTGCCAAAACCCCATTTTCACTTATTTTTAAGGCATAAGGCCAAATAGGTTCGTAATTTTCATAGTCCCGTGTTGAAAAGTTTGGTTTTCCAAGAACCTTGTTGGCTGGTGCATAATTCACCTTCGGTATGGTGTCGTAAAAAAGAATCCTTCTATTCCCCGTATCGGCAATCCAAAGTTTTTTCCCATCTGAAAAAACACCATAGGGCCAATTCAAACTTTGAGAGGTGGGGTCGTTACCTATGCCCTTTACATTAGGTTGATTGGATACAAAATCAGGTTGTCCCAAGACCACATCCGCCGCCTGACCGTTTTCTGTCGGTAATCGGTGCCAAATCAATACGCGGTGGTTCCAAGCGTCAGCCACTACCAAACAAGTACCATCGCTCCAAATCCCGGAAGGATAGTGTAAACTTTTTGATGAGACGGTTCCTCCGGCGTTTCTGCCCGAATCCCCAACATTTTGCTGCCCCAGGACAATATCCGGCTCTTGGTGCAAACCTGTGGGGAGTTCATGCCAAATAAATACCCGGTTCTGCCCTGTGTCCGAGACAAAAAGCCTGTTGTTCCCCACATGTACCCCCCTTGGTGCCAAGAATGGTTTTTGTGAAGAACCCTTAAAAATATAAGGATGAACCACATGCGGTCCCAAGGTCGAAAAGTCCATATCAACAAATTCTGGGCAATTGTTCTCCAGGCAGCATGCTTACCACCCTTTTCCCTCCAATGGCACTTTCTAAATAGACTTGACCCGGATGTGCCCCGGTTACAGTCCCCATAATACGGGCGTGCAAGCCATTGGTATCTTTTTGTAATTCAAACAATACGGTCTCCGCTACCTCAGCAGCTACAAAAGCGACGAACAAGCCTTCGTTGGCCACATACAGGGGGTCAAGGCCCAATAACTCGCAGGCACTCCCAACTTGATCATCAATGGGAATGTCTTTTTGAAAAATAGCTATCCCTTTGTGGATAGATTGGGCGGTTTCTTTCAAAACGGTGGCTACTCCACCACGGGTAGGATCAGTCAACAAATGGATATCTGAACCAAACTTTTCAATAAGGTCAAGGATTGTGTGGTTCAGCGACGTAGTATCACTTTGAATTTCAGAATCGAATTCCAGACCTTCCCTCACGGACATGATGGCCATGCCATGGGCCGCAATCTGCCCACTAATGATAATTCTATCCCCGGCCCTGATGTTATTAGCCGCAATATTGGCTTTGGGATGCACTGCTCCAATACCCGTGGTATTGATAAAGATTTTGTCACCTTTCCCTTTTTCAACCACTTTAGTATCTCCCGTGACCACCTGCACACCAGCTTGTTCGCAGGAAAATTTAATAGCCACCAAAATCTTCCAGAATTCGTCCATTTTCAGGCCTTCTTCGATGATAAAACTAAGTGATAAGTATTTGGGAACCGCTCCGCACATTGCCAAATCATTCACGGTACCGTTCACCGCCAATTCTCCGATATTTCCACCGGGAAAAAAGATAGGGCTCACCAAAAAACTATCCGTTGAAAATGCGGTTTTACCCTGAAGGTCCAAAAAAGCACCGTCATGGCGCTCCTCCAAAATGGGATTCGAAAGCAAATCAAATACCCCAGTATCCAACAATTTATTGGTCAACAGTCCTCCACTCCCATGCCCTAAAGTGATAACAGCTAAGTCGAACGTGGGCATGGGACTGTGCAATTGCATGTTCAGTTTTTTTTCCTTGGACATCCAAATAGCTTAAGCTTCAACCATTCCAGAGAAATGATAATAGGCCGCGCAGGCCCCTTCACTGCTCACCATAGGTGCTCCAAGTGGAAAGGCAGGGGTGCATTTCTTTCCGAATTGCGAGCACTGAAATGGCTTTTTAATTCCTTTCATGATCAACCCGGAAATACATTTTGGATTTTCAGGAGCCTCTTCGATGGCCACCTCAAATTTCTTCGTCGCATCGTGCATCGCATACTTTGGACGCACTGCGTATCCACTTTCCGGTATTTCTCCAATGCCTCGCCAAGTTTGATTTTGTACCTCGAAAACTTCATGAATCACCTTTTGGGCCTCAACATTCCCTTCCTCCCGAACGATTCGGGCATATTGGTTCTCCACCTCTGATTTGCTCTGCTCCAATTGCCGCACCACCATCAAAATACCCTGAAGTACGTCCAGTGGTTCAAAACCCGTCACCACAATTGGCACTTTATAGGTTGCCGATAGCGGGTGGTATTCAGCATTTCCCATTATCGTGCAAACATGTCCAGCGGCCAAAAACCCATCAATTCTACTTTCATCGTCATCAATTACTGCTTTAATAGCGGGCGGCACCAGCACATGGGAAGCTAAAATGGAATAGTTTGTCAGGCCTTTCCGATGCGCATGAAGCACCGAAAGAGCATTCGCAGGTGCCGTAGTTTCAAAACCAACAGCGAAGAATACCACTTGTCTGTTTGGGTGGTCTTCCGCGATTTTAACAGCTTCGAGCGGAGAATATAAAATCCTGATATCAGCTCCTTCTGCTTTGGCTTCCAAAAGGCTTTTTTGGGAACCAGGCACCCGCAGCATATCACCAAAAGAACAGAGAATGACTTGTTTTTCCAAAGCCAGGTGAACCGCTTTATCGATTAGCTTCAAAGGGGTGACACAGACAGGGCAACCGGGTCCATGCACCATGGTAATCGCTTTGGGCAACATTTCGATAATCCCGTTTTTTACCAAACTGTGGGTCTGTCCTCCACAGACTTCCATAATCGACCAAGGCCTAGAAACAGTATTCTTAATTTCTTCCAGATATTCTCTGGCCAATTCTGGATCTCTATATTCTGATAGGTATTTCATAATTCGTCGTTTTCATCGTTTTTTGGCAAATATTGGTCAACGTCCTCGAGTTCGCCCAGTTCACCTATTTCCTCCAAGTACCGAAATGTTTTTTGGGCTTCTTCCTCATCAACTTTACTGATGGCCACGCCCACGTGTACCAGCACGTAGTCGTCCACTTGGGCATCTGGTAGCATTTCTAAGCTGGCTTCTTTGGTAATCCCTCCGAAGGATACCTTTGCCATCCGCACCAGACCATCATGAATGGTTGTTATACTCTTTATTTTTCCTGGGACTGCTAAACACATCTTCGTCTTTTATATTTTGATAATAGGCCAATTGGCCCAATGCTATATTTTCGTCATTACTTGATAATGCTGTGTTAAAAAAACATTTCAAGCCAATATCATCTGCCAAACCCATTAGGTTTTTTATCAGTAATCTATTTTGGAACACCCCCCCACTACAAGCCAACTGCCTGATATCATATCTTTGTGCCATTCGGATAATCGCCATAGCTAGGGTAAAAACAAAGCTCGCAGCGATATGTGGAGCCGTGTGACCCTTTCGTTTTAATTCTTGAGCCGTCTCGATTATTTTTTTTGTGGGTATCTGTTCGTAGGATAGCCCCTCAAAAAAATCTATCGGTTCACCATCGCCGTATTGCCATGCCAAGTTTTCCAAAAGCATAGCGGCTTCTCCTTCGTAGCTGGAAACATCCAAAAGTCCAAGTAAGGATGCCATGGCATCAAACACCCGACCCACAGATGATGTTTTCAGGGTCCCCTTCATTTTTAGCTTCTGATATATTTTCCATTCAGATAAGGAAAACTTATCCTGTAGGTCCGTTTTGGAATCCATCAAGCTCAATAGTGACAACCGGGGCTCTCGTGCCATTTTATCCCCGGCCAATACATCAAAGTGTTCGAAGTGTGCCTTCCGTAACATTTGGCGATTTTGATAAACAAAAAACTCTCCACCCCAAATCGTATCATCATCACCAAGGCCTGTTCCGTCCCAGACAATCCCAAGAATCGGTGCCTTGGAACCAAACAAACCATGTTCTGCCAATACACTGGCAAAATGTGCTTTGTGATGTTGCACACCAACTACAGGAATCCTCCAATTTGAAGCTAGCTCTTTCCCCAGGACGGTACTTTGATAGGTAGGATGCTCATCGACCAAAATAAGCTCGGGTACTTCTTTAAATAATTGGGTGTACCGTTGTAATGTATCGGTGTAGCGCTGTAGTACCCCTAAGGAATCCAAATTTCCAAAGTAGGGACTGACGTAGGTATGCCCATTAGGAGTAAACGCCAGTGTGCTTTTTAAATGGGCTCCCATGGCCAATATCCTTTTCTGGTCTTTTGGTCGATATTCCATAAAATTGGGGGCCATACCCCTGGAGCGACGCAATACTATTTTTTGCCTATCAGCAAATTGCCAAACAGAATCATCCTGTGGGAAGGAAATTTCCAAATCATGGTGCAAGAAATAATCAGCTACAGCGTGCAGTCCATCCTCGGCCTCTATTTCCTTTGAGAGTATTGGGGAACCATGGATATTACCGCTGGTAGCCACTAAAGGAATCTTTACTTCTTCTGCAATCAAACTCAATAAGGCACTTGAGGGGAGCATTACGCCAAATCGGTCAAGACCAGGTGCAATTTCTCTAACTATTTTTTGCTTTGTTTTGGTTTTTGGAGACAACAATACAATTGGGCCGATTTTAGAGCAAAGTGCCTTCTCTTCTTGCCGCGTACAATTGAAATCGTTTTGAACTGCCTTTAGGGAATGATAAAGTAAGGCAAATGGTTTAGTGGGGCGTTGTTTTCGTTTCCGTAATTCACGAATGGTTCCAGAGTTACGGGCGTCAGCGCACAATAAATAACCATTAGTGTTTTTAACGGCAACAATGGCCCCATCCCGAAGGAAATGGGAAAGCTGCTCGATTTCGGTGGTTTCTTGTAAAAAAACCGTTTCGCCATCCGAATTCACCAATCTTAGCCGAATTCCACATTCGCCACAGGTATTCGTCTGGGAATGAAACCTATCATCTTCAGGATTCCGGTATTCTTCCATACACTTGCGGCACATTTTAAACTTTACCATGCTTGTATTTTCCCGTTCAAAAGGAAACTGTTCGGTAATCGCATATCGTGGACCACATTGGGTACAGGTTGTGAAAGCGTATTGAAAGCGTCGGTTACCCGGGTCTAGCACTTCTTTTTTACAGGAGGGGCAAATGGCAAGGTCAGAAGTCAGCGGAATGGCGACCTTTCCTTCATTACGGGTCGGTACAATACGAAATGTATCAAATGCCATAGGAGCTACCTCCAGTAAGCTATCGGATTGGATGATTGCCGCCTCCGGTGCTTTTTCCAGTATGTCTTCCTTAAACTTCATTAATGCATTCTTTTGTCCATTGGCGTATATCAAAACGCCGTTACCATCGTTGCTCACTGTACCTTTGAGGCCATACGTCTTCGCTAAATTGTACACAAAAGGCCTAAAACCTACTCCTTGGACTTGACCGCCAATCTGTATTTTGAAGGTTTTAAGCACAACGGCTCAACGTGCTTTTTTAGCAGTTACTTTTTCTAGTAACCAATTACACCACTCGTCAATACCCTCATCGTTTATTGAGGAAATCTGAATAACCTCCAACTCGTGATTTACCTCACAAGCGTCCTGGGTCACCGCATCTACGGAAAAGGGCAGATAGGGTAATAAATCTGACTTGGAGACCAACATCATATCACTGGTAAGAAACATCTTTGGATATTTCTTGGGTTTGTCATCCCCCTCTGTTGTTGCAATCAATGTGACGCGAAAGTCTTCTCCCAAATCGAAAGAAGCGGGACAGACCAAGTTGCCCACATTTTCAATAAAAAGCAGGTCCAGGTTTTCCAAATCAAATTGATTCAAGACCTGATGTACCATTTGTGCTTCCAAATGACATATTCCACCGGTAACAATTTGTAACGCCTGAATTCCTGTTTCCCGAATGCGTTCGGCATCCCTTTCCGTTTCTATGTCCCCCACCATCACGGCCATATTGACCTTATTTTTCAACTTTTCCGCAGTTTTTTGCATTAAAGTGGTTTTTCCACTGCCTGCCGATGAGGTAATATTTATCAGGAGCGTGTTATGGTTGGCCATTTCCTTTCGGATGCTATCGGCTACAAAATCATTCGCCTTTAATAAATGTATGTTGGTGTTTTCACACTGTACAGAGCCTCTAGCTGCTTTTGTCGACTTTTCTATCATAGCTTAATCTTCAAATTCTACTTTATGGATTAACAATTCCTCTCCTTGTATCACGTTTTTACTAGGTCGCTCGCAGTTTTCACAGATAAATCGATAGTTCTTTATCTGGGTAACATGGTTACATAGCTCGCATTGAATTTTTAGTTCGGTAGATTCAATATTGAGATGGACCTTGCTATATTCCGGATGCGATAGATGATAAGCACTGTAGGCATTGTGAAGTAATCGAGGTTCAATATTGGAAAGAATGCCCACTTTTAAATGAATTGAGGTCATCTTCTCCAACTTTTCCCTTTCGAATTCCATTTCCAGGGTCTTCATAATGCTATTCACTATTGAGGTTTCGTGCATATCCTTAAATGATTTCTTTCAGTTTTTCCAATCGGTTTTCATGTATCTCCAATTGGCGCAATAGTCCTTTGTCATTCACCAATCTTTTGATTTCCTCCATATCTTGTTCCATCGAGGCCAATCGTTCTTTTTCCGCCTCGGGGTTTTCATTATGCAGCAACCACTCCATTTCCAGTTTGTTGAGTAAAGTGAGTGCCCTTTCCGTGGGATGCGCTTCAACGGTCCTTACCAAAAGGGCCTCTTCAAAAAAATAAGCCGCTTTTTCCAGGTTATTGTGCAGTTTGGCCTCTGGGAAACCGATGAGGGCCGTAGCATAGTTATGACAGCACATTCCATACTGATAGGGGTGTTCATCTTTCGTGTAAAAGGCCAACGCCTCTTTGAATGCGGACGCGCAAAAGGCGGTCCATATCGGTTTTTCCTCAGGAGCTACGGGGATTTCGGAATAAATCAGAGCTAAATCGTGATGGATATCGGCAAATTTCTGTGGAAAAACATCGCGCTTGAAGATTTTAAGGGCATCCTGAAAAGCATTGATGGACGGTTTATAGTATTGGGATTGTCCGTTTTTGCTCCATGAATAGAGTAGTTTCGCCTTTTGGAGGATGGCCTCTCCCAAAAATTCTGGAATATCTGCTTCTTTGAAGTATTTAATAGCTTTATTTATGGATTCTTTAGCTAGTGTATACTCCGCCTGGAATCCTGCGACTTCGGCAATATCAATCAATACCAGACCAGCGTTTACGGTATCGCCATTACTTTCATAAAAGATGATGCATTCTTGTTGCAAGTTTTGGATTTCAACCAATACATCCTTATCCCGCGGAACAGAAAGTTGCGAGGTCAATGCTGTGGCTAAAAGCGTTTGTATCGCATTTTTTCCAGCTGACGAAACTGTTTTTTCCAAAAGAGACCTAGCAAGCTCAACCACGTGGGCCGTTTCGCCGATATCCAGCAAATGGTTGATGAAATGTTTGGCAGAAAAGACCAATTCTTCGTCATCGGAAGCTGCTGACAAGGCTTCTTGGTACACCATGGCCAACTCAAAAATACCTTCTCGTCTAGAAAGGTTGCCGTAATGTTTTACAATGGCCAGGTTATGGGGATGATGTTTCTCCAACCACTGCAACATACTATCATTTATTTCATAACCGAATTGCAAGTGCGTGGCAATGAGCATATCCTGATGCAAATGACTGCCTTCTTCTAAGTATTGGAACGCCCTCTGATGATTCCCCAGTTTGTAGAAAACGAGGGCCAATAGATTTTTTTCAGTAAGGTTGCTTTCAGGAAAGAGATAGGGAGGTTCTAGATCGTACCAATCAAAGGGGCAACGTATTTTGCCACTTTCAACATGGAGGTGCCTGTCCCCTAAAGGTATCTTATCATCACGGGTTACTTTTACCAATTCTGATAGACGCGGTACCGTCGAAATACTATGGGTAACAGCTAATTCATGCTCAGTTGCAACAGAAATTGAAAGCATTTTTTTTGACTCTTTGGGTTCCTCTTGGGTCCCTAGCGGCCAAATCGGTCATGATTTTTCCTGTGATGCGGGCCAGTTTTTCGGTACGGTAAACACCAATGTACCGTATCAAAAAACGTTTGGGGTCATGAATGTCCATAAATAATAAGGACACTTCCCATTGACCATCTTCTTTGGTTATCCGATACTGTACTTCCGAATCCAATAACCAATCATCATTTTGATCTATTTCTGTAAGCATATCTTGAGCAATCGGGTCTTTTCGACCATTTCAAAGTTTAACTTCCTATCTTCTGCATCCAATTCATGCTCAATAAAGATTTCACGTACCGCAAGGGACTTATCCCCATTTAGGTTTCGTTCTTTTAGCATGAACTGCGCACCCCCATGAACTTTGGCGAACCAAATACTGGATACTGGCGTAACCAAAAGTTGTTCGCTCTGTTTTTCATAGGTTGCAAATGCGAAAGTAATACCATTAAACAATTTTTTGGCCAAATTTGCCGAAATAATAATATGCCCAGATCGTAAATCAACCATCAGGTTTCACAGACTGACCGTAGGTCATCCAAAATAAAATTCACTACTTTATTACCAGCAGCTTCTACCACGGGACTTAGCTCTACCTCCAACCTGGTATTGTCAATGGCGATGAGATAGACATGAATGTCCTTTGGATAGTCGCTGCCCATTATTTTTTTGGCGTACGAAAGGGCTTGGTCCCATTTCATACCGTGTAGAAAAACCATAGGGTCTTCTTGAGGAGCTTGCATTACTTCGTGGGCAGGTACTTTAAAAAGTGTGCCTACAGGCTCTCCACTGTTGACGACGGCGTCCACTAGTAAAATCCGTTGATGTCCCTTAAGTCCGAACAATACTTCAAAAGCGGAAGTGCCCATATCGAAAAGACTCACATCCGAGCGTTTTGCCAGCTGTTTCTTGAGACATTCCAAGACATAGATACCAACGGCATCATCACTACGGACAGGATTTCCGAATCCCATTATGGCAGTTTTCTTTTCCACAACTATTTTAATGGATTTTCCAGAGCCTTTTACTTGACCTGGGAAATCCCAACAATTTTTGGTTACAATTTAAATCGTGATAATTCTTTACCCGTTTTAGCATCATGTGCATGAACGGTGCAGACCAAGCACGAATCGAATGAACGTGCCACAATACCGACTTCGACTGGATCTTCTGGATCTTCGATTTCAGAACCTAAAAGCGCTGCTTCTATAGGGCCCGGATTTTCATTGGCATCCATAGGACCCACGTTCCAAGTTGTAGGTGCCATGACCTGATAATTTTTGATTACGCCATCCTTGACTTCTATCCAGTGCGCCAAAGAGCCACGCGCCGCTTCGGTGGCCCCAAAACCCTTACCGTCTTTTTCAACTGGTTTGGTATAAAAATCCCCATCCAAATCAATTTCTGTCAACCATTTTTCAATGAAGGTATACAGTCGTGGAGCTTCGTGGACCCTTGCCAATACGCGTGTAAAGACGCTGGGGCCCATCTTTTGTATAATGTCCCCAAAAAGCGGATCCTTGATTTGGTGGTCTAAATTGTTAGGGTTGGCATTCATGATAACACGTGATAACGGTCCAGCTTCACAAGCATAACCGTCATAGCGCGGTGCTTTTGACCAACTATATTGCCCACTGAAATCTGTATCGTGCAATGTGGTTGAGGTAGCTGGGGTCGGTAATGGCTCATCCCAAGGGTGCAGCCCACTTTCTTGGTCATTGAACCAGGAGTGTTTTACGTGTTCGCTGACCTTCAGATGATCAAATTCGTGCCAATTCTTCCCATCAAAGAAACCACTGGAACTAATCAGTGCCTTGTTTCTTCCTTCAATGGTCGGTTTATTGTACAAATCTTTGTGCAAGTAAGTCCCGAACGCCAAAAACTTTCCCACACCTTGTCCAAACTTATCTAAACCGAATTCCAATCCGGCCCTCAAGTAAAGTCCTAAATCGCTGTTGCGGTGCGCTTCACTTTCATCAAGCCAAGCCATCATATCATCCCAACTTTTGATCTCCAGATAACGTTCGATGGAGCAACCCAGCCAAATCGGCTCGAGCCAATCATTTTTGAATTGGGTCATAATTGCATGCGCCCTGGTAATATCCTTTAAGGTAGGTGCACACATGACGCCTCCGGGAACCATATAACTGGAGTGTGGCCATTGACCCCCAAACAAAGCATAGACCTGAACAGGTAACGCACTGGCTGTCAGTCCTTTTTGAAAGGTCTCTCCCACGTAGGCGGCCCATCGTTTGACCACTTCACTGTACAACGGTTTTTGTGCGAATTTTTTGTTCGCCATATCCGTAGCGAAAATAGCATAGAACCATCTTGGAATACTTTGGATGGTTTCCGTAGCTTGACCAATAGCACGTAACAAAAGTGCATTGGGAGAAAGTGTCGTTCCCCAGGCCGTATCCAGTGCTGAAGAAGCACAGTAGAGGTGTGAACCCCCACAAATTCCGCAGATTCTTGGGGTTACGATAAGACCAGATTGCGGGTCTTTTCCCTCCATGATTTTTTCAAAGCCCCGGAACATAGCCGCTTGTGTGTGGGCCCGCGTGACTTTTCCGTCTTCGATGTATACCTTAACATCCAAATCCCCTTCAACGCGACCAACAGGGGAAATATTCAATTCTTTTACCGCCATTTCTTATTTTTTATTGACTATTTTGAACCTTCCATGATTTTATGGTTCTTCGGAAGTACTTTTTGGAATCCAGCTTCGATGTAATAGGCCATCTTGGTCCTTCCCGTTGGGACTTCTTTTGGCAAAAAGCCCAAATATTTCATTGTCTTGAAAACACTTCCTTTTTGAAGATCATTGTGAGGAAAACCGGGTTCCGTGCATCCCAAACATGGGTGCTTAGCCCTAGTATTGCTGGACTGTCGATTCCAAAGAATATTGTTGCAACTGGCCCGGGTCATTGGTCCGCGGCATCCCACTTCATAGAATAGACATCCATTGCCCCTACGGCCAAAACCACCGTCCACTTTTTGAGCGAAGTTGGTAACATTGGTACAACCGTCCTGAACGAAATTGGTAAAGAAAGTCTTTGGCCTATGGTATTCATCAATGAGAACATCCCCAATCCTTCCAACTGCAATGGCAACCAAGATTTGACTTATCCAATCGGGATGCGCTGGGCAACCTGGGATATTAATGACAGGTAGGCCTCCTTTAGAAACATAATCGGCCCCTAAAAAACCTCCTTTTTCCTTTTTATGGAATTGCATTCCCGTTGACTCACTAGGATTTGGGGGTACTGCGGGAATACCTCCCCAAGTAGCACAATCTCCTACCGCAACCACAAAAGCGGCAACCTCGGAGAGTTCCTTTACCCACTCTATCATGGGTCTATCTGCAAAAAAGTTCATCCCTCCAGTTCCATTTGGCCCTTGAATAAGAGATCCTTCAAATACAAGGATGTCCAATTGTATTTTTTCGTCCAGAATATCACGGAGCAGTTCTTGGACTTGGTCCCCTATTTGGAGACCTGTTGTTGGATGCCAAAGGATATTGAGTCCAAAATCAGTAATCAACTCCACGACCGTGGGCTCTTCAGCATTCAAAAAGGACATGGTATTGCCACTACACGCCCCTCCCTGCAACCATAAAACATTAGCCATAATTTATTTACTTAGGTGTTTGGCATTTTGAACAAAAAATTAAACAAAATTCAATTCTGTTTAATAAAAACCTATTTTGAATTACACAAAACGCTAAATATTGTTAATATATTAGTAAATTGACAAAAAAAGCTGAGCATTCAAAATGATAGATTCTATTTAGAATTAGTCTAATTCTGCACTAGATATCAACAAGCCTTTTTTAAGAACCACTTGGTCTTTTTGTGATGTGGGAATTTTATAGCATTATTTTCAGTTCGCTCTTTAAATTTTAGCTTCAAAGCGCATTTTCAATGAAGTGTCTGTTTAAAGGGATACCCATGCAAACGCGTGGTAATGTAGTTTGTAGACTTTTCTGCTTCATACCGCATCGAGAGCGATAAGCTAAACAGTAGTTGAGCAGGGCGGATTGGTGATGGGGTTTACTTCTTCCAAGGAACATTTTTATAATATCCCTTTTTGGAGTTTCTTTCTCTATTTTTTAGTAGCAAATGAGTATCATTCATCGTTCGTGCCCTGTAACCGAGAAGATGAAATAACGGTCTTGCGAAAAATCGCGCAACACTTTTGTTCAAAATCAATGTTTCCCTTTTAGAGGATGCCCAAGCCACTCCAGGTAACAGGGCTATCCAACCATCCACTTTCAATCTTCTTAAATACTTGGACAATGCCAAAAAGAACGGCGGGATACTTCTGATGTAATAAAAACCCTCATAGCCTTTATCTTGATAGAGTGGCATAAAAAGTTGTCGCCTTCTGTTCGTTGTAACAAGTCCATCACCTTGTATGGCAATTGAAATTCCTCTAGGTACCAATTGAAAATTGATAAAACCAGGCAACATCTTAAAAAAACTTCCGTGTTCAATAAGGTGTTGATGATAGATTTCATAGAAATGCTGTGGTGTTTGTCCTTCAGATGCCAATTTGGCCTTAATTCCATTCAGCGAAGTACGGTCTCCGGGGAGAAAACCGACAAGACCTAAAGTGTATTCAATAAAATTCCTTGCGTTGACAATCGCTTTTTCATCAGAGTGCTGACCGCTTTCGAAACCCAGCGCCACATATCCCATCTCATTGATTTGGCTCAATAATGCCCCGGTCAGATATTCTTCAATACCCAGAACTACCGGTAAAGGATAATTCTTTGTAAAGCTCCGGTTCAACAGGCTATCATTCATTACAATAAAGGGTTCAGTTTCCCCAGAAGTGGTATGTAAATCAATAAAGTAATAGGGTGCAGCTGCATTCTCAATAATTTCGCCTATCAATTCATAGAGTTCCAACATCTCCTTTGCCTCGGCACTCGTATCCTCAAGAGGTTGCGCCAAACTATTCAACCGGTCGGGAAGCCAAATTCGATTTAAGTCTTCATCGATAAACCGAACCTTTTGTTCCAATGCTTTCAGATTTGCTGCAATTCCAAGGCATTCACCATAAAATAAGTCACCGCTTTCTTTGAGCTCAACAAAAGTCTGCTGCAATGCGATTACGCCCGCTGGCTCATTCCCATGAACCCCACCAAAAAACACCACGGTAGGACCTCCAGATTTTCCTTTAATATGATCCAGAATGCGTGAGGTCCGCTTTTTTTCTACTTTTTGCGCTGTAAACTTCTTCGGCATCAATACAAATCCGTTTTGCTCAAGATGCCCACCAAGGTTTTATCGAGCACTACTGGCAAGCATCCTATGTTATGCCTTTCCATAATGCTACGGGCATCGCTTATTTTCTCATCGGGTGAAATCGTAATGATGTCCTTTATCATAAACTGGGCAACCGTGGTACGTTCAAAGTCGATTTTGGTCTCATCAAAAGAAGCCATGTAACTCCAGGTGAGGAGCCCTACCAATTTGGAACTTTTGTCTTCCACCGGTATGTGGTGAATTTGGTTCCACTCCATAATTGCCCTGGCCATGCTCAAATAATCATCTTCGTACAACTTTAGCACATAGGAGGTCATCACTTCTTTTACCAACTTAGGTTTGCTGGTAATGTGATCTACATCAATATCTTTCCATAGATGAATGGGAAGATCTTTGCTTTGGTTTTGTACCATACTTTTAGTCAAGAGTACCAAAGACTTGTCCGTTTTGAATCTTTTTTTCAATTTTCTAAGATTATCCACCTGCCACTGTTCTCCACTTTTTCCTTTGGTACGGGCTTCGATTACGCCCAGAAGTCGTTCCACATCTGCTGAATCAACACCGCTTGAACATAATCCTTCATACGCTATGGGAAGTAGGGTCCCCAAAACCAGTTCTTGGGCACTAAATACCTTACCGCACCAAGAAAGAAGTGTTTCTTTTCCGGTACGGGCCGCTTTAATAAAGTTGGTCTTTACGGATTTAAAATCCATTTGGGTGGACATATCGTCACAGTCTCGGGGCCTGCCTTTCATCAATCCTACCCAAAACGCAAAATTGGCCATCTCATCCAATACTGATGGTCCCGATGGAATGTAGCGATTTTCGATTCGAAGATGCGGTTTACCGCCTCCAAGGCCATAGCACGGTCTATTCCATCTATAAACAGTACCATTGTGCAAGCACAGCGCAGGTAATTTTGGGATCCATCCTTTTTTTAACTGTGATAATGAGCTTTCCTCAATTGGCTTGGTCAGTAATATTCTGTGTTTTGAAATGTCCTTTTTAAAAATCTCAGCAACGCTTCCAGTTTCCCAACCATCCCCAAAACCAACCCTTGGGGTCTGATTGCGGAGGGCAAAGACCGTTTTACGTGTATCCAGACTTTGTTGAAAAAGAGCTATGCGTGTTTCTTTCCAAAGTTCCCTGCCCATGAGCACCGGCGAGTTACAGCATATTGATAGTACCGGACCAGCGATGGCCTGTGCCCAGTTATAGCTTTGAACAAAATCTTTTGAGGGAACTTGCAAATGTAATTGAAAGCTGGTATTGCACGCTTCAAACATCACAGAGTCGTGCTTTAAAAAAAGCTCATCTACCCCGCGAATCTTTAAATTGAAGTCTCCTCCTTTAAAGGCTCTCAACATATCGTTTAAAGCAAAATAACGTGGTATGGGTGTTAAATAATCCAAGCCCACTTCCTTTTTACCGATGGTTGGTAAAATACCTGCCAGCAAAAGTTTAGCTCCCATGGTATAGGCCTTGTCCTCTGCTTTTTTCAAAAGGCCTCGCAGTTGTTCTTCTATCGTTGAAAAGCAATTGCCTTTTAATTCGAAGGGATCTAGATTAATTTCAATATTGTAACTGGCCAACTCGGTTGTAAAATGCGGGTCATTGATCGCTTCCAACAATTTCAAGCTCACACCAAAAGGACGGTATTCCCGATTCAGCAAACATAGTTCCTGTTCTGCTCCGATTCGCACTATATCATCCTCAAAGCGTTCTTCCTTTAAGAGCAGTTCAAGTGCGCGAATGTCATGGATGAGATGTTGGGCAAAGACCATTCGCTCCGTACTGTTCTGCAAATGTTTTGTTATCATTTCGCCCATGATAGAATCGCTTGACAGACAAAACTAACCATCGCCCTTGGGGCAAAATATGACAATTGTCAGGGCGAAATAGTTTCACACAGCGTGTTCCTATCAAAAACGTACTCTTTTTTCAACCCAAAAAAATGTGTCAATTCCTCAACCACCAATTCATTTCCTGTATCCGTTAAACCAAAAGGGGCATTCATTGATCCTTTGCTAAAATAATTGACAAACCCTCCTACATTTGAAATGCAATCAAGTCATGTTTTTGATTTTTCTTTAAATCAATTTCGGACTAGTAGTTAGTAGAGCACTTTTAGATTGTTTGGTCAAAAAAGTGTTTAGTTTAGTTGAGGTTTCCATTACTCCAGGGAATCATTTTCCCTGGAAGTAATGGTTTTTTTGTTTCAGAACATTTGCCCCACTTTCTGATTTATACTTCCCATTTTTTTAAAAATACCTTAAAAATGAGGCAATCAATTTTTCAGCCGTTGACTCAACTCTAGCGTTCGTCAATTGAAAACCTGTCTTCGTTCATTGGTACCGGTAACCAACACCTATTTGCTTTCTATTTGCAGTTGATTTTTAAATAACCCAAATAACAACCCATTTTAAAACAAAAATCATGTATTTAAAAAAAATATGCCTTGGCGCATTTATGCTCTGTCTTTCTCATTTCGGGACTGCACAATCGTATATTGGTTATTTGACCGATAATTATAGTGGCGTGCACAGTGTACTTTCCAACCCAGCAAATATTGCTGATTCCAGAATGAAGCTAGAAGTCAATCTGGTAGGAGTGAGTGCGTTCTTTGGTAACGATTATCTCGGTTTCAGTCTTTCAGATGCCTTTGAGGACATAAGCGAGACCTTTGACGAGGCCGAAACATTTCCTCAAGAAAACAATGCTTTAGCCTTCAACGTGGATATCATGGGACCTTCGGTACTTTTATCCATAAACGAAAAAAGTGCCTTATCCGTTTTTTTGCGCGGCCGTGGATTTTTTAATGCCAATGATGTAAATGGAGAAACGATAGCGCGTGAAGGAGGCTTTAATGAAGATGAGGACTTCTTTATAGACGAAGGCAATGTCTCTGGAAATTTCAACTTATGGGCTGAACTGGGTCTTACCTACGCCCGCGTCCTGTTGAACCAAGAACAGCACTTTTTAAAAGGAGGACTTACCTTAAAATATCTACAAGGTATGGGCAACGTCTATGTAAATGGTTCTGACATTACCATCGATTACGACTCAGATACACGTAACGTGACGACAACCGGTGAATTCACCTATGGAAACACGGATGAACTAGACGATATCGGCAGCGCTGGGGATATTCTGGAATTCAATAGTGGAAACGGATTTGGTGCAGACCTGGGTCTGGTCTATGAATGGAGACCAGACCATGAAAAATACAAGTCCCTCGATAGAAATGGCAACAAAGTTGCGGACAGGGGCGCAAATAAATACAAATTAAAATTCGGTGTCTCTGTAACAGATATTGGGACGATACGAAACACAAAAGGTGTTGATGAATTATATAATCTAAATACAACCCAAAATATTGATAATTTCGACGGTGACGTATTGGAAGAAGCCATCGAGGAAAATTTTGAACTTTTATCCACTTCGGACTCCCCCAATTCAGTTTTGCCAACCGCATTGCACGCCAACACTGATTGGAACATCAACTCAAAATTCTATCTAAATCTGAATGCTGACTTACCGCTAACCTCAAAAACCAAGGTGAACACCCAACGGGTATTGACCCAAATATCCTTGACCCCAAGATTTGAAATACCATGGTTGGGCATCTACTCTCCCATAAGTCTTTTGGAAGGGGCAGGTGTACAATGGGGCACGGGTTTACGACTTGGTCCTCTTTATGCGGGTTCAGGTTCCATTTTGTCGTCATTGGTATTAGGGAACGATACCAAGTCGCTGGATGTCTATGCCGGTTTAAAAATACCCATTTACCAAAGACGTTTGAAAGATAAGGACGGTGATGACATAACGGACAAAGAAGATGCCTGTCCTGAGGTGCCTGGACCCTTTGAGAACCAAGGATGCCCATGGCCGGATACAGATAAAGATGGCATTTTGGACAAGGACGATAGGTGTCCAAATGAGGCGGGACCTGAAGAAAATCAAGGATGCCCTTGGCCAGATAGTGATGGGGATGGCGTTCTGGATAAGGATGATAAATGCCCGGAAACAGTAGGTCTAGCCGAATATCAAGGATGCCCAGACACCGATGGGGATCGTATAATAGACGTGGAAGACCGCTGTCCCCAAACACCCGGTTCGCCTGATTACCAAGGGTGCCCCGATTCTGATGGGGATACCTTGCCCGATGTCGACGATGCTTGTCCCAATACGCCGGGAACTCTGGCAAATAACGGATGTCCTGAAGTTACTGAAGCCGTACAAAAACAGTTGAACGATTATGCAAAAACCATTTTGTTCGATACAGGTAAGGCATCCATTAAATCAGAATCCGTATCCACTATGGTGGACATTATTCAAATCTTGAATGAATATCCATCCGCAAACTTTACCGTTGAGGGCCATACCGATAGTGTCGGGAGTTCTACTAGTAACCAAAGACTCTCGGAGTCGCGCGCCAATGCTGTCCGCGATTTTCTCATCGATAAGGGTATTGCTTCGAACAGGCTGAGCGCCATAGGTTTCGGTGAAGAACGACCTATTGCCAGCAACGCTACACGAAACGGAAGAAAACAAAACAGGAGGGTTGAAATAAATCTGGTAAAGTAGCTATTGTTTTCCTGTAGAATGTTTGGATTAGTTTTAGTTGTTTATTTCCTGAATTCTGTAGCAAAAACTGCCAAGCCCGTCTTGGCAGTTTTTATTCTGAATCTACTTAATTCATCCCACCTATGATAGGCAGTATCCAACGAAGAAAAAATACCTTTCCCCTTATCGTAAAGTCACATTGAATTCCAAAACCAGGTAAATGCGAACTGTTGCTCCAGTTCGAACAACTATCAATCCAGAGCCTGCATCCGTCAATTCAACTGAAGCAGCACCAAAAAAAATAGCGTTCTTTTTGCACAAAACTGATTTAGGGTCCCAAAACTTGGGTTACCCTATTGTGCACGTAAAATAAAACTACATCCCACTTATGCATGTATCGTATTTGACAAACCAAAAGATTCAACTTATAGGCTTATCCTGTAAAACCAACTTTTTGGCAATTGTCTTTATTTTCATGGGTACAGCAACCGGATTGGGGCAAAAATTGCACACTTGGTTTACTGCAGATCGAGCTGTAAACAGTCCGGCAGGGCCCAATGGACAGTATCATTTGTTCACACCGCTCCCTCCGATCGATGGCACTCCGGTAACTTCTTGGTACGATTTTATTGATTTCAATGGCACCTTTCAACAAAATGCCATCGAACACCCCGATCCTGCAAACTACAATTTACCTCCACCCCTGGGTTTCAACTACAGCAACGATGGAACTGGGGATTGGCTCATTCCCACAGGTTCCATCCCCTTACCCCCTGTGCTGCGCCGTAGTGCAATGAACTTCACTCCTGCCCTTGAGTTTGATGGCAGTGGGGCGGGTCAGGCACTACATTTTAGAGGAATTAATAGAAATGAGGCTACCATATTCATCGTTTTTCAA
>NZ_CAKZYF010000192.1 GCF_937884665.1 uncultured Allomuricauda sp. | reverse complement strand
TAAAAGCGCTTGTCGGAGGTACCTTGATTGATGGTTTTGGTTCTGACCCAATTAAGAACAGTATCATTCTAATTGAAGGCGAACGTATTCTAAAGGTAGGGTCGATGGGGACACTTGAGATTCCTGAAAATGCTACTGTAATTTCAACAGAAGGCATGAGCGTACTACCCGGTCTATGGGATATGCACGTACATACCATGATAAACGGACATGCCAACTACTCCTACTGGGATAAAACCTATCCCCCCTTGTTTGAAGATGTTATCATGCCAGCATCAGCACATCAGTTGTTGATGGCAGGAGTTACCAGTGCCCGGGATTTGGGAGCACCCTTGAAAGAAAGTATTTCGGTGCGCGATAGAATCAATAAAGGTGAAATCCCCGGGGCAACGCTTTATGTCTCTGGGCCATTTATCCAGAAGAAACCTTATCCTGGTACAGAAGCGTTTCGATGGGGTGTCAACGGTCCGGAAGATGGAAAGAAAAAAATCAAAAAATTGGCCAGTGCCGGAGTGGATGTCATTAAATTGATAGACCATGATCAAATGACCATGGAAGAATTGAGAGCAGTTGTAGATGAAGCCCATAAGAACAATTTGAAAGTCGTAGCGCATGGGCACCGTCCCGAGGAGATCAGAAGGGGTATTCAAGTTGGGGTAGACTGTTTTGAACATACAGGTTTATCTTCTGCACCGAAATATCCTGATGATGTTATGGAGGCCATTAAAGAACGAACGGCCCAAATGAACAAAGGCCCGCTTTTTTGGTGTCCTACCGTAGAGGGTTTGTACAATTATGAGTATGTTCGTGACAACCGGGAAATGTTGGACAATAATTCATGGCATTTGGGTTTACCAGATAGTGTAATTGTAGACATCAAGAATAGTATAAAGTACCCGGACAGACTGCCTTATTTTCAACTGACCCCTTCGCGAAAACCAACCTTACAAACCAAAATTCAGCAGCTTTTGGATGCCGGAGTAGTGCTTTTAGTGGGTACTGATAGCGGTATTCCTATGAAGTTCCACAGTCAGTCTACGTGGAACGAGTTGGACGTATGGGTGAATGAGTTTGGAATCGATCCCATGTACGCTATAAGGGCTGCAACCTATTGGCCCGCTCTTTGGATGGGAGTTGCTGATGAAGTTGGTACCATTACCCCTGGAAAATATGCTGATATCATTGCCGTAGATGGGGATGTTTTGCGCTATATCAGTTTATTGCAAGACGTAGATTTAATAATTAAACACGGTAAACGCTACAAATAGATATTTGTTGGACCAGCATCCCAAATCTGTTTTACTTGAGGAGCGATGGAATACATATTCCCATGCTTTGGGAATTGTACTCTCCTGGATTGGTTTTGCTCTTTTCCTTCAGGAAGATTTAGGTAGAAAACCATTTCTTTTTTGGAGTATAGTGGTGTACAGTATTTCACTGGTACTTCTTTTTACCGCTTCCACCCTATATCACGCAGCGCAAAACCCAAAATTGAAGCGAAAATTTCGGGTCTTAGATCATATAAGTATCTATTATCTAATTGCAGGAACGTATACACCTGTTTGCCTACTTTTTCTTGCAGAATCAAAAGGATGGCTGCTCTTTTATTTAGTTTGGGGCATTGCTTTGGTAGGGACGGTTTTGAAGTTATTCTTTACGGGAAAATTTGAAGTTTTCTCACTTATACTTTATGGGGTAATGGGCTGGCTTATCGTATTGGATTTTTCATCTCTCATAGAGAAGATTTCAACAGATAGTTTGTTTTGGCTCGGATTAGGTGGTGCTTTTTATACCATCGGTATTCTTTTCTATGCGATTCGAAAAATACCTTTCAACCATCTTATATGGCACCTATTTGTATTAGGCGGTGCCATCAGTCATTGGATTTTTATTAAAAAAGAGGTTCTAGGTTAAAATGGAATGCTAAAAGAGCTAAAAACTATCGCTGCCGATAGTACAGGTGATAAAAGAATCCCGGAAATTGAAAATACCCAGTTCGGTTTCAAGGCATGAAAATAACCTATTTTTACAGAAAGTGTTACGGAGCAGATGGCGAAAAACTTTCGGATGTTGGCGAAGACGTTTTATGGGTTTGAGGAAATCTTGGCCCAGGAACTGAAGGATATGGGCGCAAGTAAGGTGGAAACTGGCGTACGGAATGTATCCTTTGAAGGGGATTTGGGTTTTTTGTACAAAGCCAATCTTTGTTCGAGGACCGCTTTAAAGGTTTTTAGACCAATTACATCTTTTAAGGTTTTCAATGAAAGGGAGTTGTACGGACGGATTTATTCGATAGCTTGGAGCACTATTTTTGAACCGGATAAAACGTTTGCGGTGGACACCACAATGAATACCCAGGTTTTTTCCAATTCGATGTTCGTTTCCCAAAAAGTGAAAGATGCTATTGTCGATAAATTCAGGCATATAAAAGGTAAACGGCCAAATGTAAATTCACAAGACCCGGATATTCGGATAAACATCCACATTGCAAAAAACAACTGCACTGTTTCTTTGGATAGTTCTGGAGAATCGTTACATCAAAGGGGATATAGGATACACACCAACATAGCGCCCATAAACGAGGTACTTGCCGCTGGATTGCTAAAGTTAAGCGGTTGGAAAGGAAATTCGGATTTTTTGGACCCTATGTGCGGTAGTGGTACTTTGTTAATAGAAGCGGCAATGATAGCTAGTAATATCCCTGTAAATATCAATAGGAAGCACTATGCCTTTTTTCATTGGAGTGATTTTGATGAAGAACTATATCAAAAAATTAGAACAGCAAGCTTAAAGAAGATTAGACCTTTTGTGCATCAAATTTTAGGGTATGACAAAGCGCCATCTGCCGTTAGAAAAGCACAAGAAAATATAGAGATGGCCAACTTATCAGAATTCATTTCAATTGCAAGAAAGGATTTTTTCAGAACAGAAAAACCAGTGGCCAACCGCTTGCACATGGTTTTTAACCCTCCTTATGGAGAACGACTTCAAATCAATGCTACAGAGTTCTATGGTCAGATAGGAAATACCCTAAAACAAAACTATCCCCAGACGGAAGTATGGTTTTTGACCTCCAATCTTGAGGCGTTGAAGTATGTCGGTTTGAGACCTTCGCGCAAAATCAAGTTATACAACGGTAAATTGGAGTCGCGTTTCGTACGATATGAGATGTACACGGGGAGCAAGAAAAAGCACCAGAAAAATCCAACACCATGAAACCAAAAGTCAAGGCCGTGCTTCTCAATTTTATTGCTTTTGTGACGCTTTTTCTCGTGATACGGCTTATTTTGGGCCACTATCTACCTATAAATCGAATTTTTTTAGCAGTTACTTCGGCGATACTGGCGAATATACTCGCACCCAAATTCGGAGCGATACGCACCAAGGAAGGGGAAAAAGTGTTCATGAAGTGGGTTTTTAGAAAGGGTACCAAAGAACTTTGATACTTATTTTTCCAATATCATTTGATAAAATTTACATTAAATTAAAATTTAATTAACTTTAAAAAAATATCGAAGTGAAGTATGTCCAAAAAAAGTAGACTCAAAAAGGCTTTAAAAAAAGCGACCCAAAAAGTTGCAAAACAAAAGCGAAAAGCGAAAAAAGCGCTTAAGGCGCTAAGGGGTTATGAAAAGAAAAAGGCCAAGAAAAAGTTGACAAAAAAAGCGGTCAAACAGGCTAAAGTTAGAAAGCTTGCGTTGAAAAGGGCCGTTAAAAAGGCTTCAGTAGCTAAAAAAGCATATAAGAAAGTAGCTTAACTGGGGGAATAGACTAACTCATCATTCCGAAGAAGGGGCTTTTGGCTCCTTTTTCTTTTTCGACTTTTTATACAAAGGAATGAAATAGGAAATGGAATAATTGTAACCTACGCCAAAATTACTTCGGTCAGTGACCTTGTTGAATCCTGGAATCCAAAGATTGGGAAAACGATCTGCCTCCGTATTGGTCACCAGATATCCCAGACGGGCGGTAATGCCCAAATAAATGTTCGCGAAAAGTTCTGCTTTCACCCCCATCACAAGTTCTAACCAGGATGCATTTAAACCACTAAATTCCTCGGGGGTTTCCCCGGTACCGGGCAAAAGACTATCCGAATTAAAAAAGCGATTCCCTTCAAAAATGAGATACTCGTTCAAGGTCTGGCTAAAGGTGGCAAATGAATATCGTCCGCCGATTGAAATCAGATTGTTCATACCATACCAGTTTTGATAGGTATTCCATTCCACCCCTAACTTTAAATAACTTCCGGACGTGGTATAATTGTACAATGGGGTGCCGCCTAAATCTTCGGTTTGGGTTTTTTCCTCATTGCCAAGTTCTCCTGCCAGGTAGAGTTTCTCGGTAAGGCGATAGTCTCCAACAAGTTCTAAACCGGTATAGTTTTCATCCGTGAAAGACAGTACTAAACGGCTTAAATCCACACCGACCCGCAATCCGTACTGTTGCTTATACTCAACGCTATCCAAGGGTTGGGTCGCATTATCACCTTCTTCATCCTGGGCACGGGACGTCGTAAATAAAACACAAAAAAGGGAAAGACTAATGAAATATCTTGACATGGACGTTCTCGGAGTTTTCTATAGTTTGTTGTTGCACACTAATGTCCTGAATCCAATTTTCATCATCAGTGGTGACCTCAAGGTTGAGATTGTCAAAATTGATGACAAAACCACAACCTCTCGAGATAAAAGCTTCGCGTGTGGTGTATGTAATGGTCAATGTATCTATATTCCCCGTTTCTTCTTCGGTCTCCGCATCGTCCGCAGAATTTGAAATAAGAGTGAACGATGTACTGGTTCCGTTGATTCGCAGCGGGATAAGTATTGAATCCTGTGCACCGGCCCCAGTGGTTCCTCTATCGGTAAAACTGAAGCTTTCACTGTCATTAAGAATACTATCATTATCAAGCGCCTTTATCCGAATGGCGTTCACGGCCTTTTTATCCGTTGTATCGGTAGCATCAAAAAAGGCCAAAACCAGCAAAGGAGTATCACCATCTACACAAATGTCATCACGTTCACAGGAAGAAAAGTAGGTGCATAGAAACAGGATAAAAAAAGCGGGAAGGATTTTTTTCATTTCGGCTTAAAGACTCTAAACACTCAAAAATTATACCTGTTTTTCCAAAAGTACAACATTTTCCACATGGTGGGTTTGGGGAAACATATCCACAGGCTGTACTTTTTTGATTTGATATTGGGATTGTAAAATGTCTAAATCCCTCGCCTGGGTGGCACTATTGCAACTCACATATACAATTCTTGGAGGAGCTGTATTTAAAAGCTGTTCAACTACCTGTTTGTGCATGCCATCTCTTGGGGGATCGGTGATGACTACATCGGGAGCACCATTCTTGTCGATAAAATCGAAATTCAAGACCGTTCTCATTTCTCCTGCATAAAATTCGGTATTGGTTATGGCATTGTTTTCTGCGTTTACTTTTGCATCGGCTATCGCCTCTGGTACGGACTCAACTCCTATGACCTTTTTGGCGCCTTTGGCAACAAATTGGGCAATTGTACCAGTACCTGTGTACAAATCGTAAACCAGTTCCTTTCCTGTAAGACCGGCAAAATCCCGGGTGACCCTATAAAGTTCGTATGCTTGCTCTGAATTGGTCTGATAAAAGGATTTGGGATTTATCTTGAACGTTAAGTTCTCCATCTTTTCAAAAATATGATCTCGACCTGAAAAACAAAGGATTTTCTGGTCGTAAATAGTATCATTGGCTTTTTCGTTTATGGTGTATAAAAGCGAGGTAATTTCTGGAAACGTTTTCTTGATGTATCCCAAAAGTTGTTCCCTTTTTGCAGGAACATCCTTGAAGAACTGGACCAAAACCATGATTTCCCCCAGTGAAGAAATACGAATCATCAATGTGCGAAGGACACCTGATCTTTGTCTTGGATTGTAAAAAGGTATACCCAAGGTCAGGGCTTTTTTCTTAAACTCCAATCGAATGGCATTTGAGGGATTTTCTTGCAGATGGCACATGTCAATATCGAGAATTTTATCCCACATTCCAGGAATATGAAAACCCAGTGCATTTTTATCGGTAATTGGTGTTTTGGAGTTGATTTCGTTCTCCGTCAACCACCGGCTGTCCGAAAAGGAAAACTCCATTTTGTTCCTGTAGAAGTATTTTTTTTTGGAGCCCAGAATTGGAGAAATTTCCGGGAGTTTTAGATTTCCAATTCGTTTTAGATTATTTTCTACTTCCTTTTGCTTAAAAAAGAGCTGGTGCTCATAGGACATGTGCTGCCATTTGCACCCCCCACAAGTACCAAAGTGTTTGCAGTGCGGCTGTGTACGTTTGGACGAGTAAGCATGCACTTTGGTGACCGTTCCTTCAAAGTAGGCTTTCCTTTTTTTGACGGTTTGGATGTCCACAACATCTCCTGGTACAGCATTGGATAAAAAGATGACTCTACCATCCGGCGCCTTGGCCACAGCTTTGCCTTTAGCTCCGGCGTCCAGCACTTCTATTTTTTCAAAGATTTGTCGCCTCCTTCTTTTTCGCATGCGCAAAAATAACGGTTTTACCTTTCATCTACATTTTATACTTTTACAGTTCTACAAGGATGATTTCTCTCCTACGCTGAATTTTCGAAATCTTCGAAGGGAAAAAGGTACAGAAGGAATAGTTATTTTATCAACATTAAATTTTTTAAAATGGCTGTTTTAGAACAACTGGCGTCAAAGCAAGCAATTGAATTAGAAAACAAGTACGGAGCCCATAACTATCACCCGCTACCGGTAGTGTTGAACCGAGGCAAAGGGGTGCACGTATGGGATGTGGAAGGAAAAAAATACTATGACTTTCTTTCTGCGTACTCGGCGGTAAACCAAGGGCATTGCCATCCAAAAATTGTTGGGGCGCTTACCGAACAAGCCCAAAAATTAACACTCACATCACGGGCTTTTTACAACGATATCTTGGGGCAATATGTCAAATTCGTGAGCTCTTATTTTGGATATGACCGCGTCTTGCCCATGAATACAGGTGTAGAAGGCGGTGAAACTGCCGTCAAACTTGCGCGGAAATGGGCGTATGAAATTAAAAAAGTGCCTAAAAACCAAGCTAAGGTTATTTTTGTAGAAGGAAATTTTTGGGGAAGGACCTTAGGAGCGATTTCCTCGTCAACTGACCCGTCCAGCACTTCAGGTTTTGGCCCTTTCATGCCGGGATACGAAATTATCCCTTACAACGATTTGGAGTTATTACGGGAGGCTGTGAGCGATTCCAATGTTGCCGCTTTTATGGTGGAACCTATTCAAGGGGAGGCCGGGGTAAATGTTCCGGATGAAGGCTACTTGCGGAAAGCGTATGAAATCTGTAAAGAAGCCAATGTGCTCTTTATTGCGGATGAGGTACAGACAGGTATTGCAAGAACGGGAAAGTTGCTATGCTGTGACCACGAGGGTTTTAAACCTGATATTGTAGTGTTGGGCAAGGCGCTCTCTGGAGGGGTATTCCCCGTTTCAGCTGTATTGACACGTGATGAAATCATGTTGACCATTAAGCCAGGCGAACATGGTTCTACCTTTGGGGGAAATCCGTTGGCCTGTGCAGTAGCTACCGCCGCGCTGGAGGTGGTGCGGGATGAAAAGTTGGCGCAGAACGCTGATATCTTAGGCCATCTTTTTCGTGAGAAGTTGGGGAAATTTATCGAGACCTGTGATTTGGTCGTTAAAGTAAGGGGAAAAGGACTTTTGAATGCCATCATCATCAATGATACGGAAGATAGCTCCACTGCTTGGGATATTTGTATGGCATTAAAGGACAATGGTCTTTTGGCAAAACCCACACATGGAAATATTATTCGGTTTGCCCCACCCTTAGTGATTACTCGAGAACAGTTAATGGATTGTGTTTCCATCATAATCAAAACACTTAGTACATTTCAGAAATAGAAAAAGCCCCAAGTATTGGGGCTTTTATGTATTATCTACAAGCTGGTTCGCTGAAACCTGATCTTAGGGGGTAGATGTTCCACTTTTTGGTTTGGAGCGTCTGAGCTGTCTTTGAATCTTTTTTATGGCAGATTCAATGGATTTTTCAGGTTCTATGATGTTGTATTCCCCCCAAAAATCAGGGTCTGAAAATCCAATGGCTTCATCTCCTAGAATAATGGACTTTTTGATACGTTCCCTGTTCTTGGGCAATTGTCCACTACTGTTCTTTTCCCAGTCCGTAACCGCCATTTCGGCGGTCATACTGTATACCGAATTGAAAAGCCTATCCTTCCAATCCACTTTAAACTCCATAAGAACATTACTATAACCATAATACCATTTCCCACCTTTTTCCCGATAGTCCACTCGGTAAGCTACCTCGGTTGGCCATACATCTACCTTTGCCGGTTTTCTCCGTACAAAAAGCTCAGAAGCCTTGGCACGGTCCGTAATATTTAAAGTGTACACTGCGCTGGTAAGAGTTCTGTTTTCAACATCGATGAACAATTCTCCTTGATAAAAGGGTTCACTGACGCCTTGACGCTGATTGAACTGTATCACATATATCAATTTATCATTGATTCTCGTGGAGCGATTAAATGAAAAATCGTAATAATCGATGAGTCCATCCGCAAAAATGTATTCGGGATACTTCATAATATCCACGTAAAGCGTATTAAAGGGGCCTCCCTGAAGTTTTAAAGCCACAGTATCCAATCTGCTGTAGTCTGTACTTTTTCTCGCTTTGTAAAGTTCCACGGCATCTTTGCGCAGTGAATTGTACGGAGACTTGTAGATATTGACAACTGCTTCGGAGAGGGATACATTCTTCCGTCTCTTTTTAATGGTTTCGCGGTAAAACGCAGTCATTAAGGTGGGGTCGTCAAAATAATTATCTCCCTTTTTTGCTAGAGTTTCCTTGACCAAAGCCCTTGCATCCTTAGGTGCATTGATATTGACCTCCAACAGCTGTGTCACTGATATTTCTAAGGTAATTTTGTTTTTGTTGGGCTTTAAATCGGCAAGTGGTATGGACTTGCTTTTGTAGCCCAAGAACGAAACTGTTACGGTTCCGGTTGTTTCACTTTTCGGGATTTTTAAAAGAAATTCTCCTTCGGTATTGCTTATTGTACTGATGTTGGTCCCGTCCAAAGATAGGGTGGCGAACACCAAAGGTTTTTTGGATGAGGCATCCATGACCTCACCACGGTATTGTTTGAAGTCCTCTTGTTGTTCTTGCTGCAACGCAAAAGCTGATGTGATTGAAGCTAGAAAACAAAGGACCACCAGTTTTGTGTAATAAAGGGTGGATTTGTTTTTTATAGTCTGGGTATCCATAACAACTGATTTTAACTATGTCTTTTCTAAGTTAATGATTTTTAATGAAATAAGTGGTCTATTGCTTACAAGCTCTTTTTTTGGAGCGACTTTTAAAATGTTAAGATTTAGACCGTATTCAAAGATACCATATAGTCTGATAAAGGCCGTGTTGCCTTACAAAAGGATATGATTTTTTTAAGAAAACTTTAGGGGTTTTGTTAAAAAGAGCGTTAATCAAGCATGAACAGGGCGTTGGCAAAAAAGAGCTTGCCACTTTCCCAAAAACCTCTGAATAGGGGATTGTCCACCATGTAAATAATGTGCCCTTTACCCGAACGTTCAACCCCAAAAATCAAGGATTTCCCAACTTTTTCCTGAGCCTTGCTGCCGGCAAAACCCGAAACAGGTTGACTGCTTTTATCGAGATATACCACATTGCCTGTCTTTAAATAGTCAAAACTTGAGTTTCCAAGCTTTAAGGTGAAATAGGTAGTTCCATACCCATAACCCAAAGGATGGGTGTTATCTACATTCGCCTTAAAAATTGCTCCGGTTATGGCGTTCTTTATGCGTTCGCGTTGGGTATTTTTATGCAGCTTGAGTTCACTTTGTGTTGAATCTGTTTTACTTTCCTTTTTCTTTTGGATACCGAAACCTTTTTCGCTACTGATAGCGCTAATTGAGCCTCCCATCGCCAACAGTTTACCCCCGTCATTTACCCAGTTTTTTAGTTTTTTTAGTTGATTTTCGTTTAGAAAACTGCTATAGTTTCCATTGGGAAGTATAAGGATATCATATTTCTGTAAATCAACTGATTTAAAATAATCTCCATCTATGACTGTCGCCGGGTACTTCAATTGTTGTTCAAAAAAATGCCAAACCTCACCAAACCTTAGTGTAGAAGTTGGTTTTCCGGACAGTATGGCGATTTTGGGCTTTTCAATCATTTTTACATAACGGGAACCAAAGTCCTTTCCAGAGTCAACATAGCCCGTGTTTGAACTCATTATTTCTTTGGAGTACTTCTTTGAAATCTCTTTTAAGCGAGGAAGAAAATCTTTCTTGTTCTTGTTGTCCGCAGCGGTTATGATAAGACTTCCCCTTTCAAACGATTTTCCTTTCAGTGAAAAGGGATGATTGGTTTTTCGGACGCGAATGTTCTCCTTTAATAATTCTGCAAGAAAACGGGCATCTTCCATGCTGTTCCAATCGGTTAGGAAAGCATACGAATTTGGCTCCAGTTCAGGTGAAGCGTCAGTGTCATCCCAGTTTTTGGATGCGACAAGACTGGTGGATGCGATGGTCTCAAGTCCGTGGGCATAGGGTAAGGACCAAGCTGTGATATCATAGGTCAACGAATCACTCAGTTTGGCCTTGGGTTCAAAAAGCACCTTTACCAACGTGCCCTTAGTTTGATTTGTGGAGACAACAAGACTTTTTTCCGTAGTGTTCATGGAGGCTGTGTTTCCTGTTTGATAACTGTAGCCCTTTACGCTACCTTTTTCAGCTTGGCCATATTCAATTTCATGTTGATCAAGGAGTTTTTTCAGCATATTGATTTGGTCGTCATTTCCCTGCATCACATAGCTGTTATATTGAAAGCGCTTGTTTTGATAAAATTGTTTAAACTCTGATATAAGCTTTTCCACATTCTTTGAAGAAACTTCTACGGTTGAAAGACCTGTGGTATGATGATGTGCTATTCTATCTTTTAAAGTCAGGGTATCCCCAATTTTCGTGAGTATGCCCAGGCCAGCCCGGCCACTTCCCCCTTGTTCGTATGTCATCCCAATGGCTCCGTTATAAGTAGGGTAGGTGTCTCCATAACTGGGATAAAAAAGGTCAAAGACTTCTTTGGTAAAATAAAACCAACCATTGGCATCAAAATATTTTGCATGATTTTTTCCCAAAACGCCCTGAAAATCACGTTGGAATTTAGTGATGACCTCATGATATGGTTCAGCGGCGGGAGCAAAGTAATAGGGATTGTCCACGCCTTGTTCGTGAAAATCCACATGCACATGCGGCAACCATTGATTGTAGAACGCAATACGTTGGCGACTTTCTTTTTGGGTGAGCCACGCCCAATCCCTGTTCAGGTCAAACATGTAATGATTGCTCCTTCCCGTCCACCAACCTTCGTGGTGCTCTTTACTGTTAGGGTCCAACTCGTAAGGGGTATTTTTGTACTGTAGATACCAATTGTTGTAGCGGTCCCGTCCATCGGGATTGAGACAGGGATCTATAATGACCACCGTGTTTTCCAAATACTCTTTTTTAGAGGTCAAAAGTTCATAAATGGTCAACATGGAGGATTCAGTACCGACGCTTTCATTGCCGTGCACGTTGTAGCTGAGCCAGACAATCGCCTTGCTGGCGTTTCCTTCTCCTTTTGTCGCTTTCAAATGCTCCTGCCGAATGGTCTCCAGATTTGCCATATTTTCCGCGGAGCTTACATAAGCTAAAAGTAATGGTCTTCGCTCGTTGGTTTTACCATAGGTGGTCAGTTTTACCCGGTCTGATGCATTTTCAGCCAAATAGGTGTAATAATCCACTACTTCATGGTGTCTTGAAAATTCTGAACCTAAAGCGTACCCCAGGAATTCGGAAGGAGATTTTAAATCTTGCGCATTTGCAGATAAAAAAACGATAAAGATGAGTAGGAGTAGTTTTTTTTCCATTCGGTCAGTCAGTTTACTTCAAATCTAGCAATAATTACGAACAAAAGGGGCGAAATTCCCCTTATGACGGGAATTCAACGGCAAAAAGGTAATTAACGTATTTTTGTGAACAGAAAGAAAGAAGAAAAGTATCTTTAGCTCGTTTTTTACAATTTTTAATGGAAGTAGATTGTATACCTTTTCGGAAAACAGGTTATTTTTCTCCACTTATTTGCGATTATCTCGACCAAAAGGAAGCACTGGCCCCATTTTACAATAGATTTCCGACCCTTGAGAATTTCGAGGCTCAGATTCTTGAAAAGCAAAAGACCTACGATTCAAATCAAAGAGGGGTACTTGTCAATAGCCTTCGCAATCAATATCGGGGATTTGAGTTGTCTGAAGCCACCCGTACTAACATTATCGACCTGGAAAAGAAAGAGACCTTTACCGTGGTTACTGGACATCAATTGAACCTATTTACCGGACCGCTCTATTTCCTTTATAAGATTGTATCGACACTTAATATGGTAGATAGGTTACGGGAAAAGTATCCACATTTCAATTTTGTCCCGGTTTACTGGATGGCCACGGAAGACCATGATTTTGACGAAATAAACTTTTTCAATTTTAAGGGTCAAAAAGTACAGTGGAACCAGGACGCGACTGGTGCTGTAGGGAGACGGTCCACAAGGGGCTTGGACGAGGTATTGGAGACATGGTCAGCCCGGCTAGACGATTCCGTTCATGCCAAAAAGCTTATCGAACTCTTTACAACTTCCTATTTGGAACAAGACCGGCTGGCTGAAGCGACCCGTTTCCTGGTCAACACCTTGTTCGGAAAATATGGTCTTGTAATCGTTGATGGCGATGATGCTGATTTAAAAAGGCTTTTGGTTCCTTACGTGAAAAAGGACATTTTTGAAAAAATCCCATTCGCACAAGTTTCTCGGTCCATACGCCTGTTGAGCCAGGTTTCGGATACCTACAAAATCCAGGTAAATCCAAGAGAGATCAATTACTTCTACTTGAAGGAAGGTCTTCGGGAACGCCTTGTTTTCAAAGACAACATTTACGCGGTCAACAATACAGATATCGTATTTTCCCAAAGCGAATTGGAAGACGAATTGGAAAAGCATCCCGAGCGTTTTTCCCCCAACGTAATTGCGAGACCGCTGTATCAAGAAGTGATTTTACCTAATCTAAGCTATAACGGTGGTGGAGGTGAGCTCGACTATTGGTTGGAACTCTAGTCCTATTTTGATTCTTTGGGCGTAAGTTTTCCGATACTTCTTTTACGCAATTCCGCACTGCTAATGACCGAAAAGCAAGGGGATAAGATCAAAAAACTACAATTGGACAGTTCCGATCTTTTTTTAAAGCAAACGAGTTTTATCAATAAAAAAATTCGGGAAATTTCCAATATAGACATCAACTTTACCCCACAAAAAAAGCATCTTGAAAAACAATTTGCGCTGTTGTACGATTTGGCCGAACAAACGGACAGTACGTTTATCAAGGCAGTAAAAGCCCAGGAGATAAAGCAGAAGAAAGGTCTTGACGTACTGGAAAAAAGACTTTTAAAAGCTCAAAAGCGAAAGTTGAAGGACCATGTGGTTCGGATGACGGATATTCAAAATGAGTTGTTCCCCAACCAATCCCTTCAGGAACGACAGTTGAATTTTTCTGAAGCGTATTTGGAAATAGGACCGAAACTCATCGATTGGTTACTGGCACATTTAAATCCTCTAGAAAGCTCCTTTTTGATTTTAAGGCACTAATTGCGTACCAACCCAATCCCCTTTTCTTTTGGAAAAAAGTACCCGACTGTGGCTGGGCCGCTCTAGTTTTAGGAACTCTATCTGTTCGGGAATGATATGTACCATGGTAAAGTAATCCCCATCATTTAGATATTCGATGTCGGTTTCTTTTACCATTGGAGTTCCAGGAGGCAGTTGCGTTGTGTAATCCTTTCTTGCCTTTATGGGTATGCCGTTCCAAAAAGTCTTTAAAACTTCTGTATCATTTTCAATTTTGGCCTTCCCCTTGATAATTATCTGCCATAGTTTTTTCGGATGATAGAAAAGTGCGGAAACGGCTGGGTCGCTTGCCAGTTCTTCCATTTTTTTTGAACGCTTGTCGGAATAAAAGGTGCATCGCAACTCTGGAGTAACTTTTCGCAATACTACGGTCCTGATACCCAAATGTTCATTCAAACCATTGGTGGCTAAACTAAAATAGCGAAACGGATGTCCTCGTTTGGTCGTCCCAAGTTTTAACTCCGTGGATAACTCGTTAAAGAATGATTCCATAAATGGCAAGAAACTAACTTTTTTTAAAAAAATTGGAAAATAAGGTAGGGTTTTTGGGAAGGCGGTTGTTTTAAGTATGAAAATTACTATGATTTTTATTTAAATATTGAGTTGGTTAACTCATATGTTTAGGTTGGTTTTGATTTTATAAAAAGCCCCGGAGTGGTTCCCGGGGCTTTTATTTTTTTGGACATTCCTGAATTTATCTGAGTGCTGCTTCTGCTTGAAGACGTTTCAATGCCTGATTGGGGTTGCATCCATCCGTTTCAATTCTAGCTTTGGCCACGAGTTCGTCTGCGCTGAAAATATCGAAGCTTTCCACTTCTTTTTCTTCCCCATTGATTACTATAAATGGTATAAATTCTCCGGTATCATGAATATAAGTGAACCCAGATTTTTCAATGCCTTCCGTGAGTTCAGACACACAATCTTCTACACCATCACGTAGGGTTTCCAGTTCTTGAACGGTTGGAAGCTGGTCTACAATGACCTGTGCATCAAATCGAATTCCGTCTGCCTCGGCAATGAATTTAACATTGTCCGCTGCTTCCAATAACTGTGCTTTTTGGGCTGCAGTCAAAACTTGACTATCTATTCTTTCACTTCTAGATTCGGTGAACCTAGGACCAATGGAACACCCAGTAAACTTGGATGCATATTCCACGGATACCGAAAAAGTTCGGGTAATCCTATCCATAGCGGCTAAATCCCGAAGAGCACCTTCCAGCTCTGCTCGGACGGTTTCATTGTCGTTTTGATCATTAACCGCATCCCCAAGCCGAGTAAGAGCGTTTCTATGTCCTCGGACAATAGCGGTCATTTGACCACTGAGATTATCACTGCATCTAACCAAATCTCTGGCGTTCAGAGAATTATTTATCCGCGTCCGTGCATCCGAAATAGTTGAACTTACTGCATTGTCGATAGCATCTTCAGCATCTGAAATGATACTGGGTAAAGCAGCTCTTAATCCTCTTAAGCTTAATTCAAATTCATATTGTTCGTTCGCCGCTTCCAAATCTGCAAGCGCTTTTTCGGTGGTTTCTATTGCCTTGTCAATTTGAGCGGTAACGGTTTCAGATATGCCATCAGCAAAGTTAACTGGAGGAGTTGCAATAGCTCTGGTCTGGTCTTTGGTAAAGGTTACATTGGCTTCCCAGATTTCATCATTGTTTGTTACCTTTCCATCCATGGTGAAAGCATCTGGAGTTGCGCGAAGCATACCTTCAACAATATGGTTGGTAGTTGGGGTTTCCATACTGAATGACCCGGAAAGTCCAATATCAAAAGAGCCGCTCTGTACAATGGAGCCATAGGCATTGAGATTACCATCAGGGACTACTGGAATGAAATCTGGCCACCAAGATAAATCAGGATCTACCAATCCGCTGATAAAGGCCTTGCCGGTAGCACCTTCACTGGAAGCTTCAGCAACAACGGCTGCACTGCCAGACGCAATAGGAAAACCGAACGAAATAAAGGATGTGATTCCAAGCGAAAGGTCAAGTGTACCATTAATGCCAGCTTGGAAGCCAATTCCAAATTCTGAATTCAAGGGTTCGTTGAAGTCAAGGTCAGCATTAAAGCTTCGATTCTGATATAGCATTCCTGTAGTCTCCAAAACATTGAAAAAAGATACAGTACCACCCGTTACCAAATCCGCAGGGAAAGAAATAATATTACCCGTTACAGGGTTAGTTGGCGTATAATTAAAATTTGCCCCCAAAGAAGCTCCGAAACTTACACCCCCTAATTTGGTATGGCTGGAGTTACCGTTGCCATTATTACCATCTCCTCCGTTGTTTCCGTCGCCGCCATTGTTCCCATCTCCTCCGTTGTTTCCGTCGCCGCCATCATTATTTCCATCTCCATTGTTATCATCATTATTGTCATCACCTTGGTCGTCGCCACCAAGAGTATCTCCTCCGATAGAAAAGAAAAACATGGGGTCATTGTAATCGGCGATGTATGCGATATGCCCTCCAATGGGTGCTTCTATGGAAAGGGGTTTTTGAGCATCAGGATTATCATTGGCGCCAAGCTTTAGTTCAAAACCCACAGAAATAGCAAAAACGAAGTAGGTAAAATCATCTACCAATTTAATCTCATAACTTCTGTTTTGATTCAAAAACCTGCCTGTGAAATACCCAATATCTGCTTGAATGGGATTCTCAAATTCGAAATAGTTACTTGACGAAGGAACTTCAGAAGTTCCACTAATGCTCCGAAGAGTTCCATCTTCATTAAATTCAACATCTAAATCAGCCTCAGTCAATATAATAGGTTCCCCAGATTCAGGAGTAATTGTGAGACTACCCTCTACCAAATAGCCAGTAGCGGTTTCAGTTATATTGCCCTGAGGTTCCAAGTCTTTTCTGGAAAGACCAACTCCAGAATCGTTGCAATTTTGGGAACATAGTTCTGGATTTGCGCAGGGATTTTCTGAACAGGGGTCGGTTCCTATGGGTTCTATTCCGTTTTCTGAGCTACATGAAATGCCAAGCATGCCCAAACTGAGTAGGAGCCATATAATGCGCTCTCCAGAACTATTAAATACGTTTTTCATAAAAGGATGTTTTGTGGTTGGAATTCTCTTTGGTTCTGTGCGACTCGCCCGGTAACGGTCTGCAGCCCTTAGCCGAGCAAGACCACAAAACTGGTTGTGTCAAATACATGACGGTACAAACCTAAAACGCTGATTTTGAGAAGTAAAAAAATGGGGGTGGACAAGGGGTGGACACCTTGAAAATAAATAGGGACAAGAGGTGGAAGGCTTTGGGAAGCCTTATGTTTAAAGGTGAAATCAGTTAGTACGAAAAGCGTCAGTTCGAGTGTCCGCTGACAGCGGATGTATCGAGAACACGTGAAAAAATGTACAATTTAAGACTTCTCGATACGATTTTTCTTCTTTTCACTATGCTCAAAGTGATAGAAAAATCACTCGAAGTGACGCTACATCAAAGACTCAATACCAAATCCTGCAATGAGTCTTCAGTAGCAATATTTAATTTTTTACGAAGCCGGTACCGGGCTTTCTTGATACCCTCTGGCGAAATATTCAGGATATTTGCAATCTCCTTTGAAGAGAGATTCATTTTTAAGAGCGCCATTAACCGAAGTTCGTTTGAGGTGAGCTGTGGGTATTTTGTTTTTGCCTTTTTATTGATATCTTTGTGGACTTCCTCGAAATAGCGTGCAAAATTCTCCCAATTCGTATCGTCTTGTAAATCAAAATTAATCGTTCGGTTAAGTTGCTGATAGCCCTTTTTCGACGCCTCTTTTTCCTTGAGTTCTTCGGCTTTTTGTTTTAAACCTTCCAAGACTTCGTTCTTTTTGGCAAGATGTAGGGCGTGGGTAGTCAATTCTTTCTTTTTAAAAGCGAGTTCGGCATCTACTTTTTCTTTTTCAAGCTTATTTCGTTTTAACCGCTGTCGGATGCCATAGAATCCGAAAAGCGATAAGACCAAACCTCCGCCTAACAGTATCTTTTGAAGGGTACTTATTTCAGCCTGTTGTTCCAAAACGGTGATTTCTTTGTCTTGCAATACTATTTGTTGTTCTTTTTTTTCGGTATCGAACTCCACGCGCATGGCTTCTATTTGTTGTGATTTTGATTTGTCAAATAGACTGTCTTTATACTGTTTGAATTTTTTGTAGTCCTCTAATGCTTGTTTAGGATTATTTCTTGCTTCATTTAAGTTGGACCGAAACTCGTAAGCCAGAGCCAAAAGTTGATGTAGGTCGTTGCGCCGGGCTTCAGCAATTACTAGGTCTAAATAATGCTTGGATTGTTCAAACTTGTTGAGCTTTCTATAGAGGTTCCCAATGTTTACATAGGGGTAGAGTATGCTGATTTTATTACCAAGTTCAAGAAAGATTTCAATCGATTTTTTTTGGCAATCGACTGCCTTCTCCAGTTGATTTAATTCTTCGAAGGCATTCCCATAATTTCCCCATAATTGAGCTTCATGCCCTTTGTTTTCCAATTCCTGAGCTAAATCCAAACCTTTTCGGTTAATCTCTAAACATTTTGGATAATCCTCTTTACCTGAATATGCGTTGGCTAAATTTATTAGCGTCAGTAACTCAAAAAAGCGGTTTTCATTTTTATTGAATATGGCATTTGCTTCGCTGAGATAAATAATAGCCTGATCGTAATTATTCAACTGGTTCTCCACATCCCCTAAAGAATTCAAAGCATTTGCTGCAAAATTCTCATCATCGACCAATTCTTTGTACAACCTATGCGCCTTTAACTCTGATTCCAATGCCAAATTATAAAGACCTTGTTTTGTATAAGCATTGGTCAACGTATGATAGGTTGATCCAATAAACTTAAACTCTTTCTTTTCGTTTACGGTATCCCTATTGGTGTACATCTTTATGTTCTGGTTCAAGTGGTCGTAAGTCAAATCAAACTTATTTTGATACATATATACGAGGGCGATCTGGACATTACCATTTAAAATACCTGGGATGTTTTCAATCTCTGAATGCATCTCAAGTGATTTTCCGTGATAATATTCAGCTGAATCCAGTTTACCCTGATTCAAGAAATATCCACCCATTCGATAGTAGCCATTGGCCTCTCCCTTGGTATATTCAATTCTTTGGGAATGGGAAATAAGTTCTTCAATCCGTGTTTTTACCTGAATTGGTTTATTATATAATTCAATCTGAATGATTTCATTCAATAGTTCGGCTTTAGGTTCTCCCTCTCTTTTATCCAGTAAATTAATAAGGCTATCCAGTTTCTGATTTTGTTGAGCTAGAACCAAAGGCCCTAAAAAAAGAAAGAGGAAAAAGAGTTTCCAGATAGAGATTTTCATTGAGGTTGGTTTTTCCTAAAAATAGAAAATTTAACTAACCTTTTGAAAAAGAAATATTTGTAAAGAAAAAACCTCGAATATTCGAGGTTTTCTGAGTTATTTTACTGTGTATGTTTTCCGATTGGGTCCAACCCCTTTTAGGGTAAGGGATTTCCATTCTTTAGGTAAAATTGGATTTTTTTGGACAATACCTTCATTTGTGATTTCCAGCCCTCCAAATCCTGCTAAAACTACCTGTAACATACCCCCAGCTCCAGTTGCAAAGTAGGGATTATCACTGGTTGCAGCTTCGGCCAATGCGCCAAAAGGTGGACGTTTGTTGGGTTCATAACTTCTACGAAAAAGCCGATAAGCTTCTTTGGCATTTCCCAATTGTGCATAAATCACTGCAAATATAGATTGCGCCATGGCCGGTCCTTCTTCCGCCAATTTGGGTTCGTAATATTTCAAATCCTTTAAAACGGTTTCCTCATCATTCACAACATCCAAAGGATAGGTCAATAAATTAACATCGGCCTGTTTGATGCGTTCCCCATTATAGGTGGCGTGCTCCTTGGTAGTACCATCGGGAAATTTCAAAATCCGAATTTTAGAGGCCACATTAGTCCACCAAGGGTCCGTGGTTTCTCCCAAAGTCTTGGCCGCCTCTGTTGCGTATTGCAATGCGGTAATGGCGGAACCGTTTGTAAATGCATTGTCATCCACATTGGGAGCAAATTCATTGGCACCCACCACATTTTTAATACTGTAGCTGCCATCCTCATTCAGGGTGGAGCGGCTCACCCAATAATCGGCAACCTCCTTCAGCATGGGATACCCACGCGCTTTGAGCCAGTCCTTATTTTGGGTTACCCGATAGTAATTCCAAAATGCAATGGCCACATCAGCGGTGATATGATGTTCAAAAGTTCCGGTCAGGGCCCATGCGGGCGTGGCCTCTTCGCCGGTATCATCACTTTCCCAGGGAAACATGGCACCTTTATATCCAAAATTGATGGCTTTTTCCTTGGCTTTACCCAACCTATCGGAGCGGTAATTCACTAAAGACCGGGCAATATCCTGGTTCAGCATGAGCAGGGGAGGGAACATCCATAATTCGGTATCCCAAAAAATATGGCCGTTGTAGTTTTGGGAAGAGAGGCCCATGGGCGCTATGCTCAAATCTGAATCTCCCCTGGAAAAAGAATAAAGATGGTAAAGAGCCAATCTGACATCCAGTTGGTCCTGTAGATTGCCTTCAATAACGATATCTCCTTTCCAAAGTTCTTCCCATAACATTTTGTGCCGTTGCAACAAATCCTTTTTTGGTGTCAAAAGATTGAAGATTACAAATCGTTCAGATTCAGTCTGGGGGTCTTCAAAATCCTGAGTGCTACAAACGGCACCTGTCCACGCGAATTCAAAAGGCTTCCCTTTTATCAACGTTTTCTTGAAGGAAAGCTGATTTTCATAGGAAGAAACTGGTTCATGGACCAACTCGGGTCGTTGATTTTCCCTAGTTGAATTTATACCATGCCAGATGAAAGTTGCCGAAGAACTTACAATATGACGTCCTAATCTACTTTCTGCCACAGTTTGTAAAATGGGCATGGTTGTTTCCAAATCCTGCAACACTCTAAACGTACTGTTCGGACTGTGGTACTCTTCTGGCGTTTCAATAATTCCAATAGCCTTTAATTCAAGATTTTTCAAGGGATGTATTTGTATATCGATATATCCCGAGTACTGCATATTGCGCAGGGCATAAATGGTATAGGATATTTTGGCTTTGTCCTTGAAAGTAAATTGCGTGGTGAAGCGAGCTGCTTTCATATCCAGCGTTTGTCGCCAGTCGGAAATATTGTTTTCGTCGATTCTTTCTCCATCTATTTCCAACCCCAGTTGGGCAAAGTTTATCCCCAAAAGAATTTTGCTTACACCCTGGGGAGATTCCTTGTCATAGACATTGTTGAGAATGATGGACTTGGTTCGAAAAGGTTTGTCGTCTGGTAGGATACCAATTCTCCCGTTGGCCACGACAATACCGGTGTATTTTTCCACTTTGCCCGAAGAGAGGGTCCAATCCCTATTTTGTGCGAGGAGCACAGCGCTCGTTAGGAATGCAAGTAAAAAACAGCAGGAGCTTTTCATGGATAAAGACTTTAAAATAAGTCTTTAAAGTAGGATTTTATTTCAAACAAGGTAGCATCTGCCATAGTGTCGAATCGGAGGTCAGCGTGCCCAACGCGTTCTTCTGGACCAATACCAACACTGTAAAATCCTCCTGTCTTTGCGGCGTCAATTCCACTTTCTGCATCCTCAAACACGATACACTCATCTGGTTGAAGGCCCAACTTATCCGACCCGTACAGAAAAATGGCGGGATCGGGTTTACTTTCTGGTACACTGTTGCCATCACCGATTACATCAAAGTAGCCCAACGCATTTAATTGTTGCAAGACTTTGGATGCATTTTTGCTGGCGCTTCCCAGAGCTACATGAAACCCTTCTGTTCTAAGATGGGTCAACAGTTCTTTGGCACCTGGTAGAAAATCATCTGGCGTAACATCATCCAAGCTTTCCACATAGTTGACATTTTTTTGGGTAGCAAGATTGCCCATAGTCTTTTCATCCAAGAGGATACCGTTGTATTGCAGGATGACTTTAATGGAATCCAAGCGCGAAATTCCTCGAAGTCTATCGTTCACCTCCCTATCAAATTTCCATCCGTTTTCGTCAGAAAGTCTTTTCCAGGCAACGTAGTGTTGTTCCGCGGTGTCCGTAATAACACCATCCAAATCAAAAATGAATCCCTTAATCATGGTCAGGCTAGTTTGGGGCAAAGAAATAACGAATATTGTTAAGAAAAAAACGGCCCCGGATTATATTCCTTGATACGGGTAAGGGGGAGTACCTCAGTACATATTCACTACTGATGTTATTCCTAATTTTTCCGTTGATAACCCCTTGATTAAATATCATTGTAAGATACTTTCCCAACTAGGGCAAATTGCTATTTTTGCCCATGCAAAATAACGTACTTATCCTTGATTTTGGTTCTCAGTATACCCAATTGATTGCCAGACGTGTTCGAGAACTCAACATCTATTCCGAAATAAAGCCCTACAATAAAATACCTGAGGATTTAAGCCCTTACCGAGCGGTGATTTTGTCCGGTTCTCCCTTTTCCGTGCGAGCTGAAGATGCCCCTCATCCCGACCTAACTGGGATTAAAGGGAAAAAGCCTTTGCTGGCAATTTGCTACGGGGCACAGTACCTCGCCCATTTTAATGGAGGCAATGTGGCTCCTTCTGCGACAAGGGAATATGGAAGGGCCAACTTATCGACCATCATTTCAGGAGATACTTTCTTGAATGGTATTCCTTCGGGAAGCCAAGTTTGGATGAGCCATAGCGACACGATAAAACAATTACCTGATAATGCCGATTTATTGGCCAGTACGGATGATGTTGAAAATGCTGTATATCGTTTTAAAAATGAATACACCTATGGGATTCAGTTTCATCCTGAGGTATATCATACGGAAGTAGGAACCCATTTGCTCAAAAACTTTCTGGTCCATATTGCCGGTTTACAACAAAACTGGACCCCTGATGCTTTTGTAGAGACCACTGTGGAAGAATTAAAGGAAAAAATTGGTGCGGACAAAGTAATTTTGGGACTATCCGGTGGTGTGGATTCCAGCGTTGCTGCAATGCTGCTCCACCGCGCCATTGGAAATCAACTGCATTGTATTTTTGTAAATAATGGGTTACTTCGAAAGAATGAATTCGAAACAGTGCTGGGACAGTACGAGGGTTTAGGGCTGAATGTGAAAGGGGTAGATGCTTCGGCACGTTTTTTGGAAGCTCTGGCGGGAGAATCCGATCCAGAGAAAAAAAGAAAAATTATCGGTCGGGTGTTCATTGAGGTTTTTGACGACGAGGCGCACCAAGTGGAAAACGCAAAATGGTTGGCCCAGGGAACCATATATCCAGATCGAATCGAATCGGTATCGGCCAGTGGTGGACCATCGGCTACCATAAAAAGCCATCATAATGTGGGGGGACTTCCTGATTATATGAAATTGAAAATAGTGGAACCTTTAAAATTATTGTTCAAAGATGAGGTGCGCCGTGTAGGCGACACGCTAAATATGCCTATCAATATTTTGCGCAGGCATCCTTTTCCAGGTCCTGGATTGGGCATTCGAATATTGGGGGACATTACTGCGGAGAAAGTATCAATTTTGCAGGAAGTGGATGCTATTTTTATTGATGGATTAAAGAAATGGGGACTGTACGATAAGGTCTGGCAGGCCGGGGCCATGCTTTTGCCCGTAAATAGTGTAGGAGTCATGGGGGATGAACGTACCTACGAAAAATGTGTAGCTTTACGTGCTGTTGAAAGCACGGATGGAATGACCGCGGATTGGGTAGACCTTCCGCATGAGTTTCTACAAAAGACCTCGAATGATATAATAAACAGGGTTAAAGGCGTTAATAGAGTAGTGTACGACATTAGTTCAAAGCCTCCGGCAACAATAGAATGGGAATGAAAAAATCTGTAATCCTTTTTTTGGCCTTTTTTATACTGGCCTTATTGCGTGTATCTGCCCAAAAGTTTGCGACCCACACGGTAAAAGAGGGGGAGACCTTGCAAAGCATCTCCAGGCAATATCGGGTAACGCCCTTTACCATCTTGCAATCCAACAAGGAACTTAAGACAGCGGCTGATATCAAACCAAATACAATACTGGTCATTCCGTTGGACGGGGCGGTTGTACAGCAGGAAAAAGTGGCACCTGTGGTGGAGCAAGAAGACAAACCCACAGGTTTTTCAAGACATCGGGTCCGAAAAAGGGAGACCATTTACAGCTTGACGGAAAGATATGGAATCACCGAGGAGCAGTTGAAAAGATACAACAGGAACCTTTATTCCGAACCCCTGAAAAAGGGAATGGTACTTCAAATTCCTAAATATCCGAAACCTGATCCCAACGAAGAAAAAGAACTGGACTTTGAGATTTACCAAGTTCAACCCAAAGAAACCCGTTGGAGTATTGCCCATAAATACGGCATATCGGTGGACAGTCTTGTGATTTTGAACCCAGAGTTGAATTCCAGTACCGATTATTTGGCCATTGGACAAGAACTTAAGTTGCCCAGACCCAAAGGAGCTAGTCTGGCAGATCAAAAAATCGATCTGTATACTTCTTATACGGTCCCTGCGAAAAAAACATTATATAGTTTGGGCCGTGAATACGGTATTCCATCAGATTCCATCGTAAAATTGAATCCAGAAATCATGCAACGTGGAGGGCTTAAAGAGGGAATGGTACTCCGACTTCCCAAAAAGAAAGATACGTCGGGCGAGGTAAATACAGAAAACTTTATTTTTTATGAGGTAAAGCCAAAACAGAACATTTTTCGATTGACCCAAAACCTCAATATCTCGCGGGAAGCGCTTTTCGATTTGAACCCTGCACTCGAGAATGGCCTGAAAGCGGGTATGGTTTTAAAGTTGCCCAAGGATACCAAAGGAGTAGAGATAAAAAATGCTTTGGTCCTGGACAAAATAAATCTTCAAGATAGTATCAATGCCACCAATCGGCTCAAGTTGGTGTTTATGTTGCCCTTCCGTCTGGATCGCATCAATTTAAACGATAGCAAAAAGACCAAAAGCCAAATTACCACGCGGCGGGACTTAAAGCTGAGCCTTGGCTTTTACTCTGGTGCGTTGGTGGCTCTGGACTCCATCTCAAAACTAGGTGTTGCCGTAGATGTGAAAACATTCGATACCCAACTTAGTCAGGAAAAAGTAAAAGAAATCCTATTCCAAGAAAATCTATACGGTACGGGGGCGGTTATCGGACCGATTGCTTCGGCCGCTTTGGATGAAGTTGCTGTTCAGGCCTCTTCCCAGAACATTCCTGTCATCTCTCCAACGGCCTCCAATAGTGCGCTGGGGCACGGAAACGTTTTTTATTCTGTTCCCAAAGAAGAAGTATTGCGCACAAAGATGTTATCCTACTTAGAAAAAATATACACGGACCAAAATGTGATAATAGTCGCAGATTCGTCACATCAAATGGCGTATGATACCATCCTGTCCAAATTTCCTGCTGCCCAAATTGCAAAAGTGATAGACAACAAATCTTTACATCTCGATCGATTTTTGATACAACTTTCAGAAAAAAAGGAGAATTGGGTCTTTTTGGAAACAGACCAGGCCAATATGATTTCAAGTGTAAGCTCTATTTTAAACTCAGCAAATACAGAAGAAATGTCCGTTCGCATGCTGACAACCAGTTTCAATAATGCTTTTGAAAGTGATGCGGTATCCAAGACCCATTTGTCGAATTTAAGATTTTTATATCCCTCTTTTTATCGGGAGGCACGGAACGATGCTTTTACAAAAGCATATCGAAAGCGCTTTAAGGGTATCAAGCCTGATCGCTATGCGACCCGCGGTTTTGACCTTACCTATGACGTGCTGTTGAAATTGTCCCATAAGAACAATCTGTTTGAGACTTCTAAAATTATTGGGCTTACGGAGTATTCTGGAAATCGTTTTGATTACTACAAAGATTGGTCCTCGGGATATCACAACAATGCAGCCTATATTATGGAATACGATAGTTTACAAATCAAACAAGTTCAACTGGATGACCTCGAAAGTAACTTATAACGGAGGCTTGCGTACCACATGTCTTCACCTTCGTTCGGAAAATGAATTCATAACGGATGCACCCGTGGACAACAATGGTAAAGGAGAGGCTTTTTCTCCAACGGATACGGTAGCAACAGGTTTGGCCAGCTGTATGATGACCATGATGGGCATAAAAGCTAGGGATTTGCAGGTAGATTTGGTAGGTTCTACAGCAGAAGTCACCAAACACATGGCCGCAAATCCAAGGCGCATCACTAAAATCGAAGTTAGGTTGCAGCTGCCCGAAAAGACCTCTGAAAAGCATCGAAAAATTCTGGAACATACAGCAAATACTTGCCCTGTACACTATAGTCTTCACCCTGATATAGAAAAGGAAATTGAATTTCATTGGACAAAGTAGTTCTAATCTGTTGCCTCTGTTTCCTTGGTTTTTCTGGGTTTTCCCAGGAAATTGAGGAAGGAATCCTCTGGAGTGCGGACCGAAGGTTAGGTTGGAGCGATTTTAGGGGAAAAGTCCCCCCAGATGCCAACCCAGCAGCCACGACCGCAAGCGGAATCAGTTATAAGTATTCGGCAAACCTGATTCACCATGAAGTACAGCTTGATTTTGAAGTGAATGCCTATTTCTATCCCAACGAGTCCTGGTACAAGCCGGACATCTGCGATGATTTCATATTAGGTCATGAGCAGCTTCATTTCGATATATCCGAGCTTTTCGCTCGCAAAATGCGCAGAAAATTGCGCAGAACTTCTTTCTCGGATAATGTAAAAGCTGAAATTCGAAAGATTTACAAGGACATCCTTAAAGAATTGAAAGACTATCAAGAGCTTTATGATTGGGAAACCGATTTTTCCAGAAATCGGGAAAAACAATTGGAGTGGAACAAAAAAATAACCGAAGCTTTAAAAAAAGAGTAAACCCATTTAAACATCACAACGACCAACCGCATCTTTTAATGCTCCAATTTTATCAGGCCAGGTCACTATAAATTCCTGTGCAACATACCCTTTGAACCCAGTGTCCAGAATCGCTTTCATGATAGCGGGATAATATAGCTCTTGGGTTTCGTCAATTTCGTGCCTACCGGGAACTCCCGCGGTATGGTAATGCCCAAAGTAAGAATGGTACTTTTGAATAGTCCTGATGATATCTCCTTCTTGGATTTGCATGTGGTATATGTCATAAAGCAGTTTGAAGTGATCGCTGTTCAAACGTTTGCAGAGTTCAACGCCCCAGAGTGTACTATCACCCATGTAATCGGGATGGTTGATTTGGTTAAATAGTTCCATTTGGATGACCACCCCATGTTTTTCAGCGAGTGGCAAGACCTGGGAAAGCCCGTCCACGCAGTTCTGTAATCCCACATAATCATTCATGCCCCTACGGTTACCACTAAAGCAAATAAGGTTGGTGTATCCTGCTTCTGCAACCTTTGGGATGATTTCGGTATAATTCGCAATCAGCTTTTCATGGTATTCGGGATCATTCCATCCTTCAGTAAGACTTATTTCAGCCCCGTTGCACATAGAACAATGTATGTCGTATTTCTTCAATAGCGGCCAGTCTTTCGGACCGATAAGATCAATGGCATATATGCCAAGACCAACAAGTGCTTTGAGAAAATCCTCCAAGGGCAAATGATTAAAACACCACTGACACACACTGTGGTTAATATTGTTTTTTAATTGAAATTCCTGTCTTGTGTCACTTTTCCTGGATATTCCTGCAGGCGTCACTGCGCTCACCGAACCAATCGCGGCCGTGGTTATAAAATTGCGTCTTTTCATAGGTTGATGAATTGCTTTGGGAAAGGTAGTACTTTAGCACAACACATGGAAATACAGCCCAATTCTGAAGATTTAGTAAAGTTGGCCCATTATAAAATGCCATTTGGCAAATATAAAGGACGCTATTTGGTCGATTTGCCACTGCCATACCTCGTTTGGTTCAAGCAGAAAGGTTTTCCAAAGGGAACGTTGGGGAACTATCTGGATACAATGCTAACGGTAAAGGACAATGGTCTGGAGGATTTGATTCGAAAACTTCAAAAAGAATACCCGAGATTTTAGCGATCTAATTTCGTGCGAGCTCGATCACCAAAACTCCCGTTACATCAAGCTCGAAATCTTCCGTAGGTACCGTTTCCTCAAATTCAGTTTGTAAAGTAGCGGTGTTGGAGGTCAACTGTACCACGGTAAACGCTCCATCCGTTTGGTCGCTGTCACTTATTATCAGTTGGTTGTCCATGATTTCCCAGTTCCCATTGGTCAGCGGGCTATTAAAAGTGGTCTCTTCGGTAAAACTTTGATTGATAATGGTAAATTCAAGGACATTGGTGTATTGTCCCATACCTTGGATAATATTCGGATTTTCCTGGAAAGTAATATCTACGTTCTCCTCTTTGGAACTTGAAGAAAAAGGGAAGGTGACCACCGCGTTGTTAAAGGTTGTGGATGCCTCACCATTTTCCACCGTGGCACTGACCAACCGCCAATTTCCAGTGAGCAGTGTTGTTTGGGTGCCATTATCTGCAGCAGAATCATCATCCATGTTATCGCCATCAGAGTCACCCTGGTCCCCGTTCATACTCCCGTCATCAGAAGTATCGTCCTCTCCAGAAGTGTCCGTGTCGTTATTTGGGGAATCGTCATCGGTATTCTCTTCACTGGAACCGTCGTTCGTATCGTCAGTGGAACCCTGGTCGGTCTCATCTTCAGTGGAGGTTTCTTCATTGATTTCCTCATTGGCGCTATCAAATGGCTCAGAATCGCTGCTACAAGAAATGCCAAGAAGACCTGATGTTATCAGAAAAAAACATAGAAAAACGAGACGCTTCTGCATTAGTTTAATTTTTTAGGTAGAGATATATTTTCTAAATAGGTCCATAAAGTAGGAATAAAGAATTTCTTCAGGGACACCTTCAAGTTTTCAAAAGGTTAAATTTATCCACATAATAATCCAGTTGTAAAGTAGTCGAAAAGAATTATTTTCCTTACGGGCCGCTTCCGTTTGCACTTCAATTTGTACCTTTATCTCCCGTAATAGAAATCCCATGATGTCCCAGACAAAATACATTTTCGTTACGGGTGGCGTAACTTCTTCTTTAGGTAAAGGAATCATCGCAGCCTCATTGGCCAAGTTACTTCAGGCCAGGGGTTACCGAACCACGATTCAAAAATTGGACCCTTATATCAATGTGGACCCAGGTACTCTGAATCCTTATGAACACGGGGAATGTTATGTTACTGATGATGGGGCAGAAACCGATTTGGACCTGGGCACTACGAACGTTTTTTGAATGTCCGCACCTCCCAGGCAAATAATGTAACCACGGGGAGAATTTACCAAAGTGTCATTGAAAAAGAACGACGCGGTGAGTTTTTAGGAAAAACGGTACAAGTAGTTCCCCATATTACCAATGAGATAAAGGAGCGTATCCAAATCCTTGGCAAAGGTGGTGATTATGATATCGTTATTACCGAAATAGGTGGAACAGTGGGTGATATAGAATCCTTGCCCTATATTGAAGCGGTGCGGCAATTGCTCTGGGAAGTGGGCGAAGACAACGGAATCGCGGTACATCTCACCTTGGTTCCTTTCTTATCCGCTGCCGGGGAGTTAAAAACAAAACCTACACAGCATTCGGTCAAGACTTTGATGGAGAGTGGAATCAAGGCCGATATTTTGGTCTGTAGAACCGAACATGAGATATCTAATGACATAAAAAGGAAATTGGCCCTGTTCTGCAACGTAAAACAAGAAGCGGTCATCCAATCGATCGATGCTTCCACTATTTATGACGTCCCCTTGTTGATGCAAGAAGAAGGGCTCGACAAGGTAGCACTGAAAAAGTTGGCGCTGCCTGATGAGAGAGAACCGGATTTGGAACGTTGGAAACAGTTTTTACATCGCCATAAGCACCCAAAAAGTAAGGTGACCATCGGACTTATCGGAAAGTATGTGGAATTACAGGATTCCTACAAGTCCATTTTGGAATCCTTTATACATGCCGGTGCCTCGAATGAAGTAAAGGTTAACATTCGCACCATTCACTCCGAACATATTTCGGAAAATGACGTGGACAAAAAACTCATGGGTCTCGATGGTATCTTGGTGGCTCCAGGTTTTGGTGAGCGAGGTATAGAAGGTAAAATTTTAGCGGTGCGGTATGCCCGTGAAAATGAGGTTCCTTTTTTAGGAATCTGTTTGGGTATGCAAATGGCGGTCATAGAGTTTGCCCGCAACGTATTGGGATTTCAATCGGCCAATTCCACGGAAATGGATTTAAAAACATCCCACCCGGTTATCAATCTGATGGAAGAACAAAAATCGGTCACAGATATGGGCGGGACCATGCGTTTGGGAGCTTGGGATTGCCAGTTGGAAAAAAATACCTTGGTCCACGAAGTTTATGGTCAAACGGAGATTTCGGAAAGGCATAGGCATCGGTTCGAATTCAATAATGCCTACAAGACCCAAATGCAAGAAGCGGGATTGGTAGCCTCTGGATTTAACCCAAAGACCGGACTGGTGGAGGTCGTGGAAATCCCATCCCATCCCTGGTTTATCGGCGTGCAATATCATCCCGAATATAAGAGCACCGTCGCGGACCCACATCCTCTGTTTGTTGGTTTTGTAAAAGCGGTATTGGCACAAAAACAGCAACAAACTAATGCCAGTTTGGCATAAACTGCAGTTTTGGACATATATTTGCCAACATTGATATTACCTAAGTTTTTTATTAAATACGTTTCATGGAGGAAAAGAAGTTGGACATCAATTCCCTAATTGGGTTTGTGTTGATTTTTGGGATTTTGATTTTTATGTTTTATCAAAATCAGCCTACAGCAGAGGAATTGGAGGCCCAAAAGGCAGAACAGGAAAAAGTGGAGGCAGCTGTCAAAAAGGAGGAGGAGACCCCTAAGCATGAGACGAAAATTGTAAAGAAGACTTTAAACACTGCGGACTCGACCGCGCTGGCGGGTTATAAAAACCAGGTGGGTGCTTTTGGATTCACAAAGGTTTCCGATAAAATCACAACCCTGGAAAACCAGGTGCTCCATCTTCAAATTGCCAACCAAGGTGGTCAAATCGTTCAGGCCAAAATGAAGGAATTTGTGACCTACGATTCCATTCCAGTATTTCTCATAAAAGATGGCAACGCCAATTTTGCACTAAACTTTGTTACGTCAGATAACAGAACCCTCAGTACTTCAGACTTGTTCTTTGAACCCAGTCTGACCCAAAATGAAGGAGTTCAAGTACTCTCCATGAAAGCAAAAGTTTCTGAAAATCAGTTTTTGGAATATCGATATGAAATGAAACCTGAGGAGTATTTGGTGGATTTTACCATACGCTCACAAGGTTTGAATGGAATTTTCAACGACGGAAGACCCATTACCTTAGAATGGGATTTGAAGGGAATACGGCACAACAAAAGTGTCAATTATGAAAACAGGTACACGCGACTTACCTATAATCACGATGGAGGCAAAATAAGTAAGCTATCCGATAGTAGCGATTCGGATGAAGAAAGTGAAGTAGATGTGAAATGGTTGTCGTATCGGCAGCATTTTTTCAGTTCCATTTTAGCTGCGGATGACCCTTTTGAAACTGTTGAACTCCGCTCCAAAAATTTAGTGGAAGAGGAAAGCAAAGACACCAAATTTACCAAAGAGTACAGCGCTCAAGCATCCTTGGACTTGAAAGGTGGGGAGTTGTCCGAAAATATGCATTGGTATTACGGACCTACGGATGCAAAGGTTCTGGATGATTATAAAGACTTGGGCCTGGTAGAATCGATTCCTTTTGGTTGGGGAATTTTTGGTTGGATCAATCGATATGTATTTACACCCTTTTACGCGTTCTTGAGTTCTTTCCTTCCTTATGGTATTGCCATTATCATAATGACCATAGTGGTTCGATTGGCTTTGTCCCCAGTAACCTATAAATCGTATTTGTCCCAAGCAAAAATGAAGGTCCTAAAGCCCGAAATAACGGAAATCAATGACAAATACAAGGACAATGCCATGAAAAAGCAGCAAGAGACCATGAAGCTGTACAACAAAGCCGGGGTCAGTCCGATGAGCGGTTGTGTTCCGGCCTTGCTTCAGCTACCTATTTTTTACGCACTGTTCATGTTTTTTCCTACCTCGTTTGAGTTGCGGCAGAAATCCTTTTTATGGGCCGAGGATCTCTCTTCTTATGATACGATTTTCAACCTTCCTTTTGCTATTCCGTTTTACGGAGATCACGTAAGTCTTTTTCCGATTTTGGCTTCTATTGCCATCTTCTTTTATATGACCTTGACCACGGGGCAGACCATGCAGATGCAACAACAACCGGGGATGCCCAACATGAAGTTTATCATGTACCTGTCTCCTTTGATGATGTTGTTTTTCTTCAATAATTACGCAAGTGGTTTGAGTCTATATTATTTTATTTCCAATTTGATAACCATATTCATCATGTTGGCGATAAAGAACTACATTTTGGATGAAAATAAAATCCATGCCCAAATCCAGGAGAACAAAAAGAAGCCCAAAAAAGAGAACAAGTTCCAGCGCAAAATGCGAGAAATGATGGAACAGGCTGAAGCCCAGAAGAAAACAGGGGGAAGAAGATAGATTTTGATACGATGTTCAGGTTTTTTCCGTTTTTAGGATTGACCCTATTAAACCTTTGGGTTTAACTATAGTCAAACAATTAAACCTACTTCATCGATACTATGAAAAATCTATATTTAGCGCTATTTATCTTTGTATTTATTTTTATTGGTTCCACAGAATGTGTTGAAGCACAAGTTGCGGTAGATAGGCTAACGGTTAGGGCCGTTCGAAAGAACCGACGGGTAAAAAGACGCGTTCGGAGGCAAAACCGAAGAGTATATCGAAGAACGCTACAGCGTTTACCTGCCAATACGCGAGCAATTACCTTTAGGCGGATAAATTATTATCCGGTTGGTGGCATGTACTACGTTAAAAGGGGAGGAGTATACGTACGGACCTTTCCCCCCAGAGGATTTCGTCTAAGGGCTTTACCGGCCACATCTGTGGTGATCAATGTTGGTGGGACCAATTACAATTACGCAGATGGTTTGTTTTATAGAGAATCCAAGGATTCTTTTGAAATTGCCGAACCCCCGATCGGGGCAATCGTCAACGAATTACCCGAGGATGCACAGGAAATCGATTTTGAGGGTGTTACCGCTTATGAACTGAACGAAGCCGTTTATCAAGCAGTTGAAGACGGTTATGAAGTTATAGAAGTACTTGAAGCGGAGGACGAATATTGAAAACCACCCAGCCAATAAATAAAAAACGCCTCCATCTTTTGGAGGCGTTTTGCATGGATAGGTATAGTTTGGAAAGATTTGGGACTTCAAAGATGCGGCAGAATACTAGTTTAAAAAATTAATAGTTGTCAAATGGAGGGTTTTTGTATGGTAAAAAACACCCTTTTGATGTGTCATCGACGAACGGTTTTTTTCACCCGATAAAAGAACTCCCTTTATCGAAATAAAGGGAGTTTATTAGTAGTAAAAAGCTTACAAAAATAGGCTTTACATTCGTTTAATGCAGCGCGTCCAGTACTTCTCTCGGTAACAAAACTTTGTTTATTACGTGTACCACTCCGTTACTGGCGAAATTGTCGGCACCTATTACCTTCGCATCAATATGTGTTTTATCGCGGATGAATAATTGGTCTTTCCCATTTCTGTGTTTGAAAACGGCGATCAAATCCTCTCCCTGAACGGTATGAAATCTCTGGTGATCCTTGATATCATCTGCGGCGAACGCATCTCCTGCCACTACATGATAGGTGAGTATTTTGGCCAACAACTCCTTCTCTTCTGGGGTATCAAAATCGGCCAAGCTATTGAACTCATTACCCAAGGCATGGAGTAAACTGGCGAAAGCCTGATTGGTTGGAGCGAAGACCGTAAATGGGCCATCTCCGCTTAGCGTTTCAACCAATCCCGCATCGGCCTGTATCAAGGCATCTACCAAAAGGCTAAGGTCATCTACGGACTGGGCAAGTTCCACAATATTGGGAGTTGGTGGAGTAAGCGCATCCAAAGCGGCTTGTGGCAACAGTACTTTGTCGATTACATGGACCACACCATTGCTTGCTTGAACGTCCGGAAGTACAACCGAAGCATTATCATCCGTGGCATCATCAATATGAATCGTACCATTTGTCAGGACAATTCCGACCTTCTCACCTTGGAACGTGGGTATTTGCTGTCCATTTGATAAACTTGTCGAAAATGCTGCCGTTCCGGCCACAACATGGTACTTGAGAATCGTTACCAGGATATCCAATTCCTCTTGCGTGTCAAAATCGGCCAAACTATTGAAGTCATCACCCAAAGCATGCAGTAAATCTACGAACGCATGGTTGGTTGGAGCAAAAACAGTAAATGGCCCTTCACCGCTCAAGGTTTCGACCAGACCCGCATTGGCAGCTGTCAAAGCATCTACCAAAACACTCAAGTCGTCCGTCTCCACAGCAATCTCAACTATATTTTTTAGCTGAAGTGAAGCCACAAAGTCCAAAGCAACTTGAGGTAGCAAGACTTTATCAATCACGTGGACCACACCATTGCTGGCGGCTAAGTCAGGTAGTACCACAGTGGCATTATCATCAGAAGCGTCTACCACATGTACAGTACCATTGGTAAGGCTTATACCAACGTTATCGCCGAATACGGTAGGAATGTGCTGTCCATCGCTCAAATCGGTTGAGAAAGCAGCTGTTCCTGAAACTACATGGTAGGTTAAAATGTCGATTAACAAATCAATTTCCTCCTGTGTATCGAAGTCGGAAAGACTGTTGTAATCATCTCCCAGAATGTCCAGAAGGTCAAGAAATGCCTGATTTGTAGGTGCAAAAACCGTGAAAGGCCCTTCGCTGCTCAAAGTTTCCACAAGTCCGGCATTGACGGCTTGCAGAGCATCTACCAATAGACTTAAATCGTCCGTTTCGATGGCAATTTCCACGATGGTCTTTAATTGTAAGGACTCCACAAAATCCAAAGCGGCTTGTGGTAACAGCACTTTATCTATGGTATGTGCTACACCGTTTGAGGCCAAAATATCTGTATCTGTGATGTTCGCATTGGTCTCGGAGGCATCTCCAATCACAAATGTGTTTTCGGAAGCTATGACGGATATGGAGTTATCGGTAAAGGCAGTTGGTACATCCCCAACTTCCAAGTCGGCTTCCAGCACCTGCGCAGGAATAACATGATATAACAAAATATTGCGTAACAAATCAATTTCTTCCTCGGTATCAAAATCGTCCAGCGAAACATAATCATCCCCCAAAATATCCAGTAGCGCCACAAAGGCATCGTCTGTTGGTGCGAAGACCGTGAAAGGACCTTCGGAATTCAAGGTATCAACCAAGTCAGCTTTGATTACAGCAGCTTCTAGGAGTGATAAAGCTTCGGTGGCTACAACAATATCCACTAAAGTTCCGGGGTCATCCGGTGGAGTCAGGGCGTCAATAACTTCTTGGGGCAACAAGACCTTGTTTATCACGTGGACTATACCATTGGAAGTGGCCACATTAGGGATAATTACTTGGGCGTCATTGTCCGTTGCATCATCAAAGAACACATCATCTCCATCTTTTTTGACGATTACATTTTCTCCTTGGACCGTAGTCAATGCTTGGTCGTCGCTCAAATCGGTAGAAGCAAGGGTACTGCCGGCGACAACGTGGTACTGTAAAATGGTTCCTAACAGGGCCCTTTCTTCTTCAGTATCAAAATCTTCTAAGGAATCAAATCCCTCCAGACTTTGCAATAACGCGTCAAAAGCATCATTTGTTGGCGCCAACACCGTAAACGGACCTTCACCGCTCAAGGTGCCAATTAAATCTGAATCTTCATTTACGTCCGCTGCGGTAAGGGCCGCCACCAAAGAACTTAAGGCATCTGTATTTTGGGCAGTCTGAACGATGTTGAGTTGTTCGTCCGCAATCATTTCTGCCAGTGCTTGTTCATCATCATCGCTACAGGCAAATACGGTAAATAAGGCAATAGAAAGCAGGAGGAGAAAGCTCCTCAATCGTAGCACTTTTTTCATTTCATATGTGTTTTTAGGTTAAAAAAAGGGATACTGAAGTTCTCTCAGTATCCCTTGTGAAAAGTTTTAGTTAGTGTCTGGCGTCAAAACAGCATCCAATACATGGATTACGCCATTGATGGCTTGGACGTCAACTTGGTCTATTCCAATGCCGGTATTTCCAGCACCATCGGTTACATCGGCAATATTACCATTGGTACCAGGTAAGGTAATGGTGAACGTATCACCTTCTAAAGTGGCAGGGGTTACCGTATTTCCGTTTTCAGTTAAGTCTCCTGCACGGATGTTGGCACCTGCAATTACGTGATGTTGAAGGATAGGGATTAAGTCATCCTCCATAGGGATTGCGGTCAAGGCATCAAATGCTGCATTGGTAGGAGCAAAGACGGTAAAGGGATCATCGCCATTGCCATCCTGCGCTTGAAGTACCGATACAAAGTCTACACTTGGCGTCAAAGTCGTCAAAGCTTGGACCAACGTACTGAAATTAGGATCAGCTGTAGCAAAGGTCACCACGGTAGGCAAGTCAATAACGGTGTTCACCGCATGAATCACGCCATTGGAAGCTACAATATCCGCTTCCACTACGTCACTTATTCCATTAAGGGTAACGCCGTCATCTGTATTGACATAGAGACTCAAATTTTCTTCAGTGTCAAACTCTGCAAGTGTGTTGACGTATTGATTCATCAATCCAGTACTGAATGCAGCTATTCCAGAAACTACGTGATTGGACAATACGGCGTTGATGTCGTTGCTGTTTGGATTATCAAAAGCGTCAAAAGCTGCATTTACCGGTGCAAAAACCGTAAATGTGCCAGTAGCATCTGAAAGTAAATCGGTGAAAGTAGTATTTCCACCATCAGTCAATGCAGTTACCAATTCCGATAAATTTGGATTGGCCACGGCGTGGTCTACAACGTTAGGAATATCGATAACGGTATTGACAACATGCACCACTCCATTTAATGCTTGTACATTTGGGGTCGTCACCGTGGAAACACCGTTGAACTCAACGCCATCGGTGGCATCAAAAAAGATGCTCACATTTTGCTCATCTACACCTGTGGCCAATGTGCTGGTATAACCTGAACCTAAATTCTCTAAATCTGTAGAAAGTAATTCTCCATTAATAACGTGGTTGCGCAATACATTTGTCAAAACTTCAACGTCCAAATCTCCGATTTCCTGTCCGTCAAGGAATGTAGTAAATGCGTCGTCGGTTGGAGCTAAAACGGTAAAGGGGCCATCTCCACGTAAAACGGTAGGAAGGTCTCCATTTGCAGCTGTAAGTGCTGCTACCAAACTTTGAAGGTTGGGATTGGCTATGGCCAAATCGGTGATGGGCACCAATATAATGTCAGCCAACTGGTCCAAGATAGTCTGTGGCAAAAGAACTTTATCAATAACATGGACAATTCCATTCGTAGTTTCTACATCAGCGAGAATTACTTCTGCATCAACATCAGTAGCATCTTGGATAAAAACACCTCCATCTCTCGAAACGGTCAAAGATGCATCTGCCAAAAGTGTATTCAAGGTTTGTCCATCACTTAAATCGGTGGAAAATGCGGTAGTACCCGCAATAACGTGGTATTGTAGAATTACGGCCAAAAGGTTTTGTAATTCAGTTGTATTAAAGTCGGCTAAGGTATCGAACCCATCCAACTGTGCCAAAAGGTCGGTGAAGGCTGCGTTATTTGGTGCGAATACCGTAAATGGCCCATCACCACTCAAAGCCGCAACCAAGTCATTATCGGGACTTTGGTCCGCTTGTTGTAAGGCGGCCACCAAGCTGCTGAGGTCTTGGGTAGCTTGTGCGGTTTCAACAATATTCGTCTCTGGGCCTGGGGGATTTGTATTTGGTGCATCGTCATCATCGGAGCATGATACCAATACCAAAGAAAAAATCACTAGTGTAATTTGAGATAACTTAATTAGTGTTTTCATAGAAACTGTTTTTAGATTTTGTTTAATGTTTTTAAGATTAATTTCAACTAAAACAGTTGCTTTTGTTTATACTTATTTATAAAAAGTTTAACAAAAAGACTTAAACAAAATGGGAAGACTAAAAAAAAACGGTCAACCTGATTATAGGTTGACCGGATAAAAAATTAAGAAAAAACCAAGTTTCTAGGATGAAATTTGATGAAGTACCCGTCCAGGAGGCAATACTTTATCAATTGTATGAATTACACCATTAAGTACTTCTATATCAGGGGATGTGATTTTCGCTGGTATATCTGTTTTGTCTAAGATAAAGACGCCATTACCAACTTTGACCTTCAAGGTTTCCCCTTGCACGGTCTTCAATTCCTTATCGTTAAACAAACTGGATGAAAGGATTGTACTATTTTGGACACAATGGTACAATAAAATCTCCCCAAGAAGGTAAAGTTCATCTATTGTATCAAAATCTTCTAGGGATTCAACACCTTCTAAATCCTCAAACAACTCTAAAAAGGCTGAATTGTTCGGTAAAAACAAAGTGAACCCATCCCCTTCCAAAACATCTTCAAAGCTATCCCTAACAAGCATAAAGGCGTATACAAATTGGTCAGATTCTACAAAATGTCCAATATGGTCCAAAAAGTTTTGTTCAGTTTCAGTAAGAATTGCATCTCTTACCGTCTCGGGTACCATGACCCTATTTATGGTGTGGATTATTCCATTTTTTGCTGGGATATCCGTGTCCAATAGGTGCACGGGGAGATGCAGCCCATCAACCAAAACCAATTCACCCATAAGGTCCGCTACTTCGAATCCGTCATTTGGAAGTAAAGTAGTTAGGTTCCCAGGGGTTAAATCGGCGGAAGTGAATGTTCCAGGTACCACGTGATAACTCAGCACCTTTCTTAAAATATCAATCTCAGAATCCAGGTCAAAATCTTCAATGCTTCCAATAGAACCCCCAATAAGCGCGAATAGAAAGCTAATGGTCTCACTCGTTGGTGCAAAAACGGTGAACGGACCGTCTTCGCCAAGCGTCTCCAATAGGCCGGTCAACTTCAAGGCGGCTTCGAGGAATTCAAGTTCTTCCGAGTTTTCCACCAATTCTTTTAAGGTAGGCAAACCACTACTTGGGTCATCGGGATTGATGGTATTCAAAAAATCCTGGATTTCTTGCGGAATCAAAATCTTATCGATAAGATGGACCACTCCATTACTGGCTTCTTGGTCAGGTGTTATAATGTTGGCATTGATATCTGAGGCATCTCCAAGTACAAAAGTGTTTCCGTCCACAACAATTTCCAACATTTCATTTTCAAGTAAGGTATTGACAGGTCCTGGGGTCAAATCGGACAAGTTTAGGTTAGCGGGTACTACATGGTACAGCAAAATTTGCTCTAGGATTTGCAATTCCAGGAAATTGTCAAAGTCATCAAAACTGGTAAAAGTGTCCCCGAGAAGTGTAAAGAGTTCTTCGATTGCAGCGTTGGTCGGAGCAAATACCGTGAAGGGTCCTTCGCCGTTCAAGGCATCTACCAAGTTCGCTTTGATGACCGCCTCCTCCAACAAGGACAATTCTTCTGTGTCCATTACCAATTCGACCAGGCTCGGTTTTGGGAAGAGCACATCCAGTGCAGCTTGGGGCAATACTATTTTGTCCACGATATGGACCACGCCATTGGATGCATCATTATCTGCACCGATCACTTCGGCCAGTTCGTCTGTCTTGTCTTGTACAAACACGCTGCCGTCCACTATGATATTCAGTTCTTCAGTCTGCAATGTGGTCAAGACCGTTCCATCGGTCAGATTGCTGGAGAACGCCTCATTGTCGGCAATTACATGGTATTGAAGAATTAGGGCCAGTAGCTGCTTTTCTTCTGCTTCATCAAAATCGGCTAAAGTGTCAAAATCTTCCAATTGATCGAACAAATCGGTAAATGCATCATTGGAGGGTGCGAAAACGGTAAAAGCCCCTTCGGATAAAAGTGTTTCGGCAATCCCCGCATCCGCGGTATCGATGGCATCAAGAAGGGTGCTTAGCATATCTACGGAACCGGCCAACCTTACTATGTTAGGTAATGATGGGGTAGCATTTGGATTGCCATCTGTAGTACTAATTTCATTTTCAGTTTCAGGACTGACATCATCGTCATTATTGCTACAGGTAATAACAAAAAAAGACAGTAAACAAAGGATTAGGAGCTTTCCTGGTTGTGGAATGGTTTTCATTTTCAATTCATTTGGTTTTTTGTTCTTGTATTTGACAGTAGGACGTATTGTAGTCCACATTACAGATGCATTCTTGATTCTAGGTCATACCCATTTTAACGCTTGTAAAGCCTTTAACAAATACACCGTTCAAGTTTATTTGATAAAGCTCAAAATTTTATCACAAAAGCATAACGTTTTTCATTTATTTGATGTTAGGTTCTGTTTTTAGCTCGACGTATTGCTGTCATCAAATTTTCAAGAGCTATTTTGTAATTTTGCACCGTGAACATAAAGCGTATGAAGAAGGTAGTTGTCGGTTTGTCAGGAGGAGTAGATTCCAGCGTCGCTGCTTATTTATTGAAAGAGCAGGGATATGAGGTAATTGGTCTTTTCATGAAAAACTGGCATGACGATTCGGTCATTATCTCTGATGAATGTCCTTGGTTGGAAGATAGTAATGATGCCCTTATCGTTGCCGAGAAATTGGGGATTCCCTTTCAGACCATTGATTTGAGTGTTGAGTATAAGGAACGTATTGTGGACTATATGTTCAATGAATATGAAAAAGGGCGCACCCCAAATCCTGATGTTCTCTGCAATAGGGAGATTAAATTTGATGTCTTCCTAAAAATTGCGCTGCAATTGGGTGCAGATTATGTGGCCACAGGCCACTATTGCCGAAAAGGAACAATCATTGAGGAAGATGGCAGTGAGTCCTACCAACTCTTAGCAGGAGTCGACGAGAATAAGGACCAGTCTTATTTTCTTTGTCAGTTATCTCAGCAACAATTGTCCAAGACACTTTTTCACATTGGAGAATTGACAAAATCACAAGTTCGAAAAATCGCTGCCGATAACCATTTGATAACGGCCGATAAAAAGGACTCACAGGGACTTTGCTTTATTGGAAAAGTTAGATTACCAGAATTTTTGCAACAAAAGCTCAAACCAAAGAAAGGGGTTATCGTAGAAGTGCCTTCTACCGCAAGCCACTTTCAAGAAAATGGAAGGGGTTTTCATTCGAAACAAGAAGAATTGGCGTTTCTCGCCGAAAAAAAAGAATATTCCGTTTCAGATGGCACTGTGGTGGGCGAGCACCAGGGGGCCCATTATTTCACCATTGGCCAGCGAAAAGGTTTGGATGTGGGCGGTACCAAAGAACCTCTCTTTGTCATTGAAACGGATGTGGAAAACAATATCATTTTCACGGGACAGGGAAAATCCCATCCCGGGCTGTTTCGGCAAACGCTGTTTGTAAAGGAGGATGAGGTACATTGGGTACGACCTGATTTGTCGCTAAAATCAGACCAAACCCTTGAGGTACAAGCCCGGATAAGATACCGACAACCGCTGCAAAAAGCTACCTTACATAAAACAACATCAGGACTTTATGTGGACTTTGAACAAAAACAGTCGGCCATAACAGAAGGTCAATTTGTCGCTTGGTATTTAGAGGACGAACTCGTAGGATCTGGGGTTATTTCGTAGGGATGGAAGTCAAAAACAGAATTACCAGTTTATTCGATATACAATATCCCATCGTGCAGGCTGGCATGATATGGGCCAGCGGGTGGCGTTTGGCCTCAGCGGTCTCCAATTTGGGGGGATTGGGCATTTTGGGAGCCGGTAGTATGTACCCTGAAGTTTTAGAAGAACACATCAAAAAGTGCAAACAGGCCACAAAGCGGCCCTTTGGCGTAAATGTCCCTATGTTGTATCCGGATTTGGAGGAGCTGATGCGGGTCATTGTTGATAATGAAGTCCGAATTGTCTTTACCTCCGCTGGAAATCCCAAAACATGGACCGCTTTCTTGAAAGAAAAGGGGATCACCGTGGTCCATGTGGTAAGCAGTGTGAAATTTGCCTTAAAAGCCCAAGATGCCGGTGTTGATGCCATTGTTGCAGAGGGATTTGAGGCAGGGGGGCACAATGGTCGTGACGAAACCACGAGCATGGTCTTGATTCCCTTGGTAAAGGAACAGATTCAGATTCCACTTATTGCCGCCGGAGGTATTGCCACGGGAAGAGCTATGTTGGCGGCTATGGTTTTAGGTGCGGATGGGGTCCAGATCGGGAGTCGTTTTGTGGCCAGTACCGAAGCCTCGTCCCATAATGCCTTCAAAAACGCAGTCGTAGATGCAAAAGAGGGTGATACGCAGCTTACCTTAAAAGAACTTGCACCGGTACGAATGCTCAAGAATAGGTTTTATGAAGAAGTGCAAGCGGCTTATCAACAAAATGCTTCAATAGCAGAATTAAAAACGCTGCTGGGACGAGCCCGTGCCAAAAAGGGAATGTTTGAAGGGGATATGGAACAAGGTGAACTTGAAATCGGTCAGGTGTCTGGGCTAATCCATGGGATTAAACCCGTGGCAACCCTTTTTGAAGACCTGATAACAGAGTATAACCGCGCTGTAAAAGAAGTATTCCCATTATAGGTTTTACAACTACTTTTTGATACTTTTAGGGTGTATGAAAAGAGTAATCCCCACATTGGTCGTTTTATGCTTAGTTCTGCATTTGCAGGCACAGGTGGAACGCGATAAAGCCCTTCATTTTGTGGGCGGCAGTCTCTTTGGATTGGTGGGCGCCGGTGTGGCCAAAAAAGCTTCTGATGGAAATCGCGTTTGGACTTTTGCTGGGGCCGTTGTTGGGAGCACGCTCATCGGAGTGGCCAAAGAGGCCGTAGATGCAGGCCAACGCGAAAACGGCTGGGACAATGATGATTTAATCGCCACCATTCTGGGCGGGGTGACCGTAGGAATTGCCATTGAACTTTTTTCAAAAAAGCGAAACAAACGACTTCGTTACAGTAAAAGTAGGGAGACCACGTTTTATAACATGCACTATTACCCGATGAATCTAGATGCGGAAATAGAACGGGACAAAGCGTCCCAGCTTCCTCGATTGACTCCGCTCGGATTTTCTGATACTGTATTGGAGCATTTTTCCGTAGCGCCTAAATCATTCCCCTAGCTTTTACTTCTAAGTATTTATTGATTGTATTGATGGTCAAATCTTCCGGTTTGGTTAATATGGTTTGAATCCCGTGCTTCCTTAACTCGTTGACAATCAATTTCTTTTCATAAACGAACTTTTCGGCAATGGTCTGTTCGAAAATCTGCTGGGTGCTTTCTGCTTTCTTATCGGCGAAGAGATCGAGTTCCGTATTTTCAAAGAAGATGACCACTAACAAATGCTGTTTGGCCATGGTTTGTAAATAGCCCATTTGACGGTATAGGGCGTCCAAGGTCTCAAAATTGGTATACAGCAATAGCAAACTGCGTTGATTCAGGTTTCTTTTGACGTCCACATAGAGTCTACTAAAATCACTCTCCACAAAATTGGTCCTTAAATTGTAAAGTGTTTCCAGTATCAGGTTCATTTGTGAATTTCGCCGCTCCGCGACCACACGGTTCTCAATTTTATTGCTAAAAGCGAACATCCCTGCCTTATCCTGTTTTTTCAAGGCAATGTTACTGATGACCAAGGTGGCGTTAATGGCGTAATCCAGCAAGCTCAGCCCTTCAAATGGCATTTTCATCACCCTACCCTTGTCGATTATAGAATATATGGGCTGCGACTTTTCATCCTGGTATTGGTTGACCATCAGCTGACTTTTCTTGGCCGTGGCCTTCCAGTTGATGTTTCGGATATCGTCTCCCTGAACGTACTCTTTAATTTGTTCAAATTCCATCGTGTGGCCAATCCGCCTTATTTTCTTCAAACCGTACTCGTGCAAACGATTGGTGAAGGCGATGAGATCATATTTCCGAAGTTGTAAAAAGGAAGGGTACACCGGGACTTCATCCGAGGTATTGTAGCGATACCGCCTTGCCAACAGACCAATGGGGGAAGCGGTAAATACGATTAAATGGCCAAAAGCGTAAACCCCTCTTTCTGTGGGGCGTAACATATATTCAAAAAGCCGGGTATCTCCACGTTTCAAGGAGCAACTGAGCTTAAAATCCCGCTTTTGAAATTGAAAGGGCAACTCATCAATGATTTTGGAACGCGTGTGGAACAGGTAATTATTGGTAATTGAAATCTGAATGGGATTTGCGTCTCCATTGGAGAGTTTATCCGGCAAGATTCGGTTGGCCACTACTTTACCTTTTGAGGTGAACAGCAAAAGATAATCCACTAGCAACAAAAGAACCAAGGCGAAAAAGAGAATCTTGAAAACACCGTAGATTTCTTCAAAAATGTAGGACAACAGGAAACCTACAATAATACAGACCAGTACCGTAAAAAAGCGCTGTTGTAAGTAAATATGTCCAAAAAATCGTTTCAACCGTAATTTTTATCTTGGGATTTCGATGCTTTCAATAATTTGGTTCACGACCTGGCCTGCGGTCAACCCTTCCATTTCACGTTCAGGCGTAAGTATGATTCTATGTGCCAATATGGGAGCTGCCACTTTTTTAATGTCGTCCGGGGTAATAAAATCGCGTCCATTCATGGCAGCTAGCGCTTTTGAAGCATCCATTAATGCTATGGAAGCCCTGGGCGAAGCGCCTAGATAAAGATTGGCGTTACTTCTTGTATGGTTTACAATTGAGGCGATGTAAGTAATAAGGTTCTTTTCAACCGTTATCTCCTTGATGATTTTTTGATACTCGGCAATCTCTACGGCGGATAAGACGGCTTTTACCAACTCCTCTTCCACTTGGTTTTTTTGCTCGTGTTTGCGTTCCAAAATCTGTACTTCTTCTTCCAGCGATGGGTACTGAACATTGATTTTGAACAAAAAACGGTCCAATTGGGCTTCTGGAAGGCGATAAGTACCTTCTTGTTCCACAGGATTTTGAGTGGCGAACACCAAAAATGGGGGTTCCATGACATATTCTGTTCCATCCATCGTAATCTGTCTTTCCGCCATGGCTTCAAAGAGCGCGGCCTGGGTCTTTGCCGGGGCCCTGTTGATTTCGTCAATCAGAATTATATTGGAAAACAAAGGGCCTTTTTTAAACTCAAACTCCGAGGTTTTTACGTTAAAGACCGAGGTTCCCAAAATATCACTGGGCATAAGGTCCGGCGTAAATTGAATACGGCTAAAATCGACGTCCATGGTCCGTGCCAGAAGCTTGGCGGTTACGGTCTTGGCAACCCCCGGGACGCCTTCTATCAACGAATGTCCGTTGGCCAAAATGGAAATGATCAATAGCTCTATCATACGTTCTTGCCCAATAATGACTTTGCCCAATTCTTTTTGGGTTTGTGCCACTGCGCTTTGCAGTTGGCTTAAATCAATCTTGGAATTAAATTCCAAACCGTCGTTCTGCCCCTCTTTTTCTTCCATAAATCATGTTTTGAAATTGGTTATTCTCTTGTTTAGCTCGATGCTGTCCTTTTCGGTGAGCATCTGTCTGTTTTTCAATGAAACGATTAGTTCCAATAGTTTTTTTACTTCCTTTTTATCTTTCCCTGATTTGGCGGCCAGTTCCCGTATGGTTTTTTCGGAAATATGGGAAAGTTCCATGTGATATCGGTTCCTCAAATACGCCATAAAATAGGTGACTTTTTTGTGTATCAAATCGGCATGGTCCCGGTTTTGATAATAGAGCGCACCTACCGTCCGCGCGAATTCTACGGAAGAATTCTCCAAAGGTTTGATGACGGGAATGATGCGTTGCTCCCGCTTTGCTTTAAAAACAACGAAGAGCAAAAGTCCTGAAATGGTGAGATAATAGGCCCATTTTAGACTGTTTTGGGTAAGAACAAACCGCATGGGTGATGTGACTACCACACGTCCTGATTTTTTATAGTTGTCCCAAAGTATTTCCTGCTCATCTAGGTAAGAAAGGGTGTTCGCCGCATAATCCTGATTGTCCTTCAATAAATAATAATTGGTATACGCCTGTGGTGTGGCGTTCAATAAAAAAGTGCCCTTGCCAAATTTGGTCCGTATAAAATTCGGTGCTTTTATATATTCATCAGGTTTGTTTTGCAAAACATTTCTTTTGGTATACTCAATGTGTCCCAACACCTGGGAATTGAGGGTATCCAAACTGGTGAAATGCGTGTAAAGCATACCTCTTTCATAGGAATAGGATGCTTTTTTAAAATCGGTATGGGTGAGATTCAATTTGGCTTCGGTCTCTTCCAAGGCATAATCGGACAGCAGCCTGATGTTCAGTGTGTCGGATAGAAACCTGCCAAAATCCCCAGCAGCAATAAAAACGGTATTCCCTTGGTCCACATAGTCCAAAAGTTTAAGGGTTTCCTGTTCTTCAAAGTAGATGAAGTTGTTTATAAAAACAAAACCTGATTTTTGTGTGTTCAGGCTATCCCTGCTTATTAAAACATCATACGGATTCTCATAACTGGTCTGGATATCACTGTTTTTGAAAAGCGTGGGCAGTTCGTTGTAAAGTACGTAGCAACCAAAGGGAATCTTGTCCGTGTTCGTATAGGACGGACGCCAGTTGATAGGTCTGGGGCGAACCACTTCGGTAATGATAATCCCAAGGACGACCAAGAAAAAAACGCCAAGTATTATTTTCGACCTTCTATCCAAAATTATTGCGGGATTAAAATGTGCAAAGCATTAAATCTATCGTCTGTCTTTTCATATTGGTGCCTGTTTATGGTGTTTTCCCCGTACCAAATGTGCTCGTACAAATAGGATACTTCCTTAAAAGTTGTCTTCAAGCGGGTCTCCCGTAATTCCTTTAGGTAATCTGAATTGGTCTTTTCAAAATGCCAATCAATCAACTCCTTTTGTGAAAGGCGCTTCAAAACCTTCAAGAATTGGTAACGCACGGCAAGGCGATAGTCCTTGTTCTTCAACGCATCTTCCATGAGTGCGTCCAAGTCCAAATTTTCAATATGTTTTTCGGACAGGTCCAAATCCAAAAGCGAAGTGGCCTTTTTGGTGAAAATGGAACTGAACTTCTCATTGATGAAAAAGCGGACCAGTAGGTAAATCACCAATGCCGCCATGAGCACATAAATCAGGTATTCTAGGATTACCAGTGTATTGGGTGGAACGTCAACCCCGAAAATATCCCCCAAACCATTGAAAAACCAGCGAAGTGCCCGGAGCAATAAATTTTGGGATTCTCCGGTCTTGGTTTCATAGTTGAACGCATCGCCTTGGTATTTTTGGGATAGGTCCCCATCAAATCCCCGTTCCATCAATTTGGAATCTGTATCGTAGGATACACTGAGCGAATCCTTGGATTGTGGATTGCCCAAGATGAATAAGGGGATAAGGAAGAGAATACCTGTAGATTTCCTCACAATCCTGATTTTCCGATTTGCTCTATCTTGCTTCTGGTGTTCACATTATAGGTTTTTTCGTGTAACGCATAATACAGAATGCCATTCACAAATTGGGAAAGACATTGTGCATAGACCGAGGCAATCAAAACCAAACAAAGCGCGAGTGTATACACGACCATGGAAATGACAGAGCCGGTCACATCTACATTATTTTCCACGACATGAAAAGTATACAATCCTATTATTACCCCTGGGATGAGCAGGATGATAAAAAACAAGAGCCCGTTCAAAAGCCCCAAGATAAAGTTGACCCCAACGGACCTCCAGAAATTGTTTATCACCAGAGTCCATCCCTCCTTAAATGATGTGATTACCCCCTTTTTTTCTGATAGCATACAAAAAAAGGAAACTCCTATCCATGCGGCGAGAAAAAATTGGAGTACATATTGTACGAAGATGCCAATTAGGGGAATAAACGTAAAAACAATGGCCACTACCAAATAGATTATGTACAGTGGTATGAGCAGTATGATAAAAAGTAGGATGTCCCCCCATCTATCCTTAAAAAGGAGCCACACTTCCTTTTTATCAAAATGATTGCCCGAGGTTTCATCATATTTTACAAGATAGGCGGAACTGATGCTAAAATTCAGTCCTGCAACCAATAAAAAAATAATCAAAAAGATGCCCAATCCTGAAAAGAGGTAGATGAGGTAATCTTCATCGGAAACCGAACCGCTGCCATTGCCATAGAGTCCATCCGCCGCAATTAATCCAACAAAACCAGAGACCAGAAGGTAACTCGTTATCAAAAGCCCAACGATGAAAATCCCGTTGTAGTTAAGAAAAACATTGGTAAATTTTTTGATGTTCTGTTTCAGAAAATCGAAATAAATGGACAGGATATCCCCAAAATCGCGATTGATCCTAAGCTCTATGTAGTTGTTTCTCATGTAATTTGTTTAGAAGTATGGGATATAGGATGTAATAAAAAATGATAAGTGCCAATGAACCGCCTATAATTAGAAAGGCCAACCAGTCCGGCATGTCGGCATAACGGGTTATGAAACCTTCGATAAAACCTGCTATGATAAAAAAAGGAATCGTGCTCACCACTACTTTTAGCCCATCCTTTGCCCCTTGCATAAATGAAACACGGCGAGAAAATGTTTTGGGGAAAAGAATACTGTTCCCCATGATAAGACCTGCACAGCCCGCGATTATAATTACTGAAATTTCAATGGTCCCATGCAGCCAGATTTGGCGATTGGCTTCAAAAAAGACACCTTTCGTGTAGAAAAACGTGACACAGGCGCCTAACATAACACCGTTGCTAAACAAAATATAAATGGTTCCAATGCTGGTGATTACTCCAAAAGCGAAGGCCAAAAAAGCCACGCGGATATTGTTTATGGTGATTCCAAGAAAAGTACCAATTTCGCTACCGCTTTTATAAATGGCAGTTGGTTCTCCTTTGGCAATATTTTCCAAAGTCAAGTTAACATATCCATCCCCAAGGATCAACCGAAGAAAAGTACCGTCATTGAGCGCCGAAAGACTTCCTATTGCCGTGGCGGTTGCAAAGATTAGGAAGGTGATGAGCAGGGTCTTGTGGTATTGCCTGAAAAACAGCGGAAACTCATATCCCCAAAACTCAACAATTCGGTTTCTGGACTCTTTCTTGTTCTTGTAAATTTTCTGATGTGCTTGCGAGGCAAGCGAGTTAAGGTACAACAGGGTCTTACTTTCAGCATAGTAGGTCTGCGCATAGGCCAAATCGTTGGTAAGTTGGATATAGCCATCCGCCAACTCATCCGGATTCGTGGAAGACCCATTCTGGATCGCTTTTTCAAATGCTATCCATTTTTCCTTATTTTGCTTCACAAAGGCCGCCTCGCGCATACGTATGTATTACCTAAAGCTTAAAATTAATGTTATATGGGCAACCTCCAAATCAATACTACACAAAATGTAAACCTAGACTATAAAATCGTAGGGTTGGGGGAGCGGATAATAGCCTTTCTCATCGATGGTCTGATTTTATACATGTACGCAGTTTTGGTAAATCTTATCAAAGATGCCTTGTCCTTTGTTTATGAAGATACGTGGACCCAAAGAGGACTGGTAGCCCTAATTTTTCTTCCCGCGATGTTTTACAGTTTGTTGATGCACAGCATTTTTAATGGAAGGACCGTAGGAAAGATGCTTCTCAAAATGCGTGTAGTGCGTCTGGACGGAACTCCGGTACATTGGAGCAATTACCTGGTGCGTTGGATGCTCCGTTTGGTGGACATATGGATTTTTTTTGGCTCTATCGGTATTTTGAGTATTCTTTTTTCAGAGCGGAGACAACGTCTTGGGGACGCCGCTGCAGGAACCGTGGTAATCAGTACTAAAAACAAGACCAAGGTATCCCATACCATATTGGAAGAAGTAGAGGAACAGTACCAACCGAAGTTTACCAATGTTACAGTTTTAACGGACAAAGATGTTCGTTTGATAAAGGATACGTATTTGATAGCAAAGAAAAGCAGTGATTTTAAAACGTTAAAAGCACTTCGCGTTAAAGTTGAGAGCGTTTTAAATACCAAATCAGAATTGTATGATGCCCAGTATCTCGATACCGTGCTTAAGGATTACAACTACTTCACCCAAAAAATGTAATGACACTCTATCAGCTGGTTGACGTTTTTGGAACAGTCGCTTTTGCAGTTTCGGGAGTTTTGGTGGCCATGGAAAAGCGATTGGATCTTTTCGGGGTGCTCATCATTGCCTTTGTTACTGCCATAGGCGGCGGTACCCTGAGGGACCTATTAATAGGAAATACTCCCGTTATTTGGATGCGAGATCTAACCTACGTGATCATCATTCCCGTTACAATGACGTTCACCATAATCTTTTCAAAACAATTGAAATACCTAAGAACCTCCCTTTTTTTGTTTGATACGATTGGTATCGGGCTATACACTTTACTGGGTATTGAAAAAGGGTTGGAGGCAAATCTGTCTCCGATTATGTGCATCGCCCTTGGGACGATTACCGCTAGCTTTGGCGGGGTGCTTCGGGATATTCTTTGTAATGAAATTCCAGTGATTTTTAGAAAAGAGATTTATGCCACTGCCTGTATTTTAGGTGGGGCCTTGTACTTCATTCTGAAATCATCAGGGGTTGTTGAAGAGTATGCCTATGTAAGTGCCATCCTTCTTGTGATCCTACTTCGAATTTTAGCGGTTCGTTTTGGTATTAGTTTGCCTTCTATCTATTCAAGAGGTACTGATTAAAGTACTTCAGCCTTTAAGATGTAGACATTTTGCCAAGGCCAGTCTCCATCACCAACGGGAACTTGGTTTATGGCATCTACTACATCCATTCCTTGAATCACCTTTCCGAACGGGGTATAGGATCCATCTAGATGGTACGAGCCTGGTTTGGTGACCACTATAAAAAACTCAAAAGGAGAAGCGAGTTTATGGGGATTGTCCCGTTCACTGCTCGGCATCGAAATAGTGCCCCTATGGTGCTTATATCCTTTTTTGGCATCCGGGGGAAGCAAATAGCGTCCAATGCTCCTTCTTTTTTTTGGGGTTTCCGTATCATCTGAGTTGCCTCCTTGAATAATGAAATCTTCTACTATGCGATGAAATTGGGTATTGTCAAAATATCCTTTGCGGGTCAAATAAATAAAATTGGCCTTGTGATAGGGAACGTTGTCATATAACTGTATGGTAAAACTGCCCATACTCGTAGTAAGTTTTACCTTGTTGGCTTTTTCTTCCCTGGCATACTTAAAAAAGAAGTCTATCGCGTTTTCTTCCGTGAGAAGGAACTCCTCTTTTTCCGGTTCTGTTTTTTTCTCGGTCTCGTTTTCTTTTTTGACCAAGGAGAGGGTATCCTCAAATTTTATCCGGACGGTGTTTTCTTGTGCTTGCTTTTTGGAATTCCCACCGCAGGATGCCACCAAAAATAGTAGTATACTTGTAAAAAAAGCTAATTCTTTACGCCTCATGTATTTTCAGGAGTTTTACCAACAGGTCTTAAAAGTAAAAAATCTGCCGTTGCCTGGAACGGAATCACATCATAAAATGTCACCCGCTTTTCGGAAACAATGGCTGGAGTCCAAAAAGATCAAGGCCCAAAATCCAAAACGGGCCGCGGTCATGGCGCTTTTCTACCCCGATGGAAGTCAACGGACACAGCTACTACTAATTCTCAGAAAAACCTACCAAGGTGTACATTCCAACCAAATCGCTTTTCCAGGGGGGAAATCGGAGCCTGAGGATACTACACCTTTAGCAACTGCACTGCGTGAGACCCATGAAGAGGTTGGGGTGTCACCAACAAAAATCCAAATTCTAAAAACACTTAGCGAGGTGTATATCCCTCCGAGCAATTACTTGGTACAGCCCTTTATGGGATTGAGCGAAAACCCCCTTACATTTCATATACAGGAAAGCGAAGTAGCTGCCATTGTAGAGGTCGACCTTATGGATTTTATGGACCATGCGAATCTGTCCGAGGAAAAACTAAGTACTTCCTACGCCAAAAATATCAGTGTACCTGCCTTTAAATTAAATGGTTACACCGTCTGGGGTGCCACGGCAATGATGATGAGCGAAATCAAGGAACTTTTAGAACAGGTGCTATAAAGTCCATTTTTGTAAATTAGCCATTCACAGTAGTATATGGGGCTTTTTAAAGAAAATCCTTTTGGACATATCTTGTTCTTGAAAAAATGGTTGATACGTATTGCAGGTATTATCACGCATCAACGCTACAAGGGGTTCAATACGTTGGAAATTGAAGGCTCGCAAGTACTCCGTGACCTAGCTGAAAACAACGTTTTATTTGTAAGCAATCACCAGACTTACTTCGCCGATGTCGTGGCGATGTTCCATGTATTCAACGCCAGTTTGAGTGGAAGAGAAGACAGCATCAAGAATTTGGGATATCTCTGGCAGCCCAAATTGAACATTTATTATGTGGCGGCCAAGGAGACCATGAAAAAAAGTCTCCTGACCAAAATTTTGGCATACGCGGGTTCCATCAGTATCGAACGAACATGGCGCGCTGATGGTCAGGATGTTAACCGTCAGGTAAAGATGAGCGATATCAGCAATATTGCCCTGGCCTTACGAGATGGATGGGTAATCACCTTTCCCCAAGGTACCACTACACCTTGGAAACCTTTGCGAAAAGGGACCGCGCATATTATTAAAAGATATAAACCTGTAGTGGTTCCTGTTGTGATAGACGGTTTCAGGCGTTCCTTCGATAAAAAGGGGCTCCGTGTCAAAAAGAAGGGAATATTGCAGTCGATGCAAATCAAAGCTCCCCTGGAAATAGATTATGACAACGAATCCGTGGAAGCGATTATTGAAAAATTGGAGTATGCCATAGAACAACACCCCTCTTTCTTACGGGTCATTCCCCAAGAAGATTTAATAGCATACGAAGAGGAGCATCAAAAAAGACGGTATAGTTACAAAGGGGATTAAACTTCCAATTTCCTCAATTCCGTATAATTTTCCTTAAGACGTTTGAGCAAAATACCATAAAGAACCTTGTAAAATAGCCAAATTACCACAAGAAGCACTCCTGTGAACAATAGGGACAAGGCAATTATCAAAAACCAAAATGTCATCTCGTTGCCATGCTGAATTGCCACTTCCACAATTTCCTTGCCTTCATCACTGTAGATCAATACTCCATAAAGACTGATGATGATGCTGGTTGCAAAGATGATGAGGTTAAACCATACATATTGCGTAACGGTACGTTTTACCTTTAATATCGCTTTCATTAGGTTTCGTGAAGAATCCGTGACAGAGATTTTTCGGTAGTTCATGTAGAACTTAAAAATAAAGTAGAGGATAATTCCGTAATTGATAAAGTTCAGCACCATCATAACATTGTAAATATGCATGGCCTTTAGGTTCTGCATATACTGTGGGTCGCTCGAAATAATATTCAAGGCGGCCCAAAAAACAAACTCAATGATACTGATGTAAAAAATCCACTTGACCATGGAGGATGATTTCTTCCATATCATCTTATAGATATCATCATAGGACAGTTTTGGAAGGTTCACTTCCTTGTTCTGCCAATCTTTTTTTAAGAGTTCCAGTTCATCCATTGCGGTCAGGGATTTAGTATGGTTCTTAATTTGTTTTTTACCCGGTTCATTTTTACCCGGGCATTTACCTCAGTTATACCCAAGGTTTCCGATATTTCACTATAGTCTTTATCCTCTAAGTATAAGAAGACCAAGGCTTTATCAATATCCCCAAGCTGTTTAATGGCGTTGTACATAAGTTTGAGCTGCTTTTCTTGGGTATCATCATATTCGTCGGCCTTTATCCTAAAAATAACAGAGTCATAATCCTGGGTCTGTACCCGTTTCTTTGATTTTCGATACAGCGTGATTGCCGTATTCAGTGCAACACGATACATCCAGGTACTGAACTTGGCATCACCTCGAAACTTGGGATACGCCTTCCACAATTGAATGGTAATTTCTTGGAATAAATCCTTGTGCGAGTCCCTATCGTTTGTGTACAAGCTACAAACTTTGTGAACTATGTTCTGATTGTTCTCAAGTTCGGTTACAAAACGATGCTCCAGTTCTTTGTTCAAAGTGGTTGGTAAGTTTTTCTGATATGTACCCAAAAATCATGATTTGTTACATCGAAGGTATAAAGAATAAGTTTTGCTGGTCCATTATCGATTCGTATTTCCAAATTTGACATGGATATGCTCATGGAACAATTTTCAATTTCCTGATAAACGCATGCTCCTTGTGGCATTCCGATAGTTCAATCCCGGTACTCAAGAAAAAGGATGCATCGGTTCGTTATAGGGTTCGACCATCTATTCCCGATTTACAAAAAATCAATGTACAATGGTTTAGCAATCAAGGGAATTCTTAAATTTACACTCATGTCCGAAATGAATATTCCACAGTCCAGTTTTCCCCGGATCATAATTATCGGAGGAGGTTTCGGTGGCATCGCATTGGCCAAAAAACTATGTGGGCTTGATGTACAGGTCATTTTGTTGGACAAGCATAACTACCATACTTTCCAACCCCTTTTGTATCAGGTATCCACTGGGGGTCTGGAACCCGACTCCATAGCATATCCGATCCGTAAAGTATTGCAAGGCTATCCCAATTTTTTCTTTCGATTGGCAGAGGTCATGCGAATTGATACATCGAACCGAAGATTGGAAACCAATATAGGCGCTATTGCCTATGATTATTTGGTTGTGGCAACAGGTTCGGAGACCAATTTTTTTGGTAATTCGAATATTGAGGCCTATGGCATGGCCATGAAGTCGGTGCCCCAATCTTTAAATCTGAGAAGTCTGATTCTTGAAAACTTTGAACAGGCCCTATTGACGGATGATTTACATGAAAGGGACGCTCTGATGAATTTTGTTATCGTTGGTGGAGGACCTACCGGAGTGGAACTGGCAGGTGCCCTGGCAGAAATCAAAAAGGGAATTCTTCCCAAAGACTATCCCGATCTGGATACGCGACGGGCCCAAATCAATCTGGTACAGGGAAGCAATAGGATTTTGCCCGCGATGAGCGAGGTAGCTTCCAAAAAAGCAGAGCGTTTTCTCGAAAAATTGGGAGTCCATGTTTGGAAGAACATCCGGGTTGAGGACTATAACGGAAAAAAAGTTTCCACCAATACCGAGATTTCTTTTGAAGCTGCCACCTTGGTTTGGGCAGCAGGTGTCAAAGCGGTTCAAATAGAAGGACTTGATGCTAAGGAACTGCTCAGCAGGGGAAGTCGGTTAAAAGTGAATGATTTACATCAGGTAGAAGGATTCAAGGAAATTTTTGCCATAGGCGATGTGGCCCAAATGGAATCGGAGGCTTATCCGCACGGCCATCCCATGATGGCACAACCTGCCATCCAACAGGGAGAAAGTCTTGGGGAGAACTTGGCACGCTTGATTGATGGGAAACCGATGAAATCCTTCAAATACAAAGATAAAGGCAGTATGGCGACCATTGGGCGGAACAAAGCTGTTGTCGACCTAAAGAAATTCAAGTTCCAAGGGGTATTTGCCTGGTATGTATGGATGTTCGTCCATTTGTATTTTTTGATTGGATTTCGGAATAGGGTAGTGGTCTTTATCAATTGGGTCTACAATTACATCAAATTTGATAGAGAAGCCAGATTGATCATCCGTCCCTTTAAAAAACAATATCAGGCTTCTGGAGATCGGAAAGTGATACAGAATCCTTAATGCGAAAGCGGGTATCATACCTTTTTAAGGAAAATCCGTTCTATGTCCTAAAAAGGCCATTGACCACGAATTATTCCCGAATCATGTATAGGGTGAAATAGCCAGCATAATCAGTGGCCATTTGTGCAAGAAAGCAATCACGTACATTTTCAAGTTGGCTTCGCAAACTGGAGGGTATTAACTGGAATGTAGCATCCGTCAACCCAAAAGTAGCAAATGTCAATTTTCAGGTTCTTTTAAGCTTGAATTTGTAGCGTTTTGTTGCAAATTGATTTATTTGTTTTGTACTGTTGATACCTAAACCTCCAACGAATTTATTGATAATATGGGAAGAGTACACCTATTTGAGTTTGAAGACCAGAAATGGTTTCCTGATTTTTTAAGAAATTATATCACTGACTTTTTACAGTTCCTGTCCAACAAAACCAAATTGTACAAACCCATCGTCCCTATAATAAAAAAAGGACTTGCCCAAAGCAAAACAAATCATATTGTCGACCTTGGTTCAGGCGGCGGAGGCGGACTCATATGGTTGAATGACGAACTGAAAAAAGATATTCCAAATCTTAAAATAACACTAACGGATTTCTATCCTAACATTCCGGCTTTTGAGTTTACCAAAAGGAAAGCAGATAATTTTGAATATATTGAAGAACCGGTCGACGCAAGAAACGTGCCCTTAGAATTGAAAGGATTGCGGACCCAATTTTTGTCCCTGCACCATTTTAGACCAGATGATGCAAAACGCATCTTACAAAATGCCATAGATGCAGGTAGTGCGATAGCAGTTTTCGAAGCCCAGGAAAGAAGCATACCAAGCATACTGGCCATGTTTATCTCACCGATAAGCGTTTTGTTCACTACCCCGTTTATCAGACCATTCAAACTGGGGCGCATTGTTTTCACTTACCTTATTCCGTTGTTACCGCTTTTTGTTTTATGGGATGGATTGGTTTCCGTATTGCGGACGTATTCGGTCAAGGAAATGAAGGGATTGGTAGAACCGTTGGAAGGTACAGAAACCTATATTTGGGAAATTGAAAAGATAAAGTCAGGAGGAGGTGTTATTCTTTATTTATTGGGAACAAAAAAGTAAAAACGGACTCAGCACATCCAGCTTAAGGCATCTTTGGTAAACGAAAAAACGCATACGGATAATTTTAGGTTGGTGCGAAGGTTGGCAATAAGATCCTGGGATTTATACCCCCAGCTACTCAAAATATCTTGGCCAATTTGAAAATGGTTCTTGTTCTTGTGTTCATGAATTTCATGTATGATATCCCAACGTTCCCTAAAGCGAGGTACATGAAATGCTGGTTGTGAGCGCTCCCTAAAAACCTATCCAAATCGATACACACATGCTTGATATGGCTGTAACTCAAAGGCACCATTCCCTAAATGGGCATTCGAAGCGTCATTGGAAATAATGAGATCAAGTGTTCCAAAATTTTCAGCTGAGATATCTACGGTTGTTTTTTCGGTGGAAAAGCTTAGCAGCACCAGATACTTCTCCGTATCCATGATTCGGGTATAGGCGTACACTTCTTCATTTTCGCGGAGAAGCAGTCTGTAGTTTCCGTACACCAGGCCCAAATGGTCTTTGCGAACTTGGACCATCTTTCTAAAATAATTGAGCACTGAATTAGAATCTGCTTCTTGGCTTTCCACATTGATTCCGTCTTTATAGTTTGAATTCACCTTTAACCAAGGCCTTGAATTGGAAAAACCAGAATTTTCCGAGCTATCCCATTGCATGGGTGTACGGCCATTGTCCCGACTGGCCTCTTTCTCGTTTTCTAGAAAGGTATCCAAATCCATACCTTGCTGTTTTAGCAGTGCATACCGATTTAGGGTATTAATATCCTGATAATCTTCAATAGCATCAAAACGAATGTTGGTCATACCTATTTCATCACCATAATAGAAATAGGGTGTACCTTTCATGGTCAACAAAAAGGAGTGCAACATGGTAGTGGCGTTGTACCAATGCTCTGAAGTATCGTTGCCCCAACGGCTCGCCGTCCGGGGATTATCATGATTGCTCAAGAAGAGACTGCCCCAACCTTTTTCAGCAAAGGTTTCATCCCAATCCGAAAAAATCTTTTTGAATTCCGTCAGTTTCCAAGGGTCTTTTCGCATCCAGAACACTTCATCGCCTTCGCGATCTAGGGACATCAGCTCAAAATGGAAGAACATATTGAGTTCTTCCCGGTCTTCATCCACAAAAAGCAAAGCTTGGTCCCTATCCACCCCAGGTGTTTCGCCCACGGTCATAATATCATATTTGCTGAGTACCTCTTTGTTCATTTCATGCAAATACTCATGCAGTTTGGGGCCATTGGCATAGAACGGAACGAAATTGCCATTATACTTTTCCGGCAATTCGGGATAGGAAACATCCTTGGATATAAAAGGAATCACATCCATCCGAAAACCGTCCACACCCTTTTTGAACCAAAAGTGCATCATCTCATAAATTTCTTGGCGCACTTTGGGATTTTCCCATTTTAAGTCGGGCTGTTTTACCGAGAAATAGTGTAAGTAGTAGCTATTGGTTTGCTCATCATATTTCCAAGCGTCACCGTCTACATCAAAATAACTGAACCGTTTTGGGGGAATGCCCTTTTCCGCGGGCCACCAATGATAATAGTCTCGATATGGATTTTCCCGGGATTTTCGGGATTCTCGGAACCAAAAATGCTCATCGCTGGTATGGTTCACCACCAAATCCATGACCAATTTAAGTCCGCGTTGGTGCATCCCTTCCAACAATTGGTCAAAATCGGCCATAGTACCAAATTCGCTCATGATGTTGCGATAGTCACTTATGTCGTACCCATTATCATCATTGGGCGACTCGTACACCGGGCAAAGCCATATGATATCGATGCCCAAACTTTTTATATAATCCAATCTTTTGATGATGCCCTGTATATCTCCAATGCCGTTGCCCTTAGTGTCTTGAAAGCTCCTGGGATAAATTTGATATACAACACCCTCTTTCCACCATTTTCTTTGATTAGATTCCATGGTCTAAAATTTAAAGCTTCAAATTTAAACTCTTTTTTGAACGATTTTCATCTTTTCCTTTGCTGATTTTTAGGTTAAACTTTCGCCAAAAGATTAAAAGCCATCAGCAGGATGATGTAATTTCAATGAAAATCAATCATCATGTCGGGATTTATCTCCAAATGTTTATTCTTGGTCCTTTTTATTTGGTTTCAGTTGGTTTCTGGTCAAGTGGGTACGCAACCAGATGCAGTCGAGGAACGACCTAAAATCTATTTGGATGGACACCAATATCCTTCCTTTGGGGATGGGTCGCATTACGGATGGTTCGAATTGCATTTCCCTTTAATGGGTACTAATGAAGTTAGTATAGGAGGCGAGCATTACCGAAACTATTTCGCGGATCGTTTTAACGTTCCAATTAAACTTAGGCAATATATAAGTGAAAAAACCTATGTACTTGGAGGATATCAAATGGAATGGGATTTGTTGAACGGAGGTTTAGGGTTTCCTAATCCGACCCCAATGCAAGAAACTTTTTTTGGGGTGGGGTATGAGGTGAAGGAAAATATGTTTTTGGAAGCAAAATATGTACAACCGTTAAATGAATCAAAATTTGGTAAAATTGGGTACGGTAGAAATTTACCCCGACTTCAATTAGGGGGAAAATGGAAGTTTTAGGAATCCGATTATTTCCTGGGATGAAATTGTTGTAACACTTGAGTTAAATGTTGCCGGTTTATGTGCATGTAGACCTCGGTAGTGGTAATGCTTTCGTGCCCCAACATTTGCTGAATGGCACGAAGGTCCGCACCATTTTCCAATAAGTGGGTAGCAAAAGAGTGCCGAAAGGTATGAGGGCTTATGTTCTTCCGAAGCCCAATTTTCTCACTAAGATTTTTGACCATCGTAAAAATCATGGCCCGGGTCAATTTGGCTCCCCTTCTATTTAAAAAAACGAAGTCGAGATATTCCTTTTTGATGGCCAAGTGCACGCGTACCTCATGGATATAGGTGTTCAGGTATTTCATGTTCAATGCCCCAATGGGGACAAACCTTTGTTTATCACCTTTACCCGTAACCTTGATAAAACCTTCAGCAAAAAAAAGGTCGGATAGTTTGAGCGAAATCAATTCTGAAACGCGGAGCCCACAACCATATAAAGTTTCCAACATGGCTCGGTTCCTTTCTCCTTGCGGATGGGAAAGGTCAATGGCCGCGATGAGCTCATCAATTTCTTCTGTTGAAAGCGTATCGGGTAGTTTTCGTCCAATTTTGGGTGTCTCGATAAGATCTACGGGATTATCACTCCGATATCCTTCAAAAATCAAAAAATTAAAAAACCCTTTTAGCCCAGAAATAATGCGGGCCTGTGAACGTGGGTTCATTTGTTTGGCCAGGTGGTGGACAAAATTCTGTACGGTCTCCCGGGAAACCTCCAGTGGACTTTCCTTGGCATCATGCTGTTCCAGAAAGCCTATTAATTTTTCAATGTCCAGCCCATAATTGGTAATAGTATTGGAAGACAGCCCACGCTCTATTTTTAAATAGTCCTTATAGTCTTTTAAAGCAACTTTCCAATTCATGCTTTAAAAATAGGGACAAAAAAAGGGCTTGGGAAATTCCAAAGGCCCATCGGTCAATTCAAAAGCGGTTTTCATCAATTCAGACAGGGTTCAAAACGCGAATACTGATACCTTACGAACCAGCTGGTCCATACTTTTTTGGGTAAGGTGACGTTAAATGGTTTTACAAACCTTACGCAATTATGAAAAAAACCAGCACGACCCTTATTTTTTTGTTGACCGTGACCTTAACCAGTTTCGCACAAGTAGATCGTAGTAATTTTAAAGCCGGCCTAAATGCAGGAATTCCGACAGGTGATGCCTCCGAGATATCCCGTTTTAGCGTGGGCCTTGATTTAAACTACCACTATGGCGTATCAAAACGTATTGATATCGGTATCGCTACAGGTTTTTTGAACGCCTTTGGCGAGAGCCAGACCATTTCGGATGGGATACTTGATATTGAAGCTGAATTTGAAGATTATCAAATTGTACCGGTTGCAGGTTCCCTGCGAATCTATCCTACGTATGATCTTAAGTTTGGTGCTGATGCAGGATACGCAATTGGAATCAACGAAGGAAATGACGGTGGATTCTACTATAGACCCATTCTAGGATACAATATCACTGGAAATACAGAGGTGAACGTTTCCTACACGGCCATTGAAAATGAAGGTACATTTTCCTTGGTGATGGCTGGGATTCTCTTCCTTTTTTAGAAAATGGAAGTGGGGATGGGCTTTTGAACTGAAATAGTAACGCTAAATATGATAAAATGAAAAAACTACTGTTCATCTGCATTTTTGCCCTATCCCTACCATCTCTTACAAAAGCACAAACCAACTATTATGGTGCTGTGGGACTTGGGATTGACCTGTATGACAATCTCACATTTGTGGGTGCTGGAGGTAAATATTTTTTTTCGGAGAAACATGTGGGGCAGGCGCATCTAGGTTTTGAAAGTGATGCTACCCTGATTACCGCATTGTATTCCTATCACAAAGAATTTTTTAGGGCAAAGGGATTACGATGGTATACCGGTATTGGCCCCAGCATTATTTTGTTGGATGGCGATAACATTTTCGCACTACGTCCACATGCGGGTCTTGATCTCAAAATGGATGGGGTACCCTTGGTTTTTAACTTTGACTGGCGCCCAGCGGTGGCCTTAAGTGAAACAGGCGACAATGAAGTGGGTAGCTTTGGATTCGGTATCATGTTCGCTATCAACTAAAAATGTTCAAACCAACTTACGCGTTTTAAGGCAGGGAATTATCCGCGTCTTTTTGTTTGGTTTCCAACAATTTTGGAAAGCGAGCTAATCTTTTTTTTCATCCTGTTCGTATATTAGAGGAACCAAGAATATGTCGACTTAAGATTTTTCTGGAGGCATGTTCATCACAAATCACAACGACTAAATAACGAATATGAAAAAAACAATCTTTTTTTTGATGGTTTCCATGATCTTTTCGGGATTTTCTTTTGCGCAATCCAGTTATACGGGTGCAGTAGGAGTAGGAATAGACTTTGGAGATGGAGCAACATTTGTCGGACCAAGCGGAAAGTACTTTTTCTCAGAAAATCATGTAGGTCAAGCAGACCTAGGGTTTGAAGATGGAGCTACTTTGATTACCTTTTTATATTCCTATCATAAGGAATTTGATGGCGCCGCAGGCCTACGATGGTATGCAGGTGGGGGACCGAGTATCTTCCTCATTGAGAATGCAGATACTATTCTGGCCCTACGCCCCCATGCAGGCTTGGACTTCAAAATTGATGGAGTACCGATCGTCGTCAATTTTGACTGGCGTCCTGCCATTAATCTTACCAATACGGGGGACAGGTTTGAGGCAGGAGCCTTTGGCTTGGGCATTCAATATGCATTTGATTAGAACATTCTGGAAAACGACTTTAAAGGGCAGTATTTTCTGCCCTTTTTTTATTTGTATTTTTAGTCTATGAAAGTGATGATCATCAACGGCCCCAACCTTAACTTACTTGGAAAGCGAGAGCCTGAAGTATATGGGAATACCACCTTTGAAGAGTATTTTGCGCAATTGCAGCGAAACTTTCCTGAAATTGAACTATCTTATTTTCAATCCAATGTGGAGGGAGAGCTCATCGATAAAATCCAGGAAGTGGGCTTTCAGTATGATGGCATCGTCCTGAATGCGGCGGCTTATACCCACACTTCCATAGGAATAGGGGACGCCGTAAAAGCGGTGGAAACTCCTGTTGTCGAGGTTCACATTTCCAACACCCATCAGCGAGAAGATTATCGACATATTTCCCACATTGCCCGGGCGGCCAAGGGGGTAATTTTAGGTTTTGGGTTACGGAGCTATGATTTGGCCATTCAAAGTTTTGTAAAAAGCCAATAGATTAGGATACATCTGAAAGGCGCTGTTTTTTCGTATCTTTTTTATCCCCAACTGTATAGATATGAAAAAGAATATCGTTCTTCTTGCTTTTATTCATGGCATAATTAGCTCCTGTAGCGACGACGATCAAGAAAATAGGTCGTCAGCTTTGGATGATGACGACCCAATCGTATCCACATTTACCGTACAAAATGCCTTTCCCAATTTGATGTTTTCCAGGCCGGTTGATTTTCAAACTGCCGGGGATTCCAGTAATCGGATTTTTGTTGTAGAACAGGGCGGAACCATAAAGGTCTTTCAAAACGATTCGGAAACCAATGCATCAGAAACTTTTCTTGATATCAGTGATAAAATTGATACCAATGCCAACGAACAAGGCCTATTGGGATTGGCATTTCATCCCAATTTTGAATCCAATGGCTATTTTTATGTTAATTACACACCGACTAGAAGCCTTTCGGTGACTTCCCGTTTTCAAGCATTTCCTTCCGGTTCAAATAGGGCAGACCCCAGCTCCGAATTGATATTGTTGGAAATTCCCCAGCCTTTTACCAACCACAATGGGGGACAGTTGGCCTTTGGCCCGGACAATATGCTGTACATAGCTTCTGGAGATGGAGGTTCTGGAGGTGACCCGGACAACAATGCGCAAAACCGCGATAATCTTCTGGGAACTATTTTGCGTATTGATGTGGACCGTTCAGGTAGTGGACTGAATTACGGTATTCCCATGGATAACCCCTTTGTAGGACAATCGGATACACGTGAAGAAATATATGCCTATGGATTTCGAAATCCTTGGAGGATGAGTTTTGATTTTCAAACAGGGGATTTGTGGTCAGGTGACGTTGGCCAAGATGAGCGGGAAGAAATCAACCTTGTTGTAAATGGCGGCAATTATGGTTGGAAACGTTTTGAAGGTACCTTTTGTTTTTCTGGAGATTGCAACAGCTCTGGTTTGGAGGCACCGGTATTTGAGTATCAGCACAATGGTAACGACCAATCCATTACAGGAGGATTTGTGTATCGCGGGACTATGACCCCGGCTCTGTTTGGAAATTATATTTACGCGGATTTTGTGGATGGCCGTATTTGGGCGTTGGACGTAACAGGGAACACGCCCCAGAATTCTTTGGTAGTGGACAGCAACCTTACTATTTCATCTTTTGGCACAGACGCGGCCAATGAGCTGTATATCTGCTCCTTTGACGGTGGCATTTATCGCTTGGTTGAGAATTAGGCATTAACATCCAAAGGTTTCAGGTACTTTTTATCTGCGTAAAAAGTGCCGAAAGGAAGTAAAGAAGCGATGAACAAAACAATAAATCGTTTGATGCTCCACTTTTTTGACCAACAGACCACTAGGGTCAATACGCCATACGCAATAAAAAGGCAGCCATGCGCATATCCCACCACCTTATTGGGCTCCAAAATGCCAGCCCAGTATTTTAAGGGCATTGTAAATCCAAAAAGCAAAATATAGGATACGCCCTCTAAGATCGCGGTAATCCTGAATATTTTCAGCATACGGTTACAAATGGATTACTTCGTCGTAGGCATCGGCAACAGCTTCCATAACCGCTTCACTCATGGTAGGATGGGGGTGTACCGTTTGCAATATTTCATGCCCGGTGGTCTCTAATTTTCTTCCAACGACCGCCTCGGCAATCATATCGGTTACCCCTGCGCCTATCATATGACATCCTAGCCATTCACCATATTTAGCGTCGAAGATGACCTTGACAAATCCATCTGAGTTTCCACTGGCTTTGGCTTTACCGCTTGCTGAAAATGGGAATTTCCCCACTTTGATTTCGTAGCCCTGCTCTTTAGCCTGTTTCTCTGTCAGACCCACAGAAGCAACTTCCGGCATGCAGTAGGTGCAACCTGGGATATTTCCATAGTCCAAGGGCTCAACATGCATTCCAGCTATTTTTTCAACACAAAGAATACCTTCTGCGGAAGCTACGTGCGCCAACGCCTGACCTGCCGTAACATCGCCAATGGCATAGTAGCCTGGGATGTTGGTTTGGTAGTAATCGTTCACCAAAATTTTATCTCTATCAACAGCAATACCGACCTCTTCCAAGCCGATATTTTCAATATTGGTCTTTATGCCCACTGCGGAGAGTAAAATATCCGCTTCCAAGATTTCCTCTCCTTTGGATGTTTTGACGGTTGCTTTTACACCCTCACCGGAGGTATCCACTTGAGTGACTTCGGCAGAGGTTTTGATTTTAATACCTGTTTTTTTAAAGCTGCGCTCCAATTGTTTTGAGATATCCTCATCTTCTACAGGAACGATATTGGGAAGATATTCCACCACAGTTACCTCAGTACCCATAGAATTGTAGAAATAAGCAAACTCAATACCTATGGCACCACTTCCCACTACTATCATCTTTTTGGGTTGTTTTTCCAAGGTCATGGCCTTTCGATATCCGATCACTTTTTTCCCATCTTGGGGAAGACTTGGGAGTTCCCGACTCCTGGCCCCTGTGGCAATGATAACATGATCAGCGGTATATTCGGCAGGGTCCCCATGTTCCCCTTTGACAACGACTTTTTTCCCTGGCAAGATTTTACCGAATCCGTTGAGCACTTCAACTTTGTTTTTTTTCATCAAAAATTGAACCCCCTTGCTCATACCATCTGCGACGGTACGGCTCCTTTTGACGACCGCATCAAAATCGTGCTCAACTTTTTTTGCGACCAGCCCATACTCCTCTGCATGCTTCAAATATTCAAAAACTTGAGCTGATTTCAACAAGGCTTTCGTAGGGATGCAACCCCAATTAAGGCAAACCCCACCAAGACTCTCTTTTTCGACAATGGCGGTTTTAAGTCCAAGCTGTGACGCTCTGATAGCAGTTACATAACCTCCCGGACCGCTTCCTAAAACAATTACATCAAAATGGCTCATTTTCCTTTAGATTTTAATTAGTTATGATTGGGGTGATGCCCAATTTTTGGTTTTGGCAGGTGCAAAAATACGGAATTCAAATGCCATTTGCCAAGGAAGCATTTTGGGAAAAAAGCAGCTTGAACGTTTTACGTATCAAGATGGGTCAAAACCAATACTAAGGGAGTTGATACAGTATCTTTGACCTGTAGTTTCTCTAGGGCCATCGTTAAAAACATGCCCCAAATGGCCACCGCAATTGGCACATACCGTCTCAGTTCGAATCATTCCGTACGAAGTATCCCGAATATATTCGATCGCACCTTCAACAGCTTGGTCAAAAGAGGGCCAACCGCACCCACTCTCAAATTTATTCTGGCTTTCAAAAAGTTTGGCATTGCATGCTTTGCAGTGGTAGGAACCCTGTTCAAAATGTAGATTAAATTCCCCGGTATGGGGATACTCGGTTCCTTTTTGTCTCAGAATTCGATACTCATCAGATGAAAGTTGTTGCTTCCATTCCGATTCAGTTTTTTCAACAGTGTATTTTTTCAATTGCATTTTTTTTGGTGATAAGCTGATGCTATTGGGCATCTGGAACAAAATTAAGGGCTGCACCGTTAATACAGTGCCTTTTTCCGGTAGTATTTCGCGGACCGTCATTAAACACATGCCCCAGATGTCCGCCGCAAGTAGCACAATGTTCTTCCGTTCGGGCATATCCAATTTTGTAATCGACATCATAAGCGACACTCCCCGTTATCTCCTGGTCAAAACTTGGCCATCCCGTTCCCGAATTAAATTTATTCTCGCTACGAAAGAGCGGTGTATCACAGGCGGCACAAACATAGGTGCCTGTTTCTTTGTTATCCAAAAGTTCACTTGAAAAAGCATTTTCAGTAGCCGCTTTTCGCAGCACATAGTACTCCATGTCCGTTAGCTGTGCCCTCCATTCTACATCGGTCTTTGCGATAGGAAATTCTTTTTTTTCCGCGAGTTCCTTTTTCTGCTCTTGGGGCACACCCCGGCATCCCGTGATTATCAGAAGAGCGATCCAAAGCAAATTTTTCCCCATGGTTTCTTTTTATAATTCGTCGCTTTTTTTTGCTTTCCTTTCAAAAATACGCCTCAAAACGGATTCCATACAAATAACGAAGTCCTGCAGTTTTACAGGACTTCGTTTATATGATTTTAAAAGTTATTGAAGTTGAACCTTGGTTATTTGATTTTCATCTATACCCAATGCGGACATTACGTTGGACAAGCTAGAGGTGTCCATTCTGGAACTGCTTGCAAATTGGCCGGGAAGTATCACTATCCTAAAGGATTGATTATCGGAAAAATCTGTGCTAATGGCGGAAAGGTCAAAGTTCCCATCGATAAATATCTCGAAATCCACGAAGGTGTGGGCAAATACATACTGCAGGGTACCTTCGGGCAAAAAGAAACTTTGGGGGAGTTGGCTCCACGCATCCGCAGTGCTCCCATCGTTTAGTTCAACGGTTCCATCAAATCGATATATCAGAACTGCGTCCGATTCCAACACCTCAAAAGTGGTAATTTCACTAAAGGCGATCAATGCGCTATAGAGGTTGTCCGCGGCAATAAAATCAAAATTTACCCCATCCAGTTCGATTACCCGTCCCTCTTCGCCAGGAGGTCCTTGTATCCCTTGTGGTCCGGGTAGTCCATCAAATCCTGGAGGTCCCTCAGGTCCTTCGCAAGCAACTATGAACAAAAGTAAAAATGTACCAAGTATCGTATTGATTTTTTTCATGTTTCTGAATTTTTGATTTTAACTATTTTCTAAGGTCCTAACTGATAATCAAAAAGCGTTCCATTTTGTTTTTTTGATTTATCCAGCGGGAGCCGGACCTGGTCTGGCTTGCTAATTTAAAGATGCGTAATATTGTATCCACTAAACCCAATCGATATGTCCGAAGTTCTTGCCCATAGTTTTTTTACGGAGTTTGATATCAATCTTTTTAAGGCCGGTAAACATTTTAGGTTATATGACAAATTGGGAGCCCATTTGACCGAAGTGGATGGAAAACGGGGTACTTACTTTGCGGTATGGGCCCCTTCCGCAAAATCGGTTTCCGTGGTAGGAAACTTTAATCAGTGGCACGCAGGCGAACATAAACTGTATGTGCGTTGGGACGAAAGTGGTATTTGGGAGGGTTTTATACCAGGTTTGGACCGAGGAACTTTGTACAAATACAAAATTCAATCACACAATCAGGATATCTGGACCGAAAAGGCGGATCCTTTTGGAAGATATTGCGAAATCCCTCCAAAAACGGCCTCCATCGTTTGGGACGCCTCCTACGATTGGAAGGATGAAACTTGGATGGAACATCGAAAGGAAAAGAACGCTTTGGACAAACCTTATTCCGTTTATGAAGTCCATTTGGGTTCTTGGAAGAAAAAGAACGGATGGGAATCTTTCAGTTATATTGAGCTTGCGGACGATTTGGTAGCTTACGTGGAGGATATGGGATTTACCCATGTAGAGTTCATGCCTATAATGGAATATCCTTTTGATCCTTCTTGGGGATATCAACTGACAGGTTATTTTGCTCCGACCTCCCGCTTTGGAAAGCCAGAGGATTTTAAACTTCTTGTAGATAAATTTCACCAGAAAGGTATTGGAGTCATATTGGATTGGGTGCCTTCCCACTTTCCTGAAGATGCGCATGGGCTCGGGTTTTTCGACGGTTCTTGTCTGTACGAACACCCAGATAAGCGTAAAGGGTACCACCCGGACTGGAAAAGTCTGATTTTTAACTATGGGCGAAATGAGGTGAGGGCTTTTCTGATTAGCAATGCCATTTTTTGGTTGGACCAATTTCATGTAGATGGATTGCGGGTGGACGCCGTAGCTTCTATGCTGTACTTGGATTATTCCCGAGAAGATGGAGAATGGGAGCCCAATATGTATGGAAATAACGAAAATCTGGAAGCGATGTCCTTTCTCCGTGAAATGAACACCGAAGTATATGCCAGCTTTGAAGGCGTACAGACCATTGCAGAAGAATCGACTGCTTTTTCCGGGGTTTCCAAGCCGGTGCATTATGGCGGTTTGGGTTTTGGAATGAAGTGGATGATGGGATGGATGCACGACACCCTGGAATTTTTCAAGAAAGAGCCCATATATCGTTCCTATGATTTAAATGACATCACCTTTAGCATGACCTATGCGTTCACCGAAAACTTTATGTTGCCTTTCTCACATGATGAGGTGGTCTACGGAAAAAACTCGCTCTTA
>NZ_CAKZYF010000191.1 GCF_937884665.1 uncultured Allomuricauda sp. | reverse complement strand
GGTCAAATACTGTATCAGCACATCGGAGCTGTGCAGAAAAGGTAGCCGGTCTTCTACGGCATTGTTCCGTACCGCCACCTGAAGTGCCGAAGCCTCAATCAATTCCATGGCATGGGTGGGCAAGAAATAAATCACACTTTCTTTTCCAGGTCGATGCCCACTTCTGCCCGCGCGTTGCAGAAAACGGGCCACACCTTTGGGACCTCCAATTTGGATGACGGTTTCTACAGGAGCAAAATCAACTCCCAAATCCAAGCTGGAGGTACAGACCACAGCTTTTAGACTTTCATTGCGAATGGCCTGTTCTACCCAAATTCGGGTTTCCTTGTTCACACTGCCGTGGTGCATCGCGATTTCACCCGCGTACTCCGGATGTTTTTCCAGGATTTTTTGAAACCAGATTTCACATTGACTTCGCGTATTGGTGAACAAAAGCGTGGTTTTGCTGTCGTTGATGATGGGAACCACTTCTTCCAAAAGATGAAGTCCTAAATGTCCTCTCCAGGGAAAGGTCTCCATTTGTTCCGGGATGATACTTTTCACGGTAATCTTTTTGTTCAGCTTTGCCTGGATGAGCACGGAATTCTCAAAGGCAGGGGATGTAGGTCCCAATAGAACCTCCCGAGCTTGGTCCAAATTTCCAATAGTTGCGGAAATGCCCCAGATACGCAAGTCTTTACAAACGGTCTTTAAACGGGACAGTCCCAATTCCATCTGTATCCCGCGTTTGGTGCCCAGGAGCTCGTGCCATTCATCTACCACAACTGCAGAACAGTCTTTAAAGACCTTTGCATAGTCTTTAGAGGCCAAGAGCAGTTGAAGACTTTCTGGGGTTGTGATCAGTAAATCCGGCATGGTAGTCCGCTGGCGAGCCCGCTCTTTAGTGGAAGTGTCCCCGGTCCGGATGCCCACGGTCATCTGGGTCTCCAAATCGTGGGCCACGCGTTCCGCAGATTGTCTGATTTCTTGGGACAAGGCCCGCAGGGGGGTAATCCAGATGGCTTTCAATCCCTTTTTGTGCTTTGTCCTGTAATCCGGATGTTTTTTGAGGTGGTTCAAGATAATGGGAAACCACAGGGCGTACGTTTTTCCACTTCCTGTGGGAGCGTTGAGCAGTCCATGTTTTCCACTCAGGAATGCCTTCCAGGTCTGTTTTTGGAAAGGAAATGGTTTCCACCCTTGTCGTTGGAACCAGTTTTCGGCTATTTGGAAAAGCTCATTGCGATTCATATTATGGGCGAAGCGAAGTAATCCTAACAATGTACGGGAAAAGTTACTTCGAATCTATTTTCTTACCAAACCATTTTTCTGACAAATCATTCCATTCCGGATTTATGGAATTTATTAAACTATCTTTTCGTCTCCTATTCCCAGCTTTTAATTGCTTTTCTCTGGTAAAGGCAGCTGAGATATCCTCAAATTCTTCAAAGTAAACTAGATGATAGCAGTTGTATTTTCTGGTAAATGCATTTTGTATTTTCTATTCCTGTGTCCTTGTATTCTTCACTCTAGGTTACTGGTGGCACCTACATAAAGTACAGTCTTCTTTTTGTTGGTTAAAATAGAACAGTATGCCGTCGTCATTTTTCGTTACTTTTGGCAGATTGCCTCCCCTGGGTATTCGGGGTCGGAATTAGTGTCCTTAAATCTTCCAAGGTGTTGGCTTCTTCAATCTTTTTGTCCTTCCGCCACCGAAGAATTCTGGGAAAACGGGTAGCTACCCCGCTTTTATGGCGTTTGGACAAGGCGATGCCTTCAAAAGCAATTTCAAAAACATGGTGCGGGGTAACGCTGCGAACCGGACCAAAACGTTCCAGGGTATTCTTTTTTATCCAAGCATCCACTTGTCGGAATTCGGCATCCGTCAATCCAGAATACGCCTTGGCAAAGGTGACCAATTCTTTTTCCCCATCCTCTTTGGTCTGCCAAAGTGCAAAGGTATAATCGGTAAAAAGGTTGCTGCGCCGCCCATGTCCGCGCATCGCATAGGTGAGCACGGCATCAATAGTGAGGGGCTCCACCTTCCATTTCCACCAGTCCCCTTTTTTTCGGCCCACTTGGTAGGGCGAGTGGTTGTGTTTGAGCATCAATCCTTCGCTGCGCATTTCACGGGAACGTTTTCTTTCTTCGGCGACTTGCTCCCATGAATTGCACTGTATCCTTTCTGAGAGGAGTAGAGGTAAATCGGTCGTTTCCAGCAAATGCGAGAAATCTTTATTTTCTTTGGATTTCTCATCCCAATTTTTGGGATTCGAAATGACATGGGCGTACATTTCTTCCAAAAGTGTTCTCCGCTCCAAATAGCTCTTGCCCCGGATGTCTTCCCCATCCCATTCCAAAATGTCATAAGCTTTTAGGATAACCGGGGTCTTTTCCAAAAGGGATTTGGAAACATTTTTTCGCCCGATTCGGGTCTGTAAATCGTTGAAGGTCCCGATTTGACCATCGGGATAGGGTAGAAGCTCCCCATCCAAAACGGTCCCATTGGGAATGTTCCCGATGAATTGTTGGAATTCGGGGTATTTATCAGTCACCAATTCTTCCCCTCGGCTCCAAATAAAAATTTCATTGTTGCGCAAAATGACCTGTGCCCGTATACCGTCCCATTTATGCTCTGCTGACCATTCGTCAACGTCCCCTAAATCTTCTGGAGGATCTTCAAGTGCATACGCCAGGTAAAAAGGATACGGTTTGGAGAGGTAATCCTTCTCATTTTCTTCCAAAATCAGGTCTTTGAAGGAAATGGTACTTGGATTCCAATTTCCCATCAGTTTGTAGGCGAGAACATCTTCATCCAAATCAGTGGCTTTGGCCAACGCTTTGGTCATTAGTTTTTGACTGACCCCAATGCGAAATCCTCCGGTAATCAATTTGGTGAAAACAAAGCGTTCATAATAATCCAGTTGCTCCCAATTTTGAAAAAGATATTCCTTTTTTTCTTCTTCGGTCTTTGGTTTTAGTGCTATCATTTCATCCAAAAAATGGGTTAATGATTTTTCGGTAGAATTTGTGGAAGATGGAACAATCAATGCAATCGTCTCTGCCAAATCTCCAACAATATGATAGCTTTCTTCAAATAGCCAAAGCGGAATGTGGGCCAGTTCTGCTGCCCACTCCCTCAGCAATGTGGTGTTGACGGGGCGCGGGGGCCTCCGATGGGATAAAATAGCAATGGTCCACACTTTATCCTCGTTGGGGGCCAATGAAAAATATTGGGCCAGCGCCTTGACTTTTTCGTTGGTCTTGTTGGTGCTGTCCAAGGTTTTGATGAGCTGGGCAAAGCGTTTCATGAGACTTCCGCTTTTTCGGTTTCTGTTGCGTTGATTTCGCCCATTTCGCCCTCGTATTGCGTATTTTCGGTCCGGGCGTCGTAACCCAGTTCTCTCAGATAACGTGAAAAGATTTCGGTATAACCATGGGTACAGATCACTTTTTCTGCCCCGGTCGCTTTGATACATTCGATAAGCCCCTCCCAGTCACAGTGATCGCTGAGCACAAAACCCTTGTCAATAGCACGCCTTCTTCTAGCTCCCCTGAAGGCCATCCAACCGCTTGCCGTAGCGGTGACAAAGGGGACCATCTTCCGAATCCATGTGCTACCGTGCGCGCTTGGTGGCGCTATGACCATGTTTCCCAAAAGTTCTTCCTTTTTGGTTTCCCGTGTTATCAAATGGGTCTTCGGTAAATCTACTATTGGGCGTAAAACTGCTGTCATGTTTTCCACTGCCCCATGGGTATATATTTTTCCTAGGGAAGTATCCAGATGTTTTAAAAGGCGCTGCGCTTTTCCAAGGGTATATCCAAAAAGGATAGAGGTCTTCCCTTCAGACCGGTTTTGGGACCACCAGCGGTTGATGTCCTCAAACACTTCGCTTTGCGGCATCCATTTAAATGCGGGCAATCCAAAAGTGCACTCGGTGATAAACGTGTGGCACTTTACATTTTCGTACGGTGTACATAAACCATCATCCTCAATTTTATAGTCCCCCGTAAACACCCAGACTTCGCCTTGATGTTCAACACGAATTTGGGAAGAACCGATAATATGTCCTGCAGGGTGTAGGCTAAATTTTACCCCGTTTATCGTAAATGTTTCCCCCCAGTTTTTGCCCGATACGGAGATAGGACCCAATCTGTGTTTGATGATCTGGACATTTCGATGGTGGGTAATGTACTGCTTGTGTCCCCATCTACTATGATCGGCATGTCCGTGGGAAATGATGGCTTTATCCACAGGTTTCCATGGGTCCAGGTATACTTGGGCGACTTTGCAGTAGATTCCTTTTTCTGTAAACTGCAATAAAGGTGTTTTCATAGCAACCGAAAAATACGAATTTCTTTTGGGGATATGTTACGCGGATTTCTGTGTTTAAAATTATATTTGCCCAACAAATCAGAAGCTATGCCCATTTTAGATTTATACGAGCACGGAGAGAAAAGAAAAAACCTGGCACATTTTGCCACACTGGCGAGTTTGGCTGCGGTAGATGGTGAGGTCAATGAAAAGGAAAAAACCATTTTGGACAAGTTTGCCTTTAAGTTGAACATTTCCGAGGTTGAGTATAAGGAGGTCATGAAAAAGGAGAACCAGTATCCCATTGAGACCCCACATACTTCGGAAAAACGGTTGATGCGGCTTTTTGATTTGTTTAAAATGGTATTTGCCGACCAAATTGTTGAAGAGGAACAAATGATCTTGATTGAAAAATATGCGATAGGATTGGGCTATTCTCCCAAAGATGCCAAGATTTTAATTAAAAAATCCTACGATATTTTTCACGGTAAAATTGATTTTGAAGCGTTCCAATATCTTTTGGACCGTTAGCGAGTGGTTGCCATAAATTCCTCTGCTTTTTCAACCATTTTTTTACTGCCGCAGAAAAAAGGAACGCGTTGGTGGAGTTCTGTGGGTTGAATATCCATAATCGGTCCAAACCCATCACTGGCCTTACCATGGGCCTGTTCTGCCAAGAAAGCCATGGGATTGCATTCGTAAAGCAAACGGAGTTTCCCATTGTTCGCCTTATTGCTCTTCGGATACATATAGATACCGCCCTTTATCATATTTCTATGAAAATCGGACACCAACGAACCGATATATCTTGAGGTATAGGGGCGATCACCTTCTTCCATTTGGCAGTACTTGATGTAATTCTTCACCCCTTGGGGAAAGTGTATATAGTTTCCTTCGTTCACAGAATAAATTTTACCCGATTCAGGAAATTCCATATTGGGATGCGAAAGATAAAAGGTCCCCAAGGCAGGGTTCAAGGTAAAGCCATTCACGCCATGTCCGGTAGTGTATACCAGCATGGTCGAGGTACCGTATATGATGTATCCCGCGGCGATTTGATTTCGGCCCGGTTGAAGAAAGTCCTCGAGGGTCACAGGAGTTCCTACTGGGGTTATTCGGCGGTAAATGGAAAATATGGTCCCTACCGAAACATTGACATCGATATTTGAGGAACCATCCAAGGGATCGATCAAAACAATGTATTTGTTCTGATGTTTTTCGTCAAAACTGTTGATGCTGATAAAATCATCTTCTTCTTCCGAGGCGATGCCGCAAACAATCTCGCGGTTTTTTAGGGTCTGGATGAATTTTTCATTGGCCAGGACATCCAATTTTTGCTGATTCTCCCCCTGAATATTTGTATCTCCTGCGGCTCCGATGATATCTACTAGCCCAGCTTTGTTTACTTCATGATTGACCACTTTGGCGGCTAATCGGATACCATTTAAGAGTCTTGAAAGTTCCCCGGAAGTGTATTGAAAAGAGTTCTGGTTGGCTATAATAAATTCTCCTAGCGTGCGGTGTTGTTTGTCGAACATTAAGAAGTGTTTTATCAGAAAACAAATATCGGGTATTTTGTGATACTACATCGATTTCGAAAAACTTTAATTATGAATATTTATAACTTTGAGTTTTATTTATAACAAGATGGATTTTTCAATTCGAGATGCCCGAGAAACGGATATGGAGCAGGTTTTGGCACTTGTCCAAGAGCTTGCAGATTTTGAGAAAGAGCCCGGCGCAGTGGAGGTCAATTTATTGGATTTAAAAAAACACGGTTTTGGAAATGATCCGATGTTTCATTGTTTTGTGGCGGAATCAGTAGATAAGATTGTGGGTATAGCCTTGATTTATCCCAGATATTCCACTTGGAAGGGACCGGTGATTCATTTGGAAGACCTTATTGTTACCCAAAGCATGCGAGGCAAAGGTGTTGGTTCGGCTTTGTTGGATCGCGTGGTGAGTCATGGAAAATCCCTAGGGGTCAAAAGAATCTCATGGGAAGTTTTAGACTGGAACGAACCCGCGATTTCCTTTTATGAAAGTAAAGGTGCCAAAGTGATGCGGGATTGGGATGTGGTTCAATTGGATGAAATGGGCATCCAGCAGTATAAAAATAACTAGAGTCGATTTTTAGTAATGCGCATATTTAAGTTTGGAGGAGCTTCAGTCAAGGATGCAGATGGTGTCCGAAATTTGGTAAGGGTTTTGAAAGAGGTCGGATATGAAGACACCTTTGTGGTTATTTCCGCAATGGGGAAAACAACCAACGCCATGGAAGCCGTGGTTGCTGCCTATTTTGAGGATAAACGTAGGATTTCTATTGTATTGCAAGAGGTTTTGGACTTCCATCAACACATACTTTTGGAACTGTTCGAAAATCGAAATCATCCTATTTTTGAGAAGGTTCAACTTCTATTTGATGAGGTGAAAGGTTTTCTGGCGTGGAACAAGTCCCCGAAATATGCCTTTGTATACGATCAAGTGGTGGGGTATGGTGAATTGATTTCCACTACCATTGTGAGTGCGTATCTCGACGAAGTTGGATTAGTGAACCAATGGCACGATGTTCGCGAACTTATTAAGACCGATAACTCCTATCGGGATGCGCACGTGAACTGGGAACGCACCCAAAATGAGGTTCAGGCCAAAGTCGACCTTTCCAAATTGAATATTACCCAAGGGTTTCTAGGTAGTGATGATAACAATTTTACGACAACTTTGGGCCGTGAAGGTTCGGATTACACCGCAGCAATTTTGGGGTATTGCCTAAATGCCCGGTCGGTTACCATTTGGAAGGATGTGCCAGGTGTGCTCAATGCTGATCCTAGAAATTTTGAAAAGACCCAACTATTAGAGCAAATTTCGTACCGAGAGGCGATTGAATTGGCTTTTTACGGGGCATCTGTGATTCATCCGAAAACCCTTCAACCTCTTCAGCGGAAGGAAATCCCCTTACATGTCAAATCTTTTGTCAATCCTTTGGATAAGGGGACAACAGTCGGTTTGGGCAAGGGCATTTCTCCTTTGGTTCCTTGTTTCATAGTTAAAAAGAACCAGGTTTTGCTCAAACTGTCCACATTGGATTTTTCTTTTATTGTGGAAGATAATATCAGTGAGATATTCAAATTGTTCCATGATTATCGCTTAAAAGTGGACCTTATCCAAAATTCGGCCATCAGTTTTTCTGTCTGTTTGGATAACAAGTTTGGTGGGTTACAGACCATTTTGCAGGAGTTGGAAAAAAAATTCAAGGTAATCTGTCATGAAGATGTTGCGCTGTACACCATCCGCCACTTTGATGATGCTGCCGTAAGTTCCCTCCAAAATGGCAAATCGGTTCTGGTAGAGCAGCGCGGCAGGGAAACCGTACAACTTGTGGTAAAGTGATTAGCTTCGGTTCTTATTGGTTTGTTTCCTTATTTGGGTTATTTCCTATCTTTACCTTTACCTAATTGATAAAGTATGGGGTTGGTTTCTGCGAAAGAGGTAGCCAAAGTGATTGGAGTGAGCCGTTATGGTTTTATTGGAACTTTCATAGGTTGGCTTTTGATGGCGGTAACCAAGATAACCACCATGAACAGTTTCTACAACAAGAACAAGAAACTGTCGGGTCCCGATTTTTTGGAAGCTATCCTGGAGCATTATGAAATCGATTTTGACATCCCGGAAGAGGACTTAAAACGCTTGCCCAAGAGTGGACCGTACATCACCATAAGCAATCATCCCTTGGGAGGTATTGATGGGGTCCTCTTACTAAAGTTAATGCTAAAGGAACGCCCGGATTTTAAGATTATCGCTAACTTTTTACTACAGCGTATTGCACCTTTGAGCCCCTTTATTATGCCAGTCAATCCTTTTGAAAATCATAAGGACGCCAAAAGTAGTGTTATGGGTTTTAAAACTGCGCTCACGCATTTAAGGGAAGGACATCCGCTCGGTATTTTTCCTGCGGGAGAGGTTTCTACCTACAAAGATGGAAAACTTGTAGTGGATAAACCATGGGAGGAAGCGGCCATCAAACTGATTCGCAAAGCTGGGGTTCCCGTGGTTCCTATTTATTTTCACGCGCGAAACAGCCGGCTCTTTTATCGGCTGTCCAAAATCAATGATGTTTTCAGAACGGCCAAGCTTCCTTCAGAACTGACCACACAAAGCAGACGTCCCATCAAAGTACGGGTGGGTCGACCTATTTCCGTCGCGTCCCAAAAAGAAGAGGAAACACTTGAGGGCTTCACGGAGCTCCTCCGAAAAAAGACTTATTTATTGGCCAATGTTTTTGAAAAGGAACGATTGATAGACAAGGTTCCCACTACTTTGAAAATTCCCAAGTCACCCAAGAAAATTGCCTCCGCGGTAAGGGTGGAAGTGCTACAAGGGGAGATTGAAAAGCTTCGGGAAAAGGAATGTCGACTGCTTCAAAGTAAGAACTACGAAGTGTATTTGGCCCAGGAAAAGGACATGCCTTTTATCATCAAGGAAATCGGGAGACAGCGGGAGATAACGTTTCGGGAAGTGGGCGAAGGCACCAACAATCCCATTGATTTGGATAAATTTGATTCGTATTACCATCATCTCTTTTTGTGGGACAACGAAGAGAATTCTATTGTGGGCGCCTATCGTATGGGCCTGGGCACCCAGATTTTCAAAGATCATGGTATTGATGGTTTTTATCTCCAAGATCTTTTCCGATTTGAGCCAGAACTTTACAACATGATGAGCAAATCCATTGAAATGGGCAGGGCTTACATAGTCAAGGATTATCAACAAAAACCCATGCCCTTGTTCTTGTTGTGGAAGGGCATTGTCCATACCACGCTGCGATTTCCAGAGCACAAGTATCTGATAGGAGGGGTAAGCATCAGCAATCAGTTCTCTCACTTTTCCAAATCCCTTATGATCGAATTTATGAAATCGAACTACTGGGACCCCTACGTAGCGCAATACATTCGTCCCAAAAAGGAGTTCAAAGTACAATTGAAGGACGCGGACAAGGAATTTGTATTTGACGAAACCCAAGCAGACCTAAATAAGTTCGATAGGCTCATCAGCGAAGTGGAGCCCGGAAGTTTGCGATTACCCGTACTGATAAAAAAATACATTAAGCAAAACGCCAAGGTTGTTGCCTTTAACGTAGATCCTTTGTTCAACAACTCTGTGGATGGATTGATGTACATTAAGATTGCAGACCTACCTGAAAGTACAGTAAAGCCCGTAATGGAGGAGTTTCAAGCTGAACTTGAGGGAAAAATGTCCGAGGGCGTTACACCTCCGGTAATCAACGAGTCTTAGGTCAAGCTTCAGTTCACCAGCTCCTCTTTCACAAAATCGTGGCAGAAATCCTTTATCTCTTCCCGTGTATCCATAAATGCCTTATGAATTACCTCTGGTGTACCTTTCACTTTGGAAGGATCGGTAAAATTTTGATGGATGCGTCTGGCGTTTTTCGCAGGAATGAACGGACAGTTTTCCTTCGCGTGGTCGCATACTGTAATAATATAGTCCCATGCCACGCCCTCATATTCGTCTACGTGGTTAGATGTGTGATGGGAGATATCGATACCGTCCTCTTTCATTATGGAAACTGCTCCCGGGTTTAAGCCGTGGGTTTCAATCCCGGCGCTATACACTTTTGCCAAGGTGTCCTGAAAATAATTCAAATAACCGTGTGCCATTTGGCTTCTACAGGAATTGCCGGTACAAAGTACCAATACGTTTTTCATTGTTTTTTGATTTGATGATTAATCTATACCTATTTTATCACTTCGTTTTTCGAATAATAGATTGTCCTTCCATACGCCATGTATTTTACCTATGCGTTCGCGCTTACCGATAAAACGAAAGCCCGCTTTTTCATGCAAGGCGATACTGGCCCTATTTTCTGGGAAAATGCCAGATTGTATGGTCCAAAACCCATTATTTTCACTTTCTGCAATCAATTTTTCGAGGAGCACTTTTCCGATATTTTTTCCTCGACTTTTTGCCGCTACGTAAACACTTACTTCCCCGACACCTCCGTAAACACATCTACCGGAAACTGGTGAAAGCGCAGCCCATCCCAATAGTCTCCCATCGTCTTCTGCAATCAATCGGCAGGACTTAATATGTGCTTCGTCCCACGCTTTATAGGTGGGAACCTGTTGTTCAAAGGTCGCATACCCTGTCCGTATTCCTTCACCATATATCTGGGCCACTTTGTCCCAATCGGAAGTTTTCATGTTTCGTATGATCATCGTACGGTAAAGTTAACAACAACCGCTACCGGGAGCACATGAATTTACTGTTGTGTTTACGTTATTTTCTGAAGCGGTTTCCGGGACGCCGCAAGTTTCTTTTGCCTTGCAGTCTGTTTTTTGCACGGAGAGCAGGAACAACAGCTTATTCTCCAAGACGGTGTATCCTGCGATATGTAATTGCGCAGTATGAAAGTGGGCATTGCTATATTCCAATTTTAACTCTGCATCCCGTACCATGGGTTTGATACGATCCACTTTGTTCAAGATACCTAATGCTTTTGAAGCCGACATAAACTCCGTCTTACCCTGCTCGGTAGGACTCTCCCAAAGCTGGACCACAGTTTCTTTCCAGAAATCCGTACCAGCCCCACAATCGATGGAGTCAACGACAATATTCTTGATTTCGGTAATATGATAATTGGCCCCGACAAGTTTGCCCGGGGCATATTCAAACAATAGACTTTTGTGCCTGTTTTGTTGTAATACTGTCAAAAATTCTTCGGTATTCATGTTTAACAACAATTAAGATTAATATTGGAGAAAAAGCTTTGAAATGCTCTTTGTAGTTCTAACCAGCGTTCCTGATTTATGCAATAGCACAGATTTTTTCCTTCATAAGTTCCTTTTAGCAATCCGATTTTTTTGATTTCATTCAAGTGTTGCGAAATGGTGGGCTGGGCAAGTCCGATTTCATCCACTAAATCATTGCAGATACATCCCTCCTGTTTGCTGATATATTCTAAAATGGCGATACGGGCCGGGTGTGCCATCACCTTGGCAACCTGGGCCAATTCATTGTGTTGAAGTGAAAAAATATGGGTTTTAGATACTCCCAATACGTATTATTTAATATTGCAATATTACGATAATATATTGAAACAAAAAAGCTGGAAATATTTTTCCAGCTTTTTTGGTTAAAGTCCTTTGAACCAGTTTTGAAAGGTTTCCCCCAATAAAAATACAGGTTTTTGTTCCCCATTGATAGCTCCTACAAGACTTACTATCAATAGGACAAGTCCAAACAGCCATCCCAACAGGTTGATGAACGGAATGAATCCTGTTACCAAAAAGACGAGAAAAATACCTAGAACCTGCCTTATATAAAATGAACCGATTTCTGTTTTGTTGCTACTGTTCATTACGATGGCGATAATCCATCCTATTAAAGTGATGTGGGCAATGATTGCCACAGTTTTTCCACTATCGGGATTTTTTGGGTCAAATGCCTCCTTGACATCCTCCTGGAAATCCTTTGCTGCTTCTTTGGCATCTTCAGCAAAGTCGCTGGCTTTTTCTTTTGCCTTTCCGGCAGCGTCCTTTAAATCTTCCGCCGCCTCTTTTGCTGCTTCCTTTGCTTTATCTCCTAAATCTTTGTTCTCTTCGGACATGGTGTTTTTATTTTGTTGGTTGAACAGCTTTAAAAATAAGGAATATTTCGCTAGCTAAAAGAATGCTTTATCAACAGCTTTACCGCACCGATGCCCAACTTGGTAAGAACGCTTTATCCCTTAAAGCTTCTTTCCGTCCTAAAGTGGGGGTGATTTGTAACTTTACTTTTTGCTCCCCTTAAGACTTTTTTCGTAGAGTGTTATCCATTGTTCCACGTTCATTTTGCGGCAGAGTTCAGCAATTAGCCCAAAAGGAATGTTCTCCATTTTTTTAAAACGGATACAACTTTTGCCCATGTCCAATTTGGTCTGAACGTATTTGGGGTATTCCCCAACAAACCAGTCCAATAAGGCGGGGTCTGCATAAATTCCTGAATGGTAGAGCGCTACAAAACTCTTTTGCGAAGCGATATTGATAAAGGGCAAGGGTAATTTTGGGTCGCAGTGATACCCCTTAGGATACAAAGTATGTGGAACTACATATCCGATCATTTTGTAGTTGATGCATTCTTCAAAACCTATGGGTAAATTTTCCCTTACGGTTCGTCTTAATTGGGATACAGGGCCCTTCCGTTCCTCAGGAAGTTTGGCAATGTATTCATCCGGGGTTTTGGCGTCAATGGTCATGGAATTTTATTTTCGTTGTAAAATCAATGATGAAAGTAGTGAAATAATGAACCCGATGATGCAAACCGTCAAAACCATGATTGAAAAGGTCATTAAGGGATTCCCAAATAGCGCTTGTTGTGATTCCAATTCTGCTCGTTTTATCTCAAAATCAGCGGCGGACAGGTTTTGTTCCATATTTTTTAAGGTCTCTGTATAATAGTTATCCATAAAATCTGGGTTGAGCAACTCGACGTAAATGACATCCAATACCCCAAAGACCAGCGCGGTAATTAGGCTAATGCCCATACCAATTTTCAAGGCGTTCCCAAAACGTATTTTACCCTGATTGTGTTTATCGCGATAGTGTTTGATTCCGAAGTAAACAAAACTTAGGGCCAAAATCATCGATAGATAGCCCAGTACTTCCTGCGTGGAAAGGGGAAGACCATCAAGCAGGAACCAACTTGTTAAAAAGAGTCCACATATAGCTATTGCACCGTACGTCCCATGTGTAATTATTGTTTTCCTCATTGGTATTGGTTTAAAATTTCAAACCAAATGTAGCGTGGAACAGGAATTAAGTACTCATACTAAAGTACCAAAAACCAGGTATTTTTATAAAAATGGGATTATCCCACAATGATTTTCAGTTCTTTCGCCTTTTGAATGGCCTGGGTCCTTCGCTTGGCGTCCAACTTTACGAATAAATTTGAAACATGGGTCTTTATGGTGCTTTCCGAGAGATGAAGTTTTTCCCCGATTTCTTTATTGGAGAATCCTTGAACCACGTGCTGTAGTACCTCATATTCACGTTTGCTGATGCCCAGTTCATCTAGCTTACCGGTATTACCGGTTTTAAGCGGGATAGTTAGGCTTGTAGCGGTTTTTTTGTTGATATAAATACCAATACAAAAAAAGACAAGGGCTACGATCGATATCAGAAGTTCTATGTTTAGATTCCCGGAGAGATAGGAGTATTTGCTCAATTTGAACAAAAAAAGCAAGGCAATTATCAAGGATGAAAAAGCAAAAATGGTTTTCTTCACACGTTCAAATTAACAGAATTGCCCTTGGATTTTATCTACAATGGTCTGTGCCAATTTCTCTTTGCTTTCAATGGTCCAACCCGCTACATGGGGCGTAAGCATCACATTTGTTGCCTTTCGTAAATACTTGAATGCCTTGGGTTTTTGGAGAAACATATTTTCAAAGGATTTTTTTTCATACTCCAGCACATCTAGGCCTGCGCCCAATACTTTACCGGATTTTAGTCCTTTGACCAAATCTTCTGTGACCACACACTTTCCTCTCGCGGTGTTGATCAACCAGATGGGTTTATGGAATGCGTTGATAAAATTTGAATTTACCATATTCAAGGTCGATTCCGTTTGAGGTACATGCAGGCTTACCACGTCCGATTTTTGCTGGAACTCCATAATGCCCACCTGTCTCGCATTTTCATCGCCTACTCCGCCTATGATATCGAAACATATCACTTCCACTTCAAAACCTTTGAGTTTTCTGGCAAAAGCCTTGCCCATGTTGCCGTAACCAATGATGCCAATGGTCTTTCCGTCCAATTCCACTCCTCTATTGCCCTCTCGGTCCCATTTTCCTTTTCTGACCTCCCTGTGGGCTTTGTTGAGTTTGTTCATTAATGAAAGTAACATGCCCAAAGTGTGTTCTCCTACAGCGTTTCGGTTTCCTTCAGGTGCCGAGGCCAGGAATACCCCCTTTTTTTTGGCATAGCGCACATCAATGTTTTCGAGACCCGCGCCAACTCTACCGATGAATTTTAGATTGGTGGCCCTATCCAGAAATTCCTGGTCCAAAGTAAACCTACTGCGAATGACCACACCGTCATAAAGGTGTATTTTCTTTTCTATCTCCTTTTTAGGTGAGGCGTAATCTTCAAAGTTTTCAAAACCAAGTTCCGCAAACTGGTCCATTAATAGTGGATGGTTGGTATCCAAATGGAGTATTTTCATAAAGCGACTTCTTCATGCAATTTACAATTTCCGAACAAAAAACAAAGTGGGTCTGGAAATCGGGGTAGTTCTGTATACATTCGGTCGAAAAACAGAAGGACAATATTCTATTTTTGTAAAATAAAGTGAAGTCACCATGGACCAATTTGAAGCCATTGATGTAATCATGTTGCTTGGGATTGCGCAGGGTTTTTTCTTGGCCATTACCCTTCCCGCGGTCCATCGTAACAATACGGGCGCAAATGCGGTACTCGCTGTCCAGCTTGCTATGGCATGTCTCGTACTTTTTGCAAAATTGGCCATTTATCGCGCTGGAGAATTTTGGGTGCTGCAAAGGGGCATTCTCTTGGAACCCTTTATTTTTCTTTATGGTCCCCTGGGTTATATCTATCTCAAAAGACTACTTGAAAAAGGAAACGAACTTTTTCGCCTACAATGGATTCAGTATGTGCCGGCCCTCCTGTATTTGATTTACCTGATCTACATTAATATGCTGCCTACACCGGTTTTTAGCGACAAATGGATGGCGGGTGAGTTTGTGGTTCCCTTTTTCTGGATAGAGGCCTTGGCGGTGGTTCACAATTTTTACTTCTGGTTTTTGTGTGGAAGATTGGTATTTCAATATAGGAAAAAAGAAAGATTACAGCTTTCCTTTGTACAGAGCAGTACTTCGTTTATAAAGTTGGTCCATATCATTGTGGGATTTATTCTTTTTGTATGGGTGTTCAGTTTTCTGAACAGCAATTTCTTCAGATTGAAGTTTTGGGTGATCAATTATGATATGGTCTGGATTGGAATCCCCATACTGATTTATGTGGTGGGATATTACGCACTGCGCCAACCTGAGATTTTTAGAATACCAATTACCGAAACGCCGGAAAGTACCCCTGTAAAAAACAGGTTGCCCGATGCCGAAATAAAATTCTTGAAGTCCAAATTGGAAGAACTGATAGAAACAGAAAAAGTATATCTTAAAAACGAGTTGACCCTATCGGACCTGTCCCAAGAATTGAACACCAGTACTAACAACCTATCCTGGTTATTGAACAATATCTACCAAAGTAGTTTCTACGAATTCATAAATAGGCATAGAATTCAAGAATTCTTGCAGAAGATAAAAAATAACGAGCATTCCAAAAGGACCTTGCTTTCTCTTTCCCTCGAAGTGGGCTTCAACTCAAAATCTACATTTAATAAAGCGTTCAAATCCATATTGAACGATACCCCAACAAGCTACATAAAAAAAATGGGCATTTAAGTTTGTCCACTTGTATACAGCACGTCGATTTACCTAGGTTTTCCAATTAAACTCGTAGTAAACTTTAAAAGAAAAACCTAATGAAAACAAGTAAATTCAAACTGTTTAGAGGAATGCCGGTGATTTTTGGCATTCTGTTTTTAATGTTGTCCTCCTGTACGGACGACTTTATCGGGAAAATTTCCAAAAAGGCAACTGTTGAAACCGTTGTGGCCAATTTTCCTGGAAGTGATGGGGTATCCATCGACCGTCGTGGCAATGTTTTGGTCAGTAATTTTGGAAACTTCTTCGGGACCGAAGTGCTTCGCGCTATGCCCCGAAAAGGCAGTTTTGAAGTTGCTGTGGACAGTGTAGCGGCACCTACGGGAAATGCCGTTGACAGACATGGAAACATTTTCGTGGTCAACAATCTTCGCTTTACTGCTGCGGATGATGGCACAACAGAGGCGGATGTTTTAAAGGTCAGCCCTGATGGAACGCGAACGGTTTTGGCCACTTTACCAGGATTTCCATCAGGACTTACCTTGGACCGACATGGCAACGCGTATGTTTCAAATTTCAACCTAGGCCTGGTTTACAAGGTCTCGCCTTCAGGAGAGGCTACCGTTTTTGCTGAAGATGCTCGGCTTGCAGGTTCTGTTGGTATTGATTTTGACAATAAGGGCAATCTATATGTAGGGAATTTTGTATCTGGCCAAATACTGAAGATAGCATATGGTGGGGATATCTCGGTTTTGGCCACACTCCCTACGGTGGTCGATGATTTTGTGCTAGGCTATTTGACCCATTTTGCCGGTTCTCTCTTTGTAACCGCTATTGGTGAAAATGTCATTTATCGGGTAACCTTGTCGGGAGATATTTCTGTCTTTGCTGGCAATGGCCAACTGGCAACTGCGGATGGTGTTTTGGAAGAGGCTTCGTTCTCAAATCCAAATGGTATCGCAGTCGATGCTTTACGACGGGTGATTTATATTTCTGAATTTGCGCCGGGCGGAAGCTTACGCGCTATACAACTCGAATAGGTGTTACCAGTCCCTATTCGGAGCCGATGGTTTTTGTAAAATCATCGGTTTTTTAATGGACGTGGAAAAGATGGGCCGAAAGAAATCAGATTTTAGGATATTCGGTCTGGGTCATTTCATGTTGAACCCTTCCGGTATGGGCAATATCCAGCTTTTCAAATAGCAAGATGTGCACTTCCTCTCCATCCCTTGTGGAGGGGCAGTGTTCCACACCTTTGGGAACCACGATGATTTCTCCAGCCTTCACAACCTCCGTCCGGTCCCGGAATTTCATGTATAATGTACCCTTTATTACCTGAAAAAGTTCATCTTCATCTGCATGGGCGTGCCAAACAAACTCACCCTGAATTTTAGCCAAAATAACCTGCATATCGTCCACCGTAGCTATTTGATGGGGATGCCACTGCTTGGAGAATTTGGCATATTTTTCTTTGAGATTAATTGGTTTCATCGTTCGTTATGTTAGATACCCAGTATAAGTTTTGCTATCCAGAAATAAATAAGGATTCCAAAAATATCGTTGCTTGTTGTGATGAACGGACCTGTGGCAATTGCGGGGTCAATCCCCCGTTTATCCAAAAATAGGGGAATAAACGTGCCAATGATTCCCGCTACCACGATTACCGCCACTAAGGATATGGAAATAGCCATAGCCGTGGCAAACTCGCCTTTCCAGAGCCAAGTAAACAACATTAACAAAAGGGCCAGAATCAATCCGTTGAGTAGGGCCAACAACATTTCCTTTACCAAACGGTTGCTAATGCTCCCCTTTAGATCATCATTGGCTAAACCCTGAACAATGATCGCGCTGGATTGGACGCCTACATTACCTGCCATTGCCGCGATAAGTGGGGTAAAGAAAAAAAGAACGGCATGTTTGGCGATCATTTCCTCAAAACCGCCCATAATGGCCGCGGCTCCCAATCCACCGAAAAGCCCTAAAATCAACCAAGGGAGACGGGCCCGGGTAAGTTCCCATATACTGTCGTCCGCTTCTACATCTTGAGAAATACCCGCAGCCAGTTGATAATCTTTATCTGCTTCTTCGCGGATCACGTCCACAATGTCATCAATGGTAATCCGACCTACCAAACGGCCAATTTCATCAACAACTGGAATAGCTTCAAGATCATACTTGGACATGATTTTTGCTACTTCCTCCCCTTTTTCATTAACGGTAACATAGTCTACCTTGGAGATATAAACATCTTTGATATGGGTTTTGGTCGAGGTGGTCAAAAGGTCTTTCAGGGAGAGTCTTCCTTTTAGTCTTCCTTCATCGTCCACTACATAAATGGAATGGACCCGGGTTACATTTTCCGCTTGGGTGCGCATTTCCTTGACACAGGTCAATACATTCCAGTTTTCATTTACTTTGACCAATTCCTTTGCCATAAGCCCCCCCGCCGAATCTTCATCATAACGCAAAAGATCAACGATGTCTTTTGCATGTTCTTTGTCCTCAATTTGGGAAATGACCTGTTGGACAATCTCGGTGGGCAGTTCGCTGACTATGTCGGCCGCGTCATCGGTATCCAGTTCTTCCAGCTCTCCGGCTATTTCCTTGGCGGATAGATTATTCAAGACCGCTTCGCGCACATCTTCATCCATTTCCGCAAGGATATCCGAAGTTTTTTCGCTATCCAAAAGCTTTATAAGATAGGTTGCTTCGTCTACCTCCAGTTCGTCAGCAATCTCTGCAATATCTGCATAGTGGAACTCCTTCATCATTGATCTCAAGTCCGAATTTTTCTTTTCAGAGATCAAATCTTGGATTTCAACCAGTAGTTCGTCTGTGAGCTTAAAAGGAGTCATTGGCTATCTGCTGTGTCAACGTCACAAAATCGGCAACGGATAGCTGCTCCGGACGCTGATCAAAGATAGTATCTTCTTTTAGATTATGGGAGAGGTTAAAGGTTTTAAGGCTATTTCGCAAGGTCTTTCTTCTTTGGTTGAAAGCGGCCTTTACCACCTTAAAAAATAGGGTCTCATCACAGTGGAGATTCAGCTCCGTTTTGCGTTTGAGCCGTAAAACGCCAGATTGCACTTTGGGAGGTGGTTCAAAAACTTGGGGATGGACCGTAAAAAGATATTCTGCTTCATAGAATGCCTGTACCAGCACAGATAAAATCCCATAGCTCCGACTTCCTGGTTGTTCACAGATTCTTTGGGCCACCTCTTTTTGGAACATCCCAGAAAACTCAGGAACTTGATCCCGTATTTCCAATAGCTTAAAAACAATTTGACTCGATATGTTGTACGGAAAGTTTCCGGTTATGGCAAATTGTTGGTTTCTATATAGTTGATTCAGATCAAATTTCAAAAAATCAGCTTCGATGATACGGAATTTGCTGTTTTTTTCCAAGATTTTAGGATGTTCCAAAGGAAAGCTATGGTTGAGATAAACAATGGACTCTGAATCCAAATCCATGGCCACCAAATCTATATTTCGCAGAAGTAAGTATTTGGTGAGCACGCCTGTTCCCGGCCCAATTTCAATAACATTTTCGTAACCATCCAGTGATAAGGTGTCTGCGATGCGTTTCGCTATAGTTTCATTTTTGAGGAAGTGTTGGCCCAAGTGTTTCTTCGCCTTCACCGGGGAGTCTCTATGTCCGTTAGAACTCAGCGCCGACTTACTTTGGGCAAGCTTCTTTTTCTTCTTTTTGGACACTGTAGGTTTTTTTGCAATTTACTTGGAATTTTTTACATAGACCCAGGCGGTTTTTTTGGATTTCAAAACTACTTTTATTCGGGTATAGGCTGTAGTTTCATAAACATCGGCCTTTTTTAAGTCAGCTACCGATACTTCGAATACCGTACCTTTCACATTGTCTTCTTCAAAATTGGTTCTGTAAACGATATGATATCTATTGTAAATCGCATTTTTCAAACACTTAAACCCTTGGAGTTCGTCCTGTTGTCCCACCAAAGTTCTCCCAAAAAGATAGTGTTGCACGTCAATATCCTGTAAAGTGCCGTAACAGAAAAGATGGTCCAAGATTCAAGGGATTTGTTGACTGATGACCTCCAATTCTGTCCTGAACGCCACAAATTTGTCCGCATACCGTTTAAGAGCCTCCGTCCGAAGTTTTTCTGCATCTTCTTGATAATAGGCATTCAAGGTTTTTCTGTCTTTCGTTGTGTATTGAATTGAATATGAGGTGCCACCCAGTTCTTCTTCTACCAACACTTTGGTCATTTTGGCATGCGAGAATTTACCCGTAGCCAGCATATCCGGGATGTGCTTGTCCTTCATCCATGTAAGCCACTCGTCATGGACACTGTCATCAATATTCACGGTTACATTGTAAATTATCATTGAATATCAACTTATGCGCTAAATGTAGGGAGAATTAATTAATGATATCACCCCGTAACTTTCGGAACAGTTTTCTTGCCTTCGGGAAGTAATAACTATCTTGGTAATTGTAGATGATTTTTTCGTAGTGAAATTTGGCATTTTCCGGTTCATCCAGAAAATTCTCATAAAGTTGCCCTAGTGCATAATGGGCATCATCGGCCAGAATGCCATCGGCATAAAACTCCACTATTTTTTTGTAGTTGAACTCGGCATCCTTAAATCGCTTTTTGCTTTCGAGGAGTTCCCCTTGTTTTAATAGGGCTTCGTCCTCAATCTTTTCACCTTTGTGATTTTGTAAAATATCCTCAAGCAGTTGTATGGACGCTTCCGTTTTGTTTTGATATGCCAGCAGGTCGGCTCTTGCATATTTTTTTAGGGCGGTCTGGGTGGAATCTTCCAAAGAGTTGTCTGAAATGAGAAGACTCAGTTGCATGGCATCGTTCGCTATCAATTGGGACGTTGACCCCCTCAAAACTTTTAATTGCGTCAGGGCCCAGTCAAAATCACCTTTGTAGAAACTGGTTTGTGCCACTTTGTAGCGGGCGTCCTGGCCCAACACATCATTTTTAAGACTCTTTTGAACTTGTGTGAAGTAGATTAGGGCCTGATTGAATTTTCTATCAAAAACCAAGATATCCCCAAGCGCCATTTTCAAGTAGGCCTTGGACATGCGCCCCAGCGGCAGTTCCAGACTTTCCTTCAACATGGATATAGCAGGTTGCGGGGTGTTTTTCTTGAAAGTCAAAAAGTTGGCGTATGCAATTTGTAATTGTTGGGTCTGGGCCTGATTACCATAGGTTTCCAATAATTCTTGGTATTCTTTTTCTGCGGACGCCAAGGTTTTGGAACTGGTTTCCAAAAGTCCGAGATTGATAAGTTCCAGATGGGCATTGAGTGTAGTGATGGGGTCGGCGCTGTTTTCTGTTATGAACTCAAAGACTTTGAAGGCCGTAGCGTTATCCTTATCCTCCAAGGCAATGTGTCCTAGACTCTCCAATCGGTCCATAGATGCGAATTCAGAACGTTTATAAATCGCCCTTTCTTGGCCCAATGCATTGTTATATTGTTTTTGTTGAATAAAAAGCCAGCTCAATAGTTCGTTCCAGAGCAAATCTGGATTTTTTTGGGCGTTTTTGAGAAGCACTTTACGAAGTAGTATGTTGTTGGGCTGGGTGGCGTCTTCAGAAATGAAATCATCGATGTTCCGAAGAATATTGGAACGTGATGTTCTCCCCTCAACGATGAGGTTCAGATAGGCTTGGTACATCTTTTCTATATCTCCCTGTTCCCCATAAATTCGAGCTAGTTGGAAATCATAATTTAGGTCTGGTTTTAACGCCATGGCTTTGGTGTAGGCCTTGATGGCTTCATCCAGGAGGGCATATTTTTGAAAACGATATCCAACACTATACCCGTAGTTTGGGTTTTCATCAATTTTTTGAAGGGCCTTTTCATAATACTCCGTTGCCTTATCCGACTGGTTTTGTCGCGTGTAATTGTATCCCAGTTCGATGAAGAATGTTGGAAATGCATAGGATTCTTCAATCTTTTTCAACAAAAAGTTTTCCGCGTCGGAATAACGTTCCAATTGCTGGTAACAGGCAACAAGCCCTTCGGCGTAATCCGAACGCCGTGGATTTTTTTTCACCAATTTTTCAAAGTAGACCACAGCTTTTTCATACTCCCCGTCATTGAAGTATTGTTTGGCCAAAAAGTCCTCCTGGCCTTGCACGGAAGCAATTATCAGCAGAAATAAAACAAGACTGAGCCGTCGCATAGTTTAAATATAACGGGGAAAGTTCGATTTTTATGTTAATTGCTTCTGAAAACCTCAATCAATCCTATCAAATCCACAGTAAGGGACCAAGACTTCGGGAATTGTAATGTTATCTTCTGTTTGATAATTCTCAAGAATTCCAGCCAAGACCCGTGGTAGGGCCAGAGAACTGCCGTTCAGGGTATGAACTAGCCGACTTTTTCCATTCTTGTCCTTGAACCGTAATTTTAAGCGATTGGCTTGATAGGTCTCAAAGTTGGAGACAGAGCTGATTTCGAGCCATCGATTTTGAGCTGTGGAAAATACTTCAAAATCATAGGTGAGTGCTGCGGTGAAGCCCAAATCCCCACCACATAGGCGAAGTATTCTGTAAGGTAATTTCAATTCCCTGAGAATATCCTTGACATGCTCTACCATGGCTTCCAGCGCTTCGTATGAAGAATCCGGGTGTTCCAGGCGAACCAATTCTACCTTATCAAACTGGTGGAGCCTGTTAAGACCGCGTACATGGGCCCCATAACTTCCTGCTTCCCGCCTAAAACAAGGAGTATAGCCCGTATAGGCCAGGGGCAATTCCTTTTCAGCCAACAAATCGCCCCTATGTAAATTGGTTATGGGCACTTCGGCGGTGGGTATAAGGTAGAGGTCGTTTGCCTGAACTTGGTACATTTGACCTTCTTTATCGGGTAGTTGCCCCGTGCCATATCCTGATTCCTCATTGATTACCAAAGGGGGCTGTACCTCAAAATACCCCGCTGCCGTGTTTTTATCAAGAAAATACGTGATTAAGGCGCGCTGAAGACGGGCTCCTTTACCCTTGTATACGGGAAATCCCGCTCCAGTCACTTTGGCACCAAGCTCAAAATCTATAATGTCATATTTTTTTGCCAACTCCCAATGTGGAAGTGCTTCTTTTTTCAGTTCAGGAATCTTCCCCTCTCGGAATACCTCCACATTATCGTCATCAGAATTGCCATCTGGAACCGATTCATGGGGCACGTTTGGAATATGGTACAATTCCTGCGTAAGCGCTTCTGACGTTGCATTCAAATCTTCGCCCAGTACTTTGGAAGCTTCCTTGAGTTCAGCCGTTTTTTCTTTTAATGGATTGGCTTCTTCGGGTTTACCTGATTTAAAAAGCACCCCTATTTCTTTGGACAGTTTATTCGATTCGGCAAGTGTTGTATCCAATTTTGACTGTAGGGAACGCCTTTTTTCATCCAATTCCAGCACTTTTGAAATCATCGGTCCGGCATCTAGGTTTCGCTTTTTGAGCGCACTTACAATATGATCTTTGTGTTCTCGAAGTAGTTGTAACTGGAGCATGATTTAATTTTGAACCGCAAATTTACGGGAATCTGTATGAGTAGAACAATTATTCTTCATTTGGCGAGGGCCTGATCCACTCATTATGGGAAAGGTGTTTCCATGGAACGCTGGCCAAATCCACTTCAGGGTCTATAAATTGGGCAAACTTACCATCATTTACACGAACTCTATTAATTGCGAAAACCTGGACATCCTCTCCATTTTTGGCGTGCTCCTTTTTGAGATATTGAGCAAATTGCCAAGCAAAATCCGGATAACAGGCAACTTTCCTCTTTTGCTTTTTGGTCAAATGGTCATCAAGTTTTACATACTTAAATTTTCCGGTTTCTTTATTGACAACCTTAAAGCGGATATTCCCTGAGCGGCTCCGCAACATCATGCGCCAACTTAGCCTATGGCCTTCTTCGGTCCAGAGCACATCATCGGGAAACGTATGGTGCCTTAGTGGCAACAAAAGTTGAACAACAAAATAGATGCCCAACGCCCCGATTATCCAATTGTGGTTCTTGGGAAAAATAGCTTCGCCATCTACTTCAATTTTTTTCCTTTTGAGAAAAATTTTACGAATCGTTTGAGAATCATAAAAAAACACGATAAATGCCAAGGATAGATAAGGAAATATCCCAATCTGAAAGACAATGCTGTTGAAGAGGTGAAAAAAAATGGATAGGATAAAGGCAATGTTTCGGGTAGGTTTCCACAGCAGTGCCGGAATAACAAGCAAGTCGAAGAAAATTCCAAAGCCGGCTACCATTTTATGCACCCATTTTATCTGAAGAAAATCACCTATCAAGAAATAGTCTTTTTTACTTCGCATCAATATTTCTATGATACTGAAATCCAACCAGTCCCCATAGAGTTTGGCCACAGCGGCATAGGTATATACAATGAACAATTGAAGAATGATTATCCATCTTATGTAATTGTACATGGAATGGGACCTAAAACCCGGATTGAGGCGACTATCCAATGAAATATCCCGGTTGGCAGGAAGCATAGCCATTATGAAAGCCAATAGCATCAACAAATAGTAGTGGTTATTGTACGATGTCTTTTGCATGAGATATACCCCGGACCACATAAAGGCAAATGCAAACGCACTAATGCGATATTTATACCCTAGGGTTATCAATATCCCCAACACGCCCATTATGGCGAAATACACATACATGCCATTACCGGGCAATGGCTGTAGCCACTCAAAACCGATAAAGGAAAACGTGAATTTTGGTTCCACAAAAGTTCTTCGTACCCAACCCGTGGCAAGTGCACCAAAGGCCTCGGCGCAGACCAAAAGACCATAGAAAACCCGAAATACCACGAGTTGGGCGTTATCAATTTTTTTGAATAAAAAAAGCTTAAGCATCTTTTTTAGTAATTAACCTCAATGATTTTTCCTTGTCCTTTTTCAATTGTTGCTGTAATTCCTCAACCGAGTTGAACTTGTGTTCATCCCTGAGGCGATGAAGGAATTGTACTTCGAGGTTTGCATCATATAAGTCACCGGAGAAACCAAAAAAGTTGATTTCAATACTTTTTCTTTCTCCAGAAACCGTGGGATTGTAGCCTATGTTCATCATTCCATAATACACTTTGGAATTTAGAATACTTTTCACGACATACACCCCATTTTTGGGAATGAGTTTATACGCAGTTTTAACTTGGAGATTGGCTGTCGGAAATCCGAACTGCTTCCCTAAACCTTTTCCGGTTTTTACCGTTCCGCCAATCATATAAGGGTATCCAAGGTAATCATTGGCAGTGGCCACTTCTCCATCCAGTAGCGCATTTCTGATTTTTGTTGAACTTATGGAAACATCATCAATCTCCTGGGCGGGGATTTCCTCCACTTCAAAATCCAAAGTACCCCCAAAACCGATTAGGTCGTGTATACTTGCGTTGCGGTTCCGTCCAAATCTATGGTCATAACCGATAACTATTTTTTTAATGTTGAGTGTATTTACCAAAATATCCCGGACAAATTCGGTGGCGGAGAGCCTGGAAAAATCTTTTGTGAAAGGATGTACTATCAAATAATCAAGACCTAAATCTTTTAAAATATCCACTTTTTCTTCAAGCGTATTGAGCAACTTGATTTCCGTATCTTTTTGGAGTACTATTCTGGGATGAGGGAAAAAAGTAAGCACGGTAGACTTTAATCCGGATTGTTTGGCATTATTTATGAGGCGTTCCAGTATTTTACGGTGTCCAATGTGTACGCCATCAAAAGTGCCAATGGTCACTGCCGTAGCAAAATCGCTTTTAAATTGAGAAATACCTTGAAATGTCTTCACTGACCAACAAAATAAAAAGCTTTATTTTTGAAACAATCTACACTCCACTTATGCATGAAAGCTAAATTACATCTTGTTTGTTCAATATCCATATTTTTTAGCTTCTTTTACACTTCCGCCCAACAGCAATATTGGAGTTCTACCTCAGCTTCCGGTTTGAAGAGTACGTCTTTGGGAAACATTTATTCCAAGGGTAAAGCGTTTACTCTAAGAACAGAAAAATTCACGGACAACTTAGACGCTCTCAAGGATTTTAAATCGCCCCAAAGGATAATCTATCTACCCAATGCAGAAGGTGATATCATTCCCTTTGAAATGCAAAAACATGCTACGTTTCATCCGCTATTGGCAGAAAAATATCCTAAAATTGCTTCATATGTGGGACAAAGTCTGGATAGAAAATATCGCGTACGGCTGAGTACTTCCCATAAAGGTCTTCAAAGTATGATAATCCGAATGGACGACCACCAAACCAGTTTTATGGAACCTGTCTCCGAGAAAAATGATACCTATGTGGTGTATACCAAACATAACTCGGCCAAGGATGAGTTTACCTGTGAAACGGAGAAATTGAAACAGGACGTACAGAAAACATTGGTCCCTTTGGTGGATAACCAAACTTTGAGAAGATTTAGAATTGCAGTGACCACTTCCAGTGAGTATACGGATTATCATGGAGGAACCGTTGCGGATGCCTTGGCTGCCATTAATGCTACCTTGACCCGGGTAAACGAGGTTTTTGAAACTGATATCGGCGTCACCTTGGAGTTAGTTGCCAACAACGATGAAATTATTTTTACAAACGCAGACCCCGATCCTTTTACTGGAAATCTGAATGCACAGGCACAGAATATTCTTACCACAATTATTGGAGAGGCCAACTATGATGTTGGCCACCTATTTGATAGGGCACAACCAGGACAGGATAATGGAAATGCCGGCTTTATCGGTTCTGTCTGTCGTGACAACCAGAAAGGAAGTGCTTTTGCCTCCGGTTTTATTCCAGAAGGAGATGTTTTTGACCTCGATTTTGTAGCGCACGAACTGGGGCATCAATTTGGGGCGAACCATACCTGGTCCTTTGAATCTGAAGGCACCGGTGTACAAGCTGAACCCGCGAGTGGGACGACAATTATGGGATATGCCGGAATTGTACCTGGAAACGATGTGCAACCCAACGGAGATGATTATTTACACCACAATAGTATTGTACAGATACGTAATTATCTGGAAACGGTTTCCTGTGGTACGGATGTTCCTCTTACCAATGCCCCACCCACGGTTACGCCGATTGGGGACTTCATCGTTCCAAAAGGAACAGCTTTTGCCCTAGAGGGAATCGCCAACGATACAGACGTTGGGGATGTTCTGACATATACCTGGGAGCAACTCGATGACGGAGTGGTGACCACCAGTACTTTTGGTCCCGATAATCCAGTTGGTGCCAATTTCAGGTCCTTGCCGCCGGCTACGGACCCCATACGATATTTTCCTAGATTATCCCGTGTGGTTCAAGGGAGTCTGACCCAGACCAATCCCCCGATAAATGGAACATGGGAGACAGTTTCCAACATACAAAGAGATTTAAGTTTTGCCCTTACGGTCCGGGATAATGCTTTAGGAGGGGGACAAGTAATATCCGATATATTGGAAGTTAAAGTAGTGAATTCAGCAGGCCCATTTTCAGTCACTTCACAAGCAGCTGGTGAAATATATGCGGCGGGATCGGCGCAAACCATAACTTGGGACGTAGCCAACACAGATATCTTTCCGGTCAATGCGCAGACCGTGGATATCTTATTGAGCACTGATGGCGGCAGTACATTCCCAATTGTACTTTTGGAAGATACCCTCAATGATGGAACTGAAGAAATTCTGCTGCCCGGTAATATCACATCCACCGGTAGAATTATGGTAAAAGCCCATGATAACGTATTCTTTGCGGTCAATGGCTCAAATTTTACGATTGAGGCCGCGGAAGTAGTGTTGGATTTTGAAAATCTTTCCTATCAAGTGTGCCAACCCGATGATTTGATAATTCCATTTGTCTATCAGACATTTAATGGGTTTAATGAAACGTCCACCTTTTCAGCTGATGTACCTCCGGGATTAACAGCCTCCTTTTCCCCAAACCAGGCCACCACGAACAACACCCCGGTAGATTTTACACTATCAGGAACAAACAATGTAACCCCTGGCGAATATACGATCACGGTACGGGCAACCTCTGCTTCGCAAACTGTGGAAGTAGATTTAAATGTTGTAGTTCAAGACACTTCATTTCCAAGTGTTACCCTTTTGAACCCGGTCGACACAGCATCTGATGTATCGCTAGGAACGGAGTTGCTCTGGCAGCTGGATATCAACTTTAGTGCCTACGATGTTGAAATTGCAACGGATGTCGGCTTCGCAAATGTTGTGGAGACCGCCACTGTTTTTTCCGGAAAGTACAAAACCAATATGCTACAACCCGAGACAACTTACTTCTGGCGTGTACGCCCTGGTAACGCTTGTGGCCTGGGTGTTTTTGGGCCGCCCTTTACATTTACAACGGTTCCGGTAAATTGCCAGTCAAAAAATTCAGGAGATACTCCGATCAGTATATCGCAGGCGGGTATTTCAACCGAAACGGCAGTTGTTCAATTTGTAGAGGATTTGCAGGTTGCCGATGTAAACGTCTCTGTAGATTTGGACCATACTTTTGTGGGGGATTTGGTGATAAATCTTATTTCTCCGGCTGGAACCAAGGTGGCTTTATTGGCCAATACCTGTGGTGATTTAAATAATATTGATGCCACTTTTGATGATAATGGGGTGGATATAACGTGTTCCGGCAATCCGGTCATTTCGGGGACGGTAAGGCCCATTGGAGATCTATCCGCATTTAATGGAGAGTCGACCTTGGGGAATTGGACCTTGGAAGTGAGCGATACAGCACCTGGCGATGGGGGAGCGTTGCAAACATTTTCTCTCGAAATATGCGTTGAAGGTGATTTTAGACCTGATGCGGATGGGGACGGAGTTTTTGATGATGGGGACGATCTCTGCTTGGGCACTCCACAAGGCGTTGAAGTTGATGCAACGGGATGTCCTGTCAATCGTCTGCCTTCGGATAACTTCTTGGTCCAGATTGAAAGCGAAACTTGTAGAGGAAATAATGATGGCTTCGTTCAAATCACTACCTCCAATTCTGCATTGATGTATTCCGCGGTATTGGATGACGGCTCAAGTACCAGGGATTTGGATTTTTCCGAATCAGGAATATTTGCCAGTCTGTCAGCAGGTACGTATACCTTGTGCATCACTGCTACGGATGGAATGGTCAATTTTCAAGAAACTTGTTTTGATATACAGATTACAGAGCCAGAGCCCTTAAGTGTTTTCGCTTTACAAGAATCCAATGTAGTGTCCCTGACCTTGGGAGGAGCGAGTCTTTACAACGTGGAACTTAACGGATTGGTGACACAAACTGAAAATACTGGGATTCAATTAGATTTGAAGGAAGGCCTGAACACCCTTAAGGTTTTCACCAATCTACCCTGTCAAGGAACCTATTCTGCCACTTTCGTAGTAGGTTCCATTGGAATTTTGTATCCCAATCCTGTGGGTGAGGAAACAAGACTTTTCTTAAACGAACAAACGGGAGACGTAAATATCAAGGTTTTCTCCACAACAGGTAGCTTGGTAATGGAAGACGATGAAAAAGTGGACGGGAATGAACTTGTACTTGATTTTTCAGGCTTAGCGACGGGCACCTATTATCTTAGGGTAGAAGGGGAAGGATATAAAGAAGTTTTTAAAATGGCAAAAAGATGAAACAAAGGGTTTTGGGAATAAGCTTTGGAATGTTGATATTGATTTCCTGCGGAGGAAACGATGATCCGCCCCCTACACCGGGCATGGTACAACTCGTATTCCCAAATCAGAATTCTGAATGCACAACAGGGGTGAGCGTAAATGATGAACTTAGTCAGGTGACCTTTGAATGGCAGGCTTCCGAGAATACAGAGAGTTACACGCTAACTGCGGTCAATCTGAATACGAATGCCCCCCAGAGTATAAACACGGCCACAACTTCGGCGAGTTTGTCCATCAATAAGGGTACTCCCTATTCTTGGTCGGTACGATCAACCAATTCTCAATCCAGTGAGGATGCCAATAGTGAAACCTGGTTGTTTTATAATTCGGGATCACAGACTACCTACGCTCCTTTTCCCGCCCAACTTTTAAGCCCAATTTCGGGATCTACGGTTTCTCCAAATTCTTCGGATGAGGTAACTCTACGTTGGTCAGGTGCAGATGTGGAAAATGACATTGAAAGTTATGAGGTGTTTTTCTCTGACCAAAATCCGCCAAACACTTCATTGCAGATAGTGGATGCGTTTACTTCCGAACTGAACGTATCCGTTTTGGACAATACGGTTTACTTTTGGAAAGTGGTAACCACAGATTCTCAAGGAAACACCTCAGATTCCGGAGTATTTGAATTTAAGACACTTTAGGTTCCATTAAACTGGTTCATGGTAGCATGGGTGCCGGCGAAAATAAATGATCGTACTAAATCGGTCGATTTCGCTAATCTTTCCGGAAGCAACTGCCTTTCTTCTTCATTCCATTTCCCTAAAACGTAATCTATCTGTCTTCCCTTACCGAAATTGGACCCTACGCCGAAACGAAAGCGATGGTATTGTTGGGTTTGTAATGTGTTTTGAATATGTTTTAATCCATTGTGCCCACCGTCACTGCCTTTGCTTTTTAGACGAATAGAACCAAAAGGTAAATTGATATCGTCAGTAATGACAAGGAGATTTTCCAATGGGATTTTTTCTTTCTCCATCCAATATCGGATAGCTTTTCCACTTAAGTTCATAAAGGTTGAAGGTTTTAAACAAAGAATACTTCTTCCCTTATGCTTAAAAGTTCCCACTGCTCCTAACTTGGCATTTTCAAAAGAAAAATCTTCTTGGGTAGCCAGAACCTCCAAAACATCGAAACCAATATTGTGTCGAGTAGACTCATATTCCTTTCCAATGTTTCCTAATCCTGCAATTAAGAATTTTTTCATTTTGTCCTTTTCTTTAAGAATTTCCACCTTCTTAGAGAAGGTATTTTTAAGAAGATTCCACATATCTTTTTAAATGACCAAAAAATAAAAAAGCATCCCATGCAGTGAACAGCCAAGGGATGCTTGTTTTTGCTATAGGATAAAAATACTTATTCTGTGGCAGCCTCTTCAGGAGTGGCTTCACCACCTTCGGTAGCTTCTTCCTCTTCTTCTTCATCCTCATCGGCAACCGAGGTTCGGGAAGCTTTCACTTGAACCACGGAGGTATTGTCGGGGTGCATGATGGTGTAATCATCGGTCAATAAGGTCTCAACAGAAATTGTGCCCCCTATTTTAAGCTTGGATATATCAACAGTGATAAAATCCGGAAGCAAATCTGGTAAAGCTTTGACAGAGAGTTTACGTTTTCTAAAAAGCAGACGTCCACCATTTCGAACCCCTGGGGAATTACCTTCCAAACGAACTGGGATGTTCATGGTTACCGGCCTGTCCTTGAAGAGCTGATAAAAATCGATATGAAGAATTTTATCGGTCACAGGATGAAACTGGATATCCTGCAATACGGCTTCAAATTTTTTGCCGTCCTCCAACTCAATCACCGCTGTATGGGCATTGGGGGTGTACACTAAATTCTTGAACGCAAGTTCATTGGCTGAAAAGTGTAATGGTTTTTCCCCTCCGTACAGCACGCAAGGGACCTTTCCAGCATTACGTAGGGCCTTGGTAGAAACCTTGCCCACGCTTTCTCTTTGGGATCCTTTGATAGTAATTGACTTCATTATATAATTGAATAAAAATTTACATTAAAAATTTTGACGAAATGGAAGTATTGTGATGCACCCGATGCATTACGTCTGCAAACAAATGGGAACAACTCAATACTTTTACTTTATCACTTGCCCTTTGTGAGGGAATGGAATCTGTTATTATCAACTCTGTTAATTTGGAGCTCTGGATTTTCTCATAGGCATCCCCCGATAAAAGGCCGTGAGTGGTAATAGCACGTACACTCAGCGCCCCTCGATCCATCATTAAATCGGCCGCTTTGGTCAAGGTTCCCGCCGTATCCACCAAATCGTCTACCAAAACCACATTTTTACCCTGAACATCGCCAATAAGTTCCATGTGAGAAATCACATTGGCTTTGGCTCTCTGTTTGTAGCAAATAACCACATGACTTTCTAAAGCCTTGGAATAGGCATACGCTCTTTTAGAACCTCCCATATCGGGAGAGGCCACACATAAATTATCCAAATTGAGTTCCCTTAGATAAGGTAGAAATAGTGTTGATGCAAAAAGGTGATCTACCGGTTTTTCAAAGAAGCCTTGAATCTGGTCTGCATGCAAATCCATGGTTATAATTCGGGTTGCACCAGCAGTTTCCAACATTTTAGCGACCAATTTGGCAGCTATAGGAACTCTGGGCTTGTCTTTTCGGTCCTGCCTTGCCCAACCAAAATAGGGCATGACAGCGGTAATATGACGAGCTGATGCTCTTTTGGCAGCGTCCAACATCAGTAACATTTCCATAAGATGCTCTGGACCCGGATGTGTGGAACCAATAATAAAAATACGTGCTCCACGAATCGATTCCTCAAATGAAGGTTGAAATTCACCATCACTATACCTGGAAAAGTGCACACTGCCCAGATTAGCTCCATAGGATTCCGCTATTTTTTCCCCAAGTGCAGTGCTCTGGGTACAGGCAAACAATTTAGGTTCTGGAACTTGGTATGGCATGATAAACGGTTGTTGACTAGCTTTTTAAATGTCTTTTCGTCAAAAGAGGTGCAAATTTAAAAATTTATTCGGCTTGCTAAAGGATAAATATGAAATTTTAGTTTTGGAAATACGAAGTATTTTTTAGCTTTGCAATCCTTAATTCAGAATCATCAGTTTTAAGCCTTGGTGGCGGAATTGGTAGACGCGCTGGATTCAAAATCCAGTTCTTTCGGGAGTGTGGGTTCGATTCCCACCCAAGGTACAGCGAGGGTTTGATAACCAATTGGTTATCAAACCTTTTTTCTTTCCCATTTGCTTTTTAATCAATCTTGCTGTATCCTTATCAACACAATGAAGAAAAGGGTTGTACCTAATTTTTAAACATTTTATAATCCGTACATCCCAATACCAATAAAAGGTGGTATCCAGAACTTAAATAAAATACCTTTACGTAAACAGTCGAAAATAGTTAAAGCAAATGGGGAACCAGCCTCATATCGGTTAAACCTCATTACTAAAAAAAGTATATTTAAGTTACTCTAAGAACAGTACTATTTGCTGTTGTACGTTTGTATAACTTCGACGGATACTGAAAGAAATGTAGGGATCTCTTCACTGAAAAATAAAAGGACGATCGTTTTGATGTGAAATATATCTATGTTGAACGGAATTCGGAAAAGCAATTGGAATATGTTTAAAGTAGGAAGTACTGCTATGGATTTGGCATCACATGAGTTTCAAATTGCGAACATGAATTGACATAAGGGAGCAAAGGTGAGCTTTACATGTGCTATAGCCAAAGTTGGAGAAAGGTTCAAAATCCAGATTATAAAATAAACGAAATAGTAAGGGAGTATCCAATGTTTTTGGAAATGTAGAAGAAGTAGGAACTAGGTCTCGAATACGTAAAAACTCAAATCAACGATTCATTGTTCGTCTTAAATACCAAAAGGATATGTTCAAAAAATTATTTGTAAAAAGATCAATTCATATTTTGGGTATTTTAACTTTAATGCTCATAAAGGCGAATAGTTCAAATGCTCAAAACGTAGTTAGTTCTCCTAAAACTAAAAATATTATGGAAGTTGCGGTCATCATGTTTGAAGGCTACGAAACCTTGGATGTTTTTGGTCCTGCAGAGATTTTTGGCCGATTGGTCGACCAATATCAACTTAAGTTTTACTCTCTTGAAGGTGGAATCATATCAAATAGACATGGAGTTCCAATCATGACCGAAAAACTTATGAAAGCTGATATTGAACCTGAGATACTATTGATTCCAGGCGGTTTGGGTACTAGAATTGAAGTGGATAATGCTTTGCTGATAAGCAAGATTAAACAACTTTCCAAAACGAGCGATTATGTGCTTACGGTTTGCACTGGAAGCGCACTTCTTGCCAAAACAGGGCTTTTGGATGGAAAAAGGGCCACCTCAAACAAAAGGGCCTTTTCTTGGGTTACTTCTCAAAATAGCAATGTGGATTGGAATAAAAAAGCAAGATGGGTAATCGACGGAAAATACTACACATCTTCTGGAGTAAGTGCCGGTATGGATATGGCTTTGGGTTTCTTGGCCGATAAACACGGGATTGAATTCGCAAGGAAGGTTGCCAAAGAGATTGAGTATAATTGGATTGAAGACAAAGACAACGACAATTTTGTTGCCCAATAATTCTGTTCATTTCAGAGAAAAGGTTCCCCCTGGATGTAAAAATTTCGAACTTTAAGAATTTGATTTTTGGGGTTTATTTTTTCACATTTATCAATACAGCTTCGCAGCTTCTTAAGTAAGAATTCAAAGTCATTTTTTCAGATTTCTTATCACTTGTGAGCTCTATGGAAACCGTATTTGGGGATACTTTGCCCAAATTATGGGCATACAACAAAAAGTCATTGGGCTTTTCAGAATCCAATTCAATGTCAAATTCTTGCTGGTTGTTGGTCAGTAAATGTTTGGAGAGTACAAGACTTCCGTTAAGATATATGGAAACAATATCTCCATCCTCTTCTTGATGGTCCCATACTTTTACCTTGAGATGTTCCGTATCAAACGTCAAGTTTTTTACATACGAAATCCGACGACCTTCAAATTCTTGCCTAACCGGAATATTGAGTGTTGGCTTTTTACTGGTTTTCCTATTCTTATCAGAAGTTATATTGGTATTGGCTCTCGCTAGTTCAGCTTGCTTTTTGCGCAAATCGGCCTCTTTGTTTCTTATCGAGAAAAATGAAGTGGCATACTTGGCGATTTGCTCTTTATTATTTGGAAACAATTCAATACCCATTACCTGATAATTATCTCCCGAACCCACATTTTTGGCAAGTTCGATTCCTTGGGCATTACCACTATTTTTGAATCTTCCCAATTCCTGTACCACGGTTTTGTTCCGAAGCAAAAAAAAGCGAATGGATTTCGAGGTATCAATGTTTTTGGTTTGCCACTGCAATTCGGCAGGTACGCTGGTTTCCCAAATTGTGGAGCGTAGTGGGGAAATGATGGTTAAAGCAGATTTATTGTCAACCGAATTTTGTTGGGCATAACCAATTACCGCACACATGGGAAAAATGTACCGTAGTATTTTTGAAATTGATTTGCTCAATGTTTTCACGGATAGCTCTTGAATAGTGCTATGTATTTTAGTTGGGTATAACCTACCCTCAGTATATGAATTTTTTTTAGAATAACAAGGTTGGTCGAGATAATAGGATAAAAAAAGTTATCGGGGTGTATCGTTTATCATCCAACAAATAATGGTCTATTGGTCAGTTTCATTATCAAAATCCCATCTAAATCAAAAAAATGAAAATACTTTACGTTCAGATTATTCAAAACTAGCCGAACTAAAGTCAATATTGAATTGAAAGCACCAGATACTAATACTGTTTATTTCATCTAGGGAAGTGCCTTCCGGTAAAAAGACACGCAATGTCTCGTCTTCGAATCTTCGCCCCTGTATGGGTTCACTCAAAGGTATTCCCTTATCGAAATTACCATTGGTGCCACCATACAGGCTCACCGCAGGTCCAGAGCCATTGTAAAAGAAATTGGTGAGTTGGATTTCGCAGTCTGAAATGACAGTGGCCCTTCCACGGATGCCATAAGAAGTACTAACTCGAAGTCTTCTGGATTCACCGACCAAGGGGTGGGTTGAAGCGCAATCCCGTGCTTGAGGTATTTCAATGGGAAGAGAAACGGGCGCATCATCGCTATTACAGCTGATTAGGATAAATACCAAAATGGTTAAAATAAAAGAGCCATCCTTCATAGAACAAATACGGTTGATGCTATTTCGTCGCAGCATTTGTATTTATTTACATTTTTTATCGGAATAAGTATGAATTCGGTAGGAAGAACGGCCATCATAGTACTACTTGTGAAAAGAAGGGATTAGAATTTGGTAATGTCATTCATCGATTAATCGACGATTCACAACAAATGATCGATGAAATACAACATTTATTCCATTCATCGAGAAAAGCAAGATATGTTTGAATATTCTTACAAAGGAATAACCTCACTCTTTAACTATGAACATATTGGATGCCAACCTCATCAAAAGACGCTTCTTTGTCTTTTCATTTCTTTCGATTTTAGGAATTTCAGCAGGTTTCGGACAAAATTGTTCGGTGAACGCTGGCGTGGCTGAGACCATTTGTGAAAATGTCGTGGGATTCAGTTTATCCGGTTCAACAGCCGGGCTCATCCAAAGTGGCCCCACTTGGTCACAAGTAGGTGGTCCCTCTGTTTTGATAAATGACCCTTCGGATGTCAATACTACGGTAACGGGTTTCGTTGGTGGAAACGATTATACCTTTAGGCTCAGCGCTTCATGTACCGATGGTTCTACCCAGTTTCAAGATGTGGTCATATCTGTACAACCTATAACTGTTGCCGATGCGGGAAGCAATATTGAGTCCTGTCCTGACAGCTCGGGAAGTATCGTTACCAATGCCAATACACCTTTGAATGCCGGGGAAACCGGTACATGGAGTATTGTCGGTTCCAATAATGCAGGGGTTTCTATTGTCAACGATAGCTCTCCAACAACAAGTTTAAATCTCGCGGATAACGCTGCTGGGACCACTACACTTCAGTGGACTATTAGGGGACCAGATTATGCGCCCGGTCTTTTTTGTGAATCCTCCGCAACGATAACGGTTACCAATACTGGGGGTGTCTCAGTGGTAGATGCAGGTCCTGATCAAACGCTGGATAACTGCTACACGGTATCCCAGTCTACGAATTTAAATGCAACGTTTGGGGGCAACGGTATAAACGGGCAAATTGGAACTTGGTCTTTTGAGTCAGGTCCCAACACGCCCACTATCGCCAATGTCAATAACCAAAACACCGGGGTTTCCAATCTCATCGAAGGCACCTATGTATTTCGTTGGTCTGTTGCAGGGCCCTGTGCCAATGGGGATGATACCGTGACCATAGCAGTTGAAGAAGCAACACAAGATATTTCTAATGCGTCTGTTGAAGAATCTAATATTCGATTTTGCGATGCGTCAATTACAACGACAACTTTAGTAGGTTCCCAACCCCAGTTTGCAGGAGAAACGGTGGAATGGAATCAAACGGAAGGACCCACTGCCACAATACTTAATCCAAATAGCAGTACAACGCAAATTTCCGGGTTGGATGGGAGCAGTACCTATCGGTTCACGTATACTATAACCAACACGACTACGGGTTGTGATGATACCGCTGGAGTGGTGATTCGTTATTCTACAAATCCAATATCCATTGTTGCCAACGGCGGCAACGACCTTTTTGCAACCTGTGGAGCCACAAATGTGGATATTCCTTTCGTCACCACCGGTAACGGGAGCAATACCTTTAGTATTATCAGTGGACCTGCAGGTTCTACTTTGATAGACCCCAATACTTTTACCAATACTGGAAGCTCCCCCCTTAACGTCAACTTTGACTTGGAAGGGACCTACACGCTTGTATTTCGACGTGCATTGACAGGTTCCATTCAAACGGGCTGTGATGAAGCGACTGATGCTATCAACGTAACGATTTCCCTAAACCCCACAAGCGCCAATGCAGGCACTGACCAAACCCTTTTCTGTAATATTACCACAACCAGTATCACAGGTAATGTGGTAGGTACCGGTAGCTCTCTATGGTCCCAAATCAGTGGCCCCAGTGTTGCTACCATCGTAACTCCATTTGAAAGAACTACTACGGTGAATGACCTAGTTCCTGGAATTTATGTGTTTCAATACGCCATTTCAGGCGGAAATTCCTGTGCCCCATCTGAGGAGTCCACGGTTGAAATTAACGTATCTTCAAATGCACCTGCGGTAACCAGTGCCGGAAGTGCACAGACCATCTGTTTTGGTACACCGACCCAATTGGATGCAACCCCTCCCCCTGCGACGAATTTGATAGGGACGTGGTCTGTAGTATCACCTCCTTCGGCCATAGGTGTGGTCACCTTTGAAGATGAAAATGATCCAAAAACTTTGGTTTCTGGGTTAGATGATGCCAATACGGCCTACACTTTGCGTTGGACGATTTCCAATCCGGTTAATGGTGGCTGTCCGGCACCAGGTTCTTCGGATGTGGTCATAACCACCAATGCCACGCAAGGTCCCTCTTTGGCCAATGCCGGATCGGACCAATGTTTGCCATTAGGAACAAATACAGTGACACTATCCGCTGACACCCCACAAGTAGGTGAAACCGGAATATGGACCGCAAATCCCTCGACCGGGATAAGTTTTATGGACGCAACACAGTTCGATACTGACGTCACTATCGCCAGTCCTTCCACGAACCAGAGTTATATCTTGACTTGGACGATATCTGGGGACGCCAGTTGCCAATCCACTTCTGATGATGTGGAGATAAGTATTGGTGCAACGGCCAGCGCAGATGCTGGACCGGATCAAACGGTCTGCTACGATCCCATAAATAACCTTCCTGCCATTACACTCGATGCTTCAGGTTCTGTGGGCAGTGGTGGTTCTTGGCGAAAAGTTTCCGGACCGGGCGGTTTTATCATTGATGATACCAATCCCACTACTGCCGTGTCTTTCACCAATTCAGGAACTTATGTTTTTGAATGGACGGCAACCATCGGCAGTTGTTCTTCGGATACGGATACCGTTACTTTGAATATTGGTATTGAGCCAACAGCAGCCAGCGTTTTACAACCTACGGCAGAGCTTTGCTCTGGGACTTCTATCGGTTTGGATGGAAATGCTTTTGATACCAATACAGAAAACGGATTTTGGACGGTCTTGTCTGGTGCCCCTAATACGCCTAATTTTTCGGATGTAAACGATCCTACGGCTACGGTCAGTAATCTGGTATCTGGAACCTACGTGTTTCGATGGACCATTACAGGTGACAGCAATTGCACAGACCCAAACTTCGCCGACAAAACCGTAAATGTCTTTGTTCCTGCCGATGCGGGAAGCGATTTAACCCTCTGTGAAGTAAGTGATTTGCTGTTGGAAGCCACTTTCGGTTCTACGGGGACTTGGACGCAAATTGATGGTCCCGGTGTAAATGGAAATCCAGGGACACCCGCTGCCATTTCCCAGAACCCTTCCGATAGTAATGTAGCACAAGTTTCTATCGTGCCAGGGAATAGCTATGAATTTGAATTTACAACCAACTATGCTGGGACCTCAGGTTGTGGCAATACCTCGGATCAGGTATTGGTGACCTCCAGTTCCGCACCTTCGATTAATCCCGATGCCGGCCCGGACCAAATTGTATGTCGTGGGGACTTGATTGTTGCCGATCAGACCACTTTGGCAGGGAATATGGCCCCTATGGATGTGGATACAGCGGAGTGGCGATTTTCTGAACAGCCTTCTGGAAGTGTAGAGGTCATTGCTAGTCCAAATAGTCCTACAAGAACGCTATCCAGCCTATCTGTGGCTGGTATTTATATTTTGGAATGGAACTTTTCCTCTGGGAACTGTTCCAACACCTCCGATGTAGTACGAATAGAAGTATTTGATGCTCCTTCAACTGCAGATGCAGGCCCGGACCAAATTAGTGCATGCCAATTGGATGCGGCGCTCAATGCCGTTCCGCCGACATCAGGAGTTGGAACTTGGACCTTGTTCAATGCTCCGGTTGGAGAATCTTTGACAATCGATAGTCCGAATTCGCCCACCTCGACCGTTTCCGGAGTTACAGCCCCAGGAACCTATACGTTACGTTGGACAGTTGGATATGACGGAGTGACTTTCCCAAGCAGCCCATCCTTATGCGACCCTACATTCTCCGACGTAGATCTAACATTCACAAATGATCCACCATCTGATGCGATAGCTGGACCCGATCAAGAACTATGTGCCGCAACCCAAACAATTATGGCAGCTGATCCCATTGTAACCGGAACGGGGACATGGTCGCAGACTTCCGGCCCAGGATTTGGAGGAACTCCAGGCACACTGGCCAATATTGTCAACCCTAATAGTCCAACGACGACCATCGACACTTTGGAACCGGGAACTTATGAGTTTGCCTGGACCGTTGTTAGTGGGGGTTGTACAATTGAAGACACTATGGAAGTGGTGATATATGCCGATCCTGGAATGGCAGATGCCGGACCGGACCAAACTTTAGATCAATTTGCAACGGTTTCCCTTGCTGCAATAGCTCCCTCGGCGGGAACAGGGATTTGGACCCAGGTGTCCGGCCCCACGACCGTTGGTTTTGTGAACGAAAATGATCCAAATACGGATGTGTTCGGGGCGGCAGACGGAACTTATGAATTCCAGTGGACCGTTTCCAATGGGAATTGTCCAACTTCTTCTGATACCGTTGAAATCTCGCTCATTGGAGTGGACATGGAATTGACCAAAACAGCATCTTCCCCCACTGCAAATCCAGGAGATATTATCACTTTTACTTTGGCCGTATTCAATAACGACGCGTCCACTACATCAAATGCAACAGGAATTTCCGTGAGAGATATCATTCCCTCAGGATATACTTTAGTACCTGGTACGGTAAGTAATGGTGGGGTGTATAATATTGGTGACCTTTCCATTACCTGGTCCAATCTAGAGGTGCTGAACGGCGCTACCTTGAACCTGACTTTTGATGTCACGGTAAATGCTTCAGGCGATTACTTGAACTCCGCTGAAATTATTGCCAATGACATTTTTGATATAGATTCGACGCCAAACAACGGACTTGCCGCAGAGGACGATCAAGATACTTTTGAAGTCACTGTGAATACATCAGACTTAAGTCTGTCAAAAGGAGTAAGTGCTGCTTCTAGCGCAACACCGGATGTGTCGGACACCGTGGTCTTTGAACTTGAAGTAACCAACAGCGGCCCACAGAACGCGACGAACGTATCGGTGGAAGATGTTGTTCCTTCAGGATTTACCTTAGGGACCATTAACAATGGAGGTACTTTATCGGGAAACACAATTAGTTGGAACATTGCTTCGCTATCTGCTGGAAACAGTATAACACTGTCTTATGAAGTCACCGTAAATGCGCCAACTGGGGCAAGCGGAGAATATGAAAACACGGCCCAAATTACAGCTTTGGACCAACAGGATTCCGACAGCGAACCTAACAACGATGATGGAGATCAAAGCGAAGATGATGAGTCGAGCTTTACTATTACCACACCAGATGTTATTGATTTAGAGGTCGCTATTTCAGCAAGTGATACAGCTCCTAGCGTGGGCGATATAGTAACTTTTACAATCAACTTAAGCAATTTAGGGACCATTGATGCCACCGGCGTAAATTTGGAGAACCTCGTTCCGCAGGGTTATGGAAATGTAACTGGGCTCTCTGGAGGCTCCTTCGATTCTGTAACGGGAATCATTACTTGGAATGGACTTACCGTGCCACAAGGGAACAACACAAATACAGTAACATTTCAGGCAACAGTACAGGCACCAACAGGCTCTCCGGGAGAATATACCCAAGTTATCGAAGTCACTGCGGCAGATCAATTTGATAGCGATAGTATACCTAACAATGATGACGGCGATCAAAGTGAAGATGACGAAGATGCAATTACAACCGGATTGACTGAAATCGTGGACTTGAGTATCGCAAAAAATGTTATAGGGGGCTCTATTGCGCCCAATGTGGGGGACACTGTGACCTTTGAATTGATTGTTTCTAATGATGGGCCAAGCAATGCCTCGGGAGTAGCTGTTGAAGACGTACTGCCTGCAGGTTTTACCTTGATTTCGGTGAACGCTGGAGGAACACTTACTGCAAATACAGCCGCATGGTCAGGATTGTTTGTGCCTGCCGGCGGAAATGTGGCATTGACATACCAAGCTACCGTAAACGCTCCAACTGGCACAGCAGGAGAATATGTAAACAGCGCACAAATCACGGCAAGCGATCAACCAGATTCCGACAGCGACCCTACATCGGGTCCTGGGGTAGATGATTTAGGTGATACCGTGCCAGATGATGATGAAATCACCCTAACTCTTACACCACAACAAGCCAACCTGTCTTTGGACAAATCCGTAAACGAAACCAACCCTGAAGTAAATGAGGAAATCACATTTACGGTCCAAATTAATAACGCAGGACCGGATATAGCCACCAACGTATCCGTTGAAGATGTTATCCCTGCCGGTTATACCATTGTATCTGGAAGTGTATCAAATGGCGGTATATATAATTTTGGGGGTGCCACAATTCTATGGGATTTGGCTAGTATACCTTTGACGGGAACGACCTTGACCTATAGGGCTATCGTGAATGCTCCTACCGGAACAGTCGGGGAGTATGATAATACGGCCCAAGTCACCGCATCTGACCAATACGATTCAAATAGTACGCCAAATGATGGTGTGGGTGATGATAGAGACACAGAATCCGTTACACCTAATGCCTCGGATTTGAGTTTGAGCAAATCCATAAGTGCTACATCTAGTGCCACGCCGAACGTGGGTGATACCGTGGTGTTTGAGCTTACGGTAACCAATGCTGGACCCAATACCGCTACTAATATTGTTCTTGAAGATATTGTTCCTATTGGGTATACCCTAGGTACAGTGAACGATGGAGGTTCTGCTATAGCCGGTACATTCATTACTTGGAATATTGCTTCCTTGCCCGTAGGGAATACTACAGTTTCTTATGAAGTGACTGTAAATGCACCAACAGGGGCTACCGATGAATACCTGAATGTCGCCGAATTGGCTGCTGTGGACCAATTTGATCCGGACAGCACACCAGGGAATGACGATGGTGACCAAGATGAGGAAGATGAAGATTTCTTCGAGGTTATACCCCAAATAGTGGATATTGAACTCGAAATTACAGCAAATGCTATAAATCCCGATGTGGGGGATGTTGTTACTTTCACTCTAGATATTAGCAATTTAGGGGCTGTAGACGCTACGGGGCTTTCAATTGCCAATGTAGTGCCTCCGGGATATGGAACTATTACCGCGATAAGTGATAGCGGTTCGTTCAGCTTTGCTACAAACACGGTTTCATGGTCAGGTTTGAGTGTTCCTGTGGGATCAAACACCGAAACACTGACTTTTCAGGCTACTGTTCTGGCTCCGACCGGGGCTGCTGATGAGTTTACTCACCTTGCCCAGGTCACTCTTTCGGACCAATTTGATTTGGATAGTACACCTAACAATGACGACGGAGACCAAAGTGAAGACGATGAAGACGCTATAACTGCAGCTCCGGAACAAGCCAACTTATCGCTTTCCAAAATAGTAGTGGATAACGACCTTACACCCAATGTAGCGGAAGAAATCAGTTTTGAAATTACGGTGAGCAATGCGGGACCAGATGATGCTACCAATGTAGAGGTAGTTGATTTGCTCCCTGACGGTTTTGACTTTGTACTATACAGTGCAACCAAGGGCACATACGATCAAGGAACCGGGATTTGGCAAGTAGGTACCTTGGATTCAGGAACCACGGAAACCTTGGTCATCGATGTGCTGGTAAATCCCACGGGCGATTACACCAACGTGGCGCAGATTACCGCATCCGATGCTTTTGATACCAACTCCACCCCCAACAACAATATAGGACTAGAGGATGACCAAGACGGTGTGACCATTACACCGGTAGAGATCATTGACGTCTCTCTTAGCAAAACTGTTGACAATCCAGCCCCGGGAGTAAACTCTAATGTAGTCTTTACACTTACGGTGAGCAATGCAGGTCCAAGCGAAGCAACCGATATACAGGTCACGGATTTGTTGCCATCCGGATTTACATACCAATCTGATGATGCGGGTATTGCGTATGACGATGGAACTGGTATTTGGGACATCGGGACATTGGCAAGTGGTGGTAATGCAGTTTTAAATATTACCGCCCTGGTAAACACTACCGGAACGTATACAAATGTTGCAGAAATAACACAGCACAATGAGGTTGACATAGATTCCGCCCCCAACAATGCAATTTTGGCCGAAGATGACCAGGATCAAGTTGAAGTGACCCCGGTATCCCTAGTCGATATTTCTGTAACCAAAACTGCGGATGACCTAACACCAAACGTTGGTGAACCTATTGTTTTTACCGTTACAGTGACCAATGATGGTCCAAGTGACGCTACGAATATTGTGGTTACCGATTTTCTGGCTTCTGGATATGCGTATGTAAGTGACAATCCCAGCGTCGGCGTTTACGAGCCCTTAAACGGTTCATGGACTGTTGGAAATTTGGCAAATGGCGCTACTGAAACCCTTGTTATCACGGCAAATGTTTTGGCCAATGGGGAATACACGAACATAGCCGAACTCACGGATTTAGCCGAAAGGGATATTGATTCTGAACCAGCGAACAACGATGATACAGAAGATGACCAACAGACCATAGAACCCGTTCCGGTCTTGGTTTCAGACTTAATTCTTAGAAAATCAGTGGACGTACTGACCCCATTTGTGGGCGAAGATGTGATTTTCAATATCAGTATTTCCAATACCGGTCCAAGTGATGTTACCGGAGTGGAAGTTCTCGATCTATTACCTTCAGGATATACCTATGTTTCCAATAACAGAACAGCGGGAGTCTATAACCCTACCACGGGTATTTGGGAGTTAAACGGAGTTATCCCCAACGGAACTACTGAAACACTAAATTTGGTGGCAAGGGTCAATCCATCGGGGGATTACTTTAACGTAACCGAGGTATTTTCTTCCAGTAACCTCGACCCCAATAGCACACCCAACAACAATACGGTTACAGAGAATGACCAGGATAGTGCAGGGACCACGCCTCTTCCTTCAGCAGATTTGATGCTTCAGAAAACGGTGGATAACGAGTTTCCGAACGTACTGGACACTATAACATTTTCACTAACGATTACCAATGAAGGTCCTAGTGATGCAACAGGAATTGTAGTCTCTGATGCATTGCCATCCGGATACACGTATGTGTCGGACAATTCAGGGGGTAGTTACTCTCAAGCTACCGGACTATGGAACGTAGGAACCTTACCGAGCGGTTCTTCCAGTGTTTTGAACATTACGGTAGAAGTAAATCCGACGGGGGACTATACCAACGTGGCAGAAATTATCTCATCAATAGAGCAAGATCCGGATTCCACACCTGGAAACAACATATTGTCCGAAGATGATCAAGATGAACAATCCACTACCCCTAGAATATTGGCTGATGTTTCAATAAACAAAGAAGTCAATACTATGGCACCTTCGGTTGGGGATGAAATTATATTTACCATAACCGCTGCCAATGCAGGTCCCAATGAGGCCACCAATCTCGTTATCGAAGATATGCTGGCTTCGGGGTATGGTTTTGTTTCCGCAAACCCTTCCGTAGGAGTTTATAACCCTGTGACCGGGGCTTGGGCCATCAACAGTTTATCGAATGGAAACTCGGAAACCCTAGAAATTACGGTCACCGTTCTTCCAGGAGGGAGCTATGCGAATACCGCAGAACTGATTTCTGTGGATACCTTTGATCCCGATTCAACTCCGGATAATAATTTAGATTCCGAAGATGACCAAGCCACCGTGATGCCCATCCCGGCCGGATTGGCAGATTTATCTCTTACCAAAACTGTTGATAACGCTAGTCCAAACGTAGGGGATATTGTAGAATTTTCCTTAAATCTCGAAAACCAAGGTCCTAATGATGCAACAGGAGTATCCGTCATGGATTTGATTCCTCAGGGATACACATATCAATCTCATGCGGCAACTGCTGGAGTTTACAATGAGCAGACCGGTTTGTGGTCCATTAACGGAACGATTCTTAATGGAAGTACAGAAACGCTGAACATTCTTGTAATTGTAAATGCGCCGACCGGAAATACGGATGAATATGTAAATGTTGCCGAGATTACGACAAGTGCCTTTGCTGATCCTGATAGTGATTCAAGTGTGGGTCTAAATCAAGACGATTTAGGGGACGGTATTGCGGATGATGATGAAGCTACAGCTTTTGTCACACCTCAGACCGTTGATATCGCCGTTGCCAAAACGGTGAACAATGAAACACCACAGATAGGAGATGAGGTGGTATTCACGATTAGCGTGTCCAACGAAGGTGCTCTGGAAGCGACGAACATCGGTATTGAAGAAATAGTACCGTCCGGGTATCGTTTGGTAAGCTCACAAGCAGATACAGGTAGCTATGATCAACTTTCAGGATTCTGGGAAATTGAAACTCTGGAAGCTTTAGGTTCGACAAGTTTGATGTTGATTGTTGAAGTGTTGGATGTAAACAACTATCTCAATACGGCCAGCTTGGCATTCGTAGACCAATTGGATACCAATGATGCCAACAATAGTGACCAAGCTTTTGTGGAACCTTCTTGTTTGAACGTGTATAACGAGTTTTCACCCAACGGGGATGGCGTAAACGAAACGTTCACCATAGACTGTATTTCCAGATATCCAAGTAATGTGCTTAAAGTGTATAACCGATGGGGCAATTTGGTATTCGAACAACGTGGTTATACTAACGATTGGGACGGAACGTCAAGCGGCCGGGCAACCATTAATAAAGGGGAATTATTGCCCGTGGGCACCTACTATTACGTCCTTGATCTAGGAAATGGGTCAGAACCACGAACCGATTGGCTATATATCAACAGATAATAATGGGAGCATGCAGAGATTCAAAAAAATAGCTCATATGAAAAAACAACTGCAACAGTTATGTTTTGGGTTTTTATGGCTCAACACATTGGTTGGATGGGCTCAACAAGACCCACAGTTTACCCAATATATGTACAATACGCTAAGTGTAAATCCTGCCTACGCAGGTTCCAGGGGCCATCTCACCGCTTTAGTGATGCATCGGTCCCAGTGGGTAGGCATCAACGGGGCGCCAACCACCCAGGTGATGGCAGTGGATGGACCAATGGGAAACAATGTGGGCTTAGGTCTGGTACTTTCCCACGATGCTCTGGGTCCAGCATCCGAGTTTTTTGTAGATGGAAATTTTTCATATACCTTAAAATTGGATGAAAGCAACAGGCGTCTGTCTTTTGGGCTGAAAGCTGGCGGCCGTTTGTTCAATGTAGATTTTAATGAAGGCACATTTCAAAATCCGGATGTGGCCTTTCAAAACAATATTGAGAACAAGTTTTTTCCGACGGTTGGGGCAGGTGTCTATTATCATACGGAATCCAGTTATCTGGGCTTGGCCGTTCCCAACTTTTTTTCAGAGGACCATTACGATGGACAGGAACAGGAAATCGCAACAGAACGTTTACATTATTTTTTGATCGGGGGAAAGATTGTTGATATAACTCCGGATGTAAAGTTCAAACCCGCATTTTTTGTAAAATGGGTTCCCGGTGCGCCCGTAATTGCCGATATCTCTGCAAATGCATTAATTCGGGAAACCTTTAATTTAGGGATAGCTTATCGATGGGATGACTCATTTTCAGCCTTATTAGGAGTACAGATATCCCCAGATTTGAGTTTGGGATATGCCTATGATTTAACCACTTCAGATCTTACTGATTTTACAAGTGGTACACATGAGGTGTTTCTACGATACGAATTCAAAACCGTGGAAAAAAGACTTAAATCACCAAGATTTTATTAAAATGAAAAAAATACAAATCCGTTCAATCATTCTTTTGTTGGGAGTTGTTTTTACAACGCAGGCCCAATTGAAGTATAATGATGCCGATACCAATTTTAATAATCTTTTGTACATAAGAGCGGCGAAACAATATGAGAGTCTGGTGAATAAAGGGGATGACTCCCAGCATGTACTGGAACGTCTTGGTGATGCCTACTATTTTAATACCGATATGGAAAATGCCGTCAAATGGTACGGCTTGCTCTTCTCAAAATACGAGAATGTGTTGGAACCAGAATATGCATTTCGGTATGTGCATGCCTTAAAGGGCGTTGGCAATTACAGACTGGCCAAAGCCATCATGAAGATTTACACCAAGAAATTGGATACTTCCAAATTTACAGTGGAACAGTTGAAGGATAATGATGAAAAATTGGATGAGTTGCTCAACGGACAACCACAGTTCTACATTTCAAATTTGGCAATAAATACCCCTGTGGCCGATTTTGGACCCGCTTATTACAAAGACAAAATTGTCTATGCCTCCAGCAGGGATTCTTTAAAATTTGAAACCAGGGTCTATGAATGGAACCGACAACCTTATCTGGACTTTTTTATGGCGGATACCACCGACTTGGGCTCCGATTTGGTGGAAATAACCCCGTTCTCCGAGATTTTGAATACACGATATCACGAAGCAGCAGCCAGTTTTATACCCGAAGGAAATGTCATGTATTTTACAAGGAACAATTATACGGACCAAGCTTTGGGACGTGATAGTGAAGGAACCAATCACCTTAAAATGTACTGTTCTGAACTCAGGGGCGGTGAATGGACAGAGGCCGAAGAAGTACCCTTTAACAGCGAGACTTACTCCGTGGGACAACCTGCGTTAAGTCCCGATGGACATTTTTTGTTCTTTGTTTCAGATATGCCCGGTAGTATTGGGGGTACAGACATTTTTGTGGTTGAAATCGATAATGATGGCAAGTATTCAGAACCTAAAAACTTAGGTCCAACTGTGAATACCAGCGGTAGGGAAATGTTCCCTTTTGTTACTGAGGAGAAAATCTATTTTGCCTCGGACGGTCATTTAGGTTTGGGCGGTTTGGATGTTTTTGAGATTGAGCTTAAGGACGGTACCTTCGGAAATCCCAAAAATCTGGGACACCCTATAAATAGCAACCGAGATGATTTTGGTTTTATAATTCGTGAGGCGTCCAATCGCGGGTATTTTTCCTCTAACCGTAAAGGGGGAAAAGGGGATGATGATATCTACTCTTTTCAGCGTTTGGAAGAAATCTGTACCCAAACTGTAAAAGGAAGTGTCGTGCGCAAATCCAATGCACAACCTGTGGTCGATACCAAAGTGGAACTTTTTAATACAAAAGGGACTTCTTTAGGTACAACAACAACGGACCCTTATGGTGCTTTTGATTTTGAAATCACTCTGGAATGCGAAATCGGATATATTATCAAGATAGGCAAAGAGGGTTTCCTTCCCAATGAAAAAACGTTCAATACGACTTCTGAAAAAGAGTATGTGAACACGGTACCCATGCAAATAGAAAAGGAGCTCAACAAGTTGATTGTCAATGAAAATGGAATTTTAAAAATCAAAATTGACAATATCTATTTCGATTTGAACAAAGCGGATATCCGTCCAGATGCGGCACAGGAATTGGATAAGATTGTTGAGGTCATGAAGGAATACCCTAAAATGATAATCAAGATAGAGGCGCATACCGACTCTAGAGGAAGCGACCGCTATAATGAAACCCTTTCTGATAAAAGAGCGAAATCCACAGCCGATTATATCATTTCCCAGGGTATCGAGGAAAACCGTATAGAGAGCGCTATTGGCTACGGAGAAAAACAACTGCTCAATGGATGTAGCAATGGAGTGAAATGCTCAAATGAAGAACATGATGTGAACAGACGTTCAGAATTTATCATATTGAAATTGGAGTGATTCTAGGGGCAAATTCCAATAAAAAGTCCGATGATACTTTTAGTCATCGGACTTTTTTTAAAACCCTACATCTAAGTTTAGATACTATTTCTTAAAAATATAGCGGGTTATAAATATGCCTTTTCCATCACCTTTCCCACTGTCACTTTCAACGGCAGAGGTAACAAAAGCCAATTCCCAGCCATTTTCTATCATATTGTTGATCATAGAGCTGAGTAAGGCATCATTTGCGGCAATATTTTGGAAACGAATCCCGCCAATATTGAAAAAGTTGAGCAATTTGGTTTCCTCGAAATCTTTAACACGGATCTCTTTTCGACTGGACTTATTACGAGTATTGTCCGTTTCCGTTTGAACACTTGTGTACTCTTTGTAATCTTTGTCATCAAGTGCATTGATGATTCTAGACCTTCCTAGTCCATTTGGCACTATTGATTCCACACTGGTTACTACCTTATATTCTTGTGCAGATAAGCTCAAAACAAAACTTATCCCTAAAACTGTTGATAGAATTAATTTTCTCATTATCTCGAACATTTATAATTTTTATTAAAGACAAGAATTGGTTTTAAGGGTTGCATGTAGCTCATAAAAATGCCGAGCCCCAAAGGAACCCGACATTTTCCAAGCAAAAAACCAACCTAAATCAATCTTCAACAAACGTGTAACTGGTTTTGTCCACTTCGGTTAACCTGAAATACCCAAAGGCATAGTTTTCCGGGTTTGTTTCGTTAATACAATTTCCTCTTACAGCAACAGGAGTGGCTTCAAAAAGCCCTACACCCCCTAATTGAGAGATAAGGATTTTGATGTAGTCATAATAATCCCGTGAAATGCCATACATTTCTATATCGACAACGTCTCCGGGCATAAATGGGAAGATATTTTGATCCTCGTCTTCTTCAATTTCATACCACCAGTCAATCTCGTTACCATTGATGAATTCATCTTCGGCCACTTCCAAATCCGGTAATAAATCGCCACGGCGCTCAAATCTGAAAAGATAATTGTTACCTTCCTCCACAGGGTCGGTGAACACCACATGCACTTCCAATTCTTCGTCATCAAAACCATCGATACGGTCTTGGAAAACACGTGTGATTTCGGTAACTGGGGTCATGGTCTCCGTGGCACGGTAGGTCTCACCCTCATGCTCAATTTGAAGTGTATAGGATTGGCCCAAAACTGGCTCAAAACTTGTGGTCAGGTATTCCCCATTGTTTTGATCTTCGAAGACAAATTCCTCGTTGCTTGAATTGTTCGTTACGATCACCGAAGCGCCGACCACATCTGTCGTGGTGTTGGTATCAAAAAAAGGGGTAGAGTTCCTTAAGCGAATACGCTGAATGTTTCCAGGAGTACCTTTCTCCCAATCCAAAGAAGCTTCCACCACTAAGCGAATGGGCCCATCTTGAACTTCGACATCGACGACATCTGTACAGGCGCCGGACAGTACGATACCGACTATTGGAATAAGTTTTAATATGGTTTTCATGAGTTAAAATTTAAAGTTGTAGGTAAGTGATGGTACTACGCCAAAAATGGCCGTCCGTGTCGCTTCGTTGGCCCCAGTCTCTAGATTTTGGCCAAAGGAAATGGCAGCTGCGTTCCTTCTGTTATATAAATTGTAGACACTCAGTACCCATTCCCCTTTGAAGCGTTTGTTCCGATATTTTCTTGGAACATAGTTAACGGATACATCCACCCTATGATAAGCGGGTAATCGGTCCGAATTTCTTTCGGCATAGCTGGCAATTGACAGGTCTTCGTATTGATATTGCCCATTGGGATAGGTTACAGGTCTACCTGTTTGGAAGACCAAGTTTGTTCCAAAGGTCCATGAGTCATTTAATTGATACACCCCGGATATCGAAATATCATGGGTTCTATCAAAAAAAGTATTGTACCAATCTCCGTTATTGATTCCAGGGCCACCCGCTATACCACCTGGGGTACGCTGTTCGGATTTTGAAAGGGTATAAGCTATCCACCCGGTAAAATCACCTTCGTTTTTCCTTAGCAATAATTCCAAACCATAGGCCCGCATTTCTCCGTTCAATATTTCAGTCTCAATTGTATTCTGACCAATAAGCTCTGACCCATCAATGTAGTCAATGCGATTATCCACTGTTTTGTAATAGGTTTCTACCTCCAGGGAATATTGCTTATCCATAAAGTTTCGGAAGTAGCCCAAAGCATATTGATTGGATAGTTGAGGTTCAATAAAAGGTCCGCTGGGCGTCCAAACATCCAATGGGGTAACCGAAGAGGTATTGCTCAACAAATGGATGTATTGTGCCGCTCTGGAAAACCCTGCTTTTAGGGAAGAGTTTTCGTTCAATAAATACGCCAAGGATACCCTGGGTTCAAAGTTCCCAAAGGTCTTAATGGATTCGCTTCTGGCAAAGTCTGTCTCACCAATAACTACCCCACGCTGATAAATACCCAAACTTGGATTGTATACAACAGGCTGGCCATTGGCATATTCCGTGATGGGCTGGCCACCCAGTCTGGAAAAAGCACTATAGCGAAGGCCGTATTGCGCGGTCAATTTGTCTGTGAGCTTATGTTCCGCACTTATATAAACACCACCTTCAAGAGCTCTTTTTTGATCTAAAGTGAGCGGATTTACCGGTGAACTGGGAGCGGTGGGCTGTACCTGTCCTGGGTCAAAATCATAATAGATGCCGTTGATGCCGAAATCTAATGAAAAACGGTCATTTACGTAATATTTAAAGTCGTACTTCAGATTGTAATTGGTAATAGAAGAGACCCATTCAAATTCTTCTTGGTCAAAGTTTAGGTCATAGTCGTACCTACTTGCGATCAGGGATAAATTTGAAAACAACCTATCATTAAAAATATGGTTCCATCGCAGGTTGCCCGAAGCATTGCCATAGCTGTTTTCAAAGTTATTGCTGAACTCAAACGCATCGCGACCAAAGTATCCTGAAAGAAACAATTTGTTGTTCCTGTTTATGCTATAATTAGTTTTTAGGTTGAGGTCGTAGAAAGTAACGCTGTTGTCTTCACCTGCCGCTTTCAGAATTAAATCTACATAGGACCTTCGACCGGCTACTAAAAAAGAACCCCTATCTCCAAAGATTGGCCCTTCAGCTGTAAGTCTACTGGAGATTAACCCAATTCCCCCTGTAAGCGCAAAGTTTTTGCTGTTCCCATCCTTTTGCCGGATGTCCAATACGGAGGAAACCCGACCACCAAAGCGTGCGGGAATGCCTCCTTTATACAGTTTCATATCTTTAATCGCATCCGCATTGAAGACAGAGAAAAAACCAAACATATGTGATGTGTTGTAAATAATAGCTTCATCCAGTAGGACCAAGTTTTGGTCCTGGGCACCACCACGAACATGGAAACCACCCGTTCCCTCTCCATTATTGGTTACTCCCGGGAGCATCTGTAAGGATTTAAGGATATCGACCTCACCCAATACAACCGGCATCTTCTTAACCGTACCCACATTCATTTTTACCACGCTCATCTCCGGTTTTCGAAGGATTGCCCTTTCAGGCTCCTTTGCGGTCACAATTACTTCTTCAAGTTCTGTGGAAAAGGCTGCAATTTCCACATCTTGAATAATGTCCTGGTTTAAATTGATAGGTATGTTAAGATCTGCGTATCCGATGTACGAAATGTTCAAAACATATTCACCTTCGGGAGCGGATACGGAATAGAACCCATATTCATTCGTTATTCCTCCTATGGTTGTTCCGGTAAGAAATACGGAAGCCCCAAATAATGTTTCCCCATTACTTCTATCGGTAATGGTGCCGCTAATGGTATACGTGGTCTGTGCCGTTGCTAGTGCGCAACCCATAAAGTAGACCCATAACAACCAAACTATGATTTTCCTGGTTGGGTCCAAAGATTTTTTGCTGTTCATTTTTTGATGGTTTATGATTGTAACTAATTTTCACAAGCTAGAGACAGGGCAAAAAAGTGAGGGTTGCACGATTTAGAATTTTTTGGGAAAAATCAATTTTTTCTCAAATTTTATCGGTTAGGGCGCAACCCTTTACTTTTGGTACTGTCTTTAACGCCACAAGCATCAACCTAAATTTTTGGAAACTGAAATCCGTTTTACGCATCAAAACCTGGTAGAAGAATGCAAGAAGGGCATTCTGGGTTCGCAGTATGAACTCTATTCATTATATGTTGATGCGATGTACAATGTGGGATATCGATTTTTGGGAAATAAGGAAGATGCTGAAGATATCGTTCAGGACAGTTTTGTTGATGCGTTCAGGAACCTTGATACGTTCAAATATGAAAGTAGTTTTGGAGCTTGGCTCAAGCGAATTGTCATCAATAAAAGCATCAATTATCTAAAAGTAAAACGAATTGCCGTGGTACCTATGGATGCCCATGAGTTCCATTTGGCAGAAGATGAACCCGTAGAAGGGGATAAAGTGGATATCCAAAAGGTGAAAAAGGGGATTGCCAAACTACCTGATGGGTATCGGCAAATCATCAACCTATATTTAATTGAGGGTTACGACCATGTGGAGATAGGGGAGATTTTGGATATATCAACAAGTACGTCCAAATCCCAATATCATAGGGCAAAGAAAAAATTATTGGAAATCATAAGCGAATTGTAATGGACAATTTTGAAAAACATATTCGGGAAAATACCGCCCAATTCGATGAGCAAAAAGCCGATCGTACAAAGCTCTGGGCCAATATCTCGGCAGAGCTCCAAAAAGAGGGGCCAAAAATCATCCCACTTTGGAAAAGGCCGATTTTCCGTATTGCGGCCAGCGTGGTTCTGGTAGTAGGACTTGCCACACTGATCGTGTTGTCCTCGATCGGGGTCAATTCAAACCCAGTACAATACGTATCCGAGGAATTGATGGATATTGATATACATTATCAAAATCTAGTTTCCTATCAAGTGGAATTGGTACGAAACCACCCCAATCTAACGGAAGCGGATAAGGTCGAGTTTTTGTCCTTTATGGATGAACTGGATTTGGAATATGAAGCGCTGCGGAAGGAAATGGGGCGCAACCTGGACAACGAACAGATATTAGAGGCTATTGTTGCCAATTACAAAAAGCGGATTGAGCTTATTGAAAATTTATTGAGACAGATCAACGATTCTAAAAAAGTAGAAAAAGAATATGGATACACCCTATAAAATAGCATTTTGGATAGCTTTTATGCTGTTTTCGGCATACGTGGGAACCGCGCAGGAAAGGATGTCCAAAATTGTGGAAAGGAGTTTTGAACTCTCTGATGCAGGAGAGTTTCAGATAGAGAACAAATATGGAAATATAGATGTTACAGGATGGGAGCAGGATAAGGTGGCCATTAAAGTTTCTATACGTGTCAACCACAGAAAAAAAGAGAGTGCCCAAAGTTTATTGGGTCGAATCAATCCTGAGTTCAAATCAGGCTCCAACTATGTGGCCGTGGTCTCCAAGATTACCAAAAAGAACATAGGATGGTTTGCTGACTTTTTCAATAAGACGAATCCCGTTGATTTTGACAAGAGCCATGTACAGATAGACTATGAAGTTTTTTTACCGGCCAAGGCAGAACTCCGCGTAACCAATCGATTTGGAGATGTGGTCATAGAAAGTTGGAGCGGCCCCCTGAACGCGTTGGTGGAACATGGTGATTTATGGGTAACGGAAGACCTCAATAAAGTAGATATTGTCCTTAAGTTTGGAAAAGTTCGGACACAAGACCTGGAGTATGCCAACTTAAACCTGAAAAATGGAGAGTTGGAAATGGAAAACTCAAATCGTCTTCGCTTGAGCAGTAGCGGTACGGATATGAACATCAATGCGGTTAAGTTCCTCGAAATCTATTCCAATAAAGATGACATTGCCATTGAAGAGATAGGTTCTGTTTCTGGTAGCTTAAAGTTCACTACCCTAGATATACAACGCCTGATGAAAGAAGTGGATTTGGATACGAAGATTACTGATTTTCGAATAGCCCAGTTCATTGAACCCCGGGCTGAAATATCCTTTGAACAAGAATCTTGTGAAATTACACTGAATGTATCCGGTTTTTCCCATCGGTTTACGGCCACTCTGGAGCAGGGGGTAGTGCGATTGCCCAAGGCCTTTGAAAATGTAAATTCCAAAGTTTTGGATAAAGGCCGAAGACTCCGGGAAATTGAGGCAACCTATGGAGAGGATCAATCGGGTTTCATTTCTATAAATGGAACCAAAGGGATAATAACCATAAATGATTAAAAAAAGAAGAGATGCAACCTTTTAAAAGTTGCTTTGTCTTTAAAAGAAATCAATCAATTCAACAAGCAAAATGAACAATCAAAAAACAACCTTTTTACTTTTATTTTTTTTGTTCCTTGGGTTTTTGATCAGCGCCCAGGATGATGATGGGGAATATATCACTTTCAATGATAGAAGGAACGTGGTGCACGGGGTATACCTCGGAATCGCCATGGGATTTGGCGAAATTGAGGGAGAGGACACGTATGTAGGGAGCTATAAGGTAGCCTACGTTGCCAACCGACAATTTGAGGTGGGTTTTTTGGCCAAGGGATTGTACTCGCGCCAAGATATTTTTAACCCAAGGTCTGGGGAAAACGATGATTTGTTGGCAGGCTATTTGGGATTCCATTTGGAACCCATTCTTTTTGGAACATCGCGCGTTAGCCTTTCCTTTCCACTTTTCTTAGGAGGTGGAGCCGTGGGCTATGTGAGTCGAGACGATATTGACAATGATGTGGATATCGATATTGATGACGATGATATTGATGCCGTCTTCGTGCTGGAACCCGGGGTAAGTGCACTTTTCAATATTTCACGATATGTACAAATTGAGGCTGGGGTGAAATACCGTTTCTCCAGTGAAATCGAATTATCGGACAGTCCTATTGATCGCCTCAATGGATTTACCAGTGAAATCGGTATCAAGCTGGGTATCTTCAATATGGGAAGAAACCGGTACAAAAAAACCTTGGACCAATGAAAGAGCATGCAAGCCAGGAGCGTATGTCCATTATTGCGATACGGGTCTTTTCGGAAAATAATCAAGTATTTAGAAAAGAAGGAAAAGGAGATTGGGAAGCTGTTTCTTTTCAATGGACTTCTGTCACTTACAAGTAATCAATCTTAAAACAAAAACATCATGAAATTAGTTAAAACCCATTGGATTTGGGTAGTCGCCCTTTTGGCTGCCTCCTGCTCCACAGAAACGGTCCGGGTCTCGGATGAAGTAGTTGCCCGGGATTATGATTTTGATACTTTCACAGCTTTGGAAGTTGCTACGGATTTCAACGCCTATGTGAACTTTTCAGATACGGAACAGCGGGTTCGTATTGAAGCAAATAGCAATCTGTTCGATAAGTTAGACGTTTTTCAACAAAACGAAAAGTTAATCGTAAAGGTGAAGAACAATGTAAACATTAAAGGCAAAGAAACCCTGAATTTGTTCATTACCGCAAAAGAAATAACCGATTTTGAGGCTTCTTCCAACGCCTCGATTTTTTTAGATGCACCACTAAATACCGCTTCAGCTTCTGTGGTATTGAGCTCTGACGCCCACTTTGATGGGGATATTACCGCAGATAACTTTACAATGGAGGCTTCTTCGAATAGTAGAGCAAAATTATATTTAGATAGTGGGAGGGCAGCTATGAATTTTTCTTCCGGGGCCGAATTGGAAGGAGAAGTGGCCATTGATCAAGCAGATGTTAAATTGTCCTCTGATAGCGATATCGATGTAGTGGGCGATATTAGAACATTGAATGCCGTCCTTTCTTCCAATAGCAGATTTAAGGACTATGCCTTACAGGTTGAACAACTGAGAATAGTTCTCTCATCAGATAGCGATGCATTTCTCACTGTTTCCGAAACAATCGACATTACAGCAAGCTCCAACGGTAAATTGTTCTATAAAGGGAATGCTGAAGTAATTAGACAGGATTTATCCAGTGAAGGGGCGATTATAAAAAAATAGCATTTCTTTCTATCTTGTTACCGTTGAAGAAATGTGAAGATGAAATGGAAGAACGTAACGAATTATATCCAGTTTTTTTAAAAGTCTCCAATTTAAAAATATTGATTGTTGGAGGAGGTAATGTGGGACTTGAAAAATTGACCTTCCTGCTGAAGTCCAGTCCCAATGCCAAAGTACAAATGGTAGCCCCTGAATTTCTCGAGGATACCTTGGAATTGGCCCTGGCCCATAATGTGGAGATTACCAGGGATATTTACAACAAAAACTACTTGGATGGGAAACACATGGTCGTCGCCTGCACAGATAAAGTGCCTGTGAACGAAGAGGTCTATCACGACTGTAGGGAACGAAGTATTTTGGTAAACGTGGCAGACAATCCTCCCTTTTGTGATTTCTATATGGGAGGCATTGTAACCAAGGGTAATGTGAAGATCGCAATATCTACCAATGGAAAATCACCCACCACAGCGAAACGGCTGCGGCAATTTTTTGAGGATGTATTACCTGAACGCATTGATGACTTGGTTCAAAACTTGAACGAGTACCGCAAAACGCTCAAGGGAGACTTTGAAGAAAAGGTCGAAGCATTAAATGAGTTTACCAAAGGACTAGTGGAGAGGAACGATAAAATGGGGTAGGGGAACAAATCTTGAGATAAAAAAGAGTTAATTCAAGTTTTGATTTCAGTGTTGAATAATAAAAAGGCCTACTTTTACTGATACATTCTTCCCCCAAATTATTCCAAGAGTTTTGTTTTATGATGGTAAATAAAGGATTGCCCACGTTTTGCTTGTTACTTTTTTTGTTCATGTTTGATGGCCATTCCCAAGATAATCTGTCCAAATTGAGGGAATATGTAAATAATGGCCAATTGGTGATTTATACCAGTTCTTCTATTGTTTTGGATTCAAGTTCCAGCGCTATCACCTATGTTGATTTTTGTTCTGATGGAACCTATTATTACAACTATGATGGCTCTTTCAATGTAAAGGGGTCTCAAAATACCAGCAATAGGAACAATAGGGCTTCTGGGGCTGGTGTCGCCCAAAACTCAGGGAAATGGCAGGTTCTGGAATATGAAAATACATTTTATTTGGAGGTAACGGACGCTAATGATCAAAAAACGTATTATCCTGTGAATATACAGAACCTTTTGGCCGGAAAATGGAAACAAGGCAACACTACCTACGTGTTTGCACCCAAAAAGGGCAGATGTTTATAAGTCTTTAGGTATTACAACCGCTTCATGGACTCTAGTAAGTCATCTTTCTTTCTGGGAGAAATGCTTACATGCATATCATTGCTCATTATAATATAACCGCCGTCTGACTTAATGTATTTTTTGACTTCTTTTAAATTGATGAGGTAACTGTTATGAACCCGCATAAATTTGTGGTCGGCCAATAAGTTTTCATACTCTTTCAGGTGTTTGCTCACTAAAAGGGTATTGCCATCTTTTAAGGTAAATGAAGTATAAGAACCATCGGCTTTGCAAAGAATTATTTCATTGATAAGAATGAATTCCATGCCAGAGGTTGTCGCCAGACAGATTTTTTCTTGTTTTTGAGGCCCTTGTCCCAGATTGAGCATCAACGTTTCAATCTGTTGTCGATAAATACTCGTATCCATTCGGCTACGGGCCTTGTCAACGGCCTGTTTCAGTTCCTCCAAATCAATGGGTTTCAACAGATAATCCAAGGAACTGAATTTAATGGCCTTAATGGCATATTTTTCAAAGGCAGTTGTGAAAATAACCTCAAAGTCAGGATGCTCTATCTGGTTGAGTACCTCAAAACCTTCAACCGATTGTAATTCTATGTCCAGAAAGACCACATCGGGACTAAAAATGGACAATACTTTCACAGCTTCTGGAACTGAGCTTGCCATTGCGATTACCTTAACATCTTGGCAAAATTCTTCGAGCAATGTCTTCAGTGTTTCTCTGCTGTGTTTCTCGTCTTCAACTATTACTACTTTTAAAACCATACTATTTCCTAAGCTGCTAAAATTCTAATAATGACTTTCGTTCCAGAGGCTTCTCCTTTCGCATCAAGTTTGTCCTCGATATTTATATTGGCGTCTTTGCGATTGGAACTGGAAATCAATTTTAGTCGTTTTTCTGTGATTTCCATACCTCTCGACTTTTTTGTTGTCGATTTGAGGCTTTGTGAGGCTATTCTTCCAACACCATTGTCTTCTACTTCGCAAATTAAGTCTTCTCCTTCTAATTTAAATCGGATGATTAATTTTTTATCCCCAAATTGTTTAGGCATCAAACCGTGTATTATTGAATTTTCAACAAACGGTTGTATCAGAAGCAAGGGAATTTCCACATCTTCTGTATCCAAGACATCATCTATTTCAATTTTATAGGAAAAAGTGTTATCAAACCGCAATGATTCCAATTCTAAATAGGAGCGCAGTACTTTTATTTCATCGGTCAGGCTCACTTTAGTTTGGTTGGAATTGTCCAGGACACTTCTGGTCAACTTTCCAAATTGATTCAAGTATTTGAGCGCGCCCATTTTATCATCGGTTAAAATTAGGTGTTGTATTGAATTGAGCGAATTAAAGATGAAATGGGGATTTATCTGTGCCCGGAGTGCACTTATTTCTTTTTGGGAAACCTCTTTTTGTAACAGTAGCTTTGCTTTGTACTGCGAATTTACTTTGTAGGCGATACCTAAGGTAAAAATGATGATTTCCAAAGTAATACCGGCAACCATGAAACTGGAATCAGCAAAGAAGAAGTAGCCCCAGGCTCCCAACATATAGCAAAATGAGCCTAAAACAATAAAATACGCCAACTGGTTTTTGGCTTTCAGAAGAAGATAGATCATGCCAACCACTCCAAAAAGGGTCATTAATATCCTTTGAAAATTAAACAGATAAAAGCGGAGTATGTTGAAGCCTAGTAGTTTTCCTAAGATATCGGCAAATACGGTTACAGTTAAGATGATAATTATCCCTTTTAGAAAAACATGGAGTTTTGGATAGTCTTTACGGGTATTCAAATAGTATATAAGGAATAAACAATAAAAAAGGTTGATATAGATTTGCGAAGACAGTAGAAAAAAATGTGCTATACGATTGTGAATTAGATGAATAACGTAATCAAAGGGCAGGTCTGGCGTAACCAAGTACACTCCGCTAAAGAATACATATAACGCATAATAAAGAAATTCTCTTTTTTGTACTACTCCATAGATAAATACAAAGCATATAAAAACAATGAGGCATAGGCCAAAGAATGCATAGTGTTGAAAGAATTTGTTGACTTGGCCCTGTGAGTAGTATTTGGAAAAAAACTCGTTGGTTTCTTCCGATGTATAGAAAATCCGTATTTTTTTCAAAAAATTGTAAGGGGCATCTAAAAAGTAAAACTTGATGTAAAGATGTCCATCTATAAGTGAACTTGATTCAAAAGGTATGCCTGGATGGTAGTCCACTGAACTTCTTGTTTCGGACATGTTGTACATTCCAAAGGTATAGCTATCAATTCCTTCGGAAGAATTAAAATACATTTCTGCAAATTCAAACGAAGAAGTATGTAGTCTCCACTGTTTTCTGGTGAGCAAGGTATCGAACTCTTTAGTAAGATTCACTTTCAACCAATAAGTTTGGGAGAATTTGGAATCTTTGTCAAATTCCTTGAATGGAATGAATGTAGGCTTGGATGCCAATAGCTGGGACAAGTCTTCTGTCTGACTTTTTCCTTCAAAAATGGAGAAGGGAACCTCCTTGTATTTATTCAAATTATCTTCTTGGCAATAGGCCGTAAAAAGCCCTAAAAGAAAAAATAGAAAGATGCCTATTAGCTTATCCATTTACAATGAAGTGTTGCTCCGTTTCAGGAAGATACAAAACCTGGTATTTTAACTAAGGTGTGTTTTTGTTTGAATTGGTCCGGAAACGTATAACGAAAAATTAACTACAAGAGCTATTTACTAGATTTATGGTTTATTCAAAAATAAAACCTACTACGATTAAAATCATTTTTTTAACAAACAAAAACATAGAAATTACTGATTTACAGTGCATAAAAATATTGTACATACTGTATAATAAGAATTCTGTACAAAAAAAATAAGGTTTTAACAAGGTAGGTGTTTTGTTTCCTGGTGTTTAAGAGTTGGTTTGCCAAGGGAAATTCAAACCAGTTATAGTATAGTAATTTAAAAACCTGCCGTGTCCTTTTTTAGTTTGGCCTTTCGCAGCATAACCCCATACTCGCTTTTAGGCTAATTTCAAAAGTATTATCACGGCAGGTTAGGATAATATATTATGTGTAGAACAAGTAAATTCTTCATCTCGGTTTTAACTGGTCAAAAAGAAGCGTATACTTTACTTTTAAATCATATCGGTTTGTTTTCAATCAAGCGTGATCCTTTTTAACTTAAAAATGAAGTTTTGCAATAACTTCCTTCTAAAAAGGCCGCTGTCCTTCCAATGACACCACACCAAGAAACGGGTAAGAAGAAGATAACAGCGGCCCAACCTATAAAGTAAAATCCAGAAAAGAATTTTTGTAACACAAGATTGAAAAAGTCTGAAATTTTATAATTAAGCTTAAATTGTTTATTACATTATTATGACATCAAATGTCTTTGTTTTCTGGAAAAAATGATGTCACAATTGATAAATGCCCATTTTCAATTGACGGATGGGAAAAATCTCAAAGATGTGAGTTTTTTAAAATCTATATGGAAAGATTCCATTCTGCACCGAAGGCTTAGTTTACAGCTAATCATAAAAACCAAATAGTTCAAGATTATGTTTTAGAAAAACGCAATGTGGATTATTTTAAACACCTCTGCCAGAAAGCTCGGGCATAAGTTCTTGATTTGAAGAAAAATTTGATTTTTTACATTGTGGTATCATAACTCGGTTTTTATAATGCCCCTTAAAATGTATTTTGCTGATATTACTTAAGTAACCCAAGGTTTCTTCATAATCATGAATGTTGATATTGGCAAGTTTAAGCAATTGGTAAGTCCTGTGGTTGCCAGGACTGTTGTAAATTTTGGAATTGATAGAAAGTGAACATTTGGATTTTAGCAGTAAGACTTTCAAACTGTGAAGATGACATGGGGGTGTGCTATAATTGGTTACTCCATCTTTAAGGCATTTAAAGGTTAGGTAGACTTTTCCAATATTCTTGAATACATTGGCCGTATACCCAAGGGTTGCATTGTTTATGGGTAACTTTAAACAGGTTTCATCAGTTTCCAGATAAAATAGAATTGTGTTTTCAAAGAGAACTTCTTCCGTAATTTCTGGAATTTTTAGAGTTAAAGACCATCCCATTGGTTTATTTTTCAAATCAAAAGAGTACAATTCTACTTGATTGATGCTATTCTCAAGTTCATTCTCATTTAAAAAGGAACTGTGGGATGACTTTTTGTATAAATAAATGGGATATGCGATAATTAAAAAGGCACATATAAAGGCCCAAACAATAACTAATAAATACATTTTTACAATTAAAATAATATACTTTATTCCTAGGTTAAAGGAACTGATTTATGATGGTTTGTGAGGGTAGGAATATGTGGATGCGTGGTTTCAATTGATGGATGGGAAAAATAGGATGAAATACATTTTTTCCCGATAAAGTACTGCTACTAGGACAGGATTCTCTATCTACCAATATTCAATAAAGCAAAGAGGCTTTCTGCTTCATGATAGTTTGATTATCTGTAATTGTTGCATTGAACATCAATCGTCACTCAGCTATTCAAGAGTTCCTATTTTTTTGATTTCATCCAAATGATTTAATTGATCAATGACATTGTCCACGTCATAATCCACGATTTTCCGGGTACTATAGCTTCTTTTAACATTGTTGATATAGCTATGTATTTCAAGAGTATAGTAATTCTCCATCTTGAAAATCGGATTATTGAAAATCTCACTTTCACTCAATTGATTTTCTTTACCGAAAGACCGGGCTTTATATATAATTTTACATTCATCATTCTCAGAATTGACCCATTCCAAGGTAACTTCTACAAAATCGTCTTTTTGTTCCTTAAACTTATAAGTGGCATTCTTCGAAATATTACCAATCTCATATTCAGATTTTACCAAGTTTAAAATCCATTTTTCCAAAAAATTATCTTTCATCGTGGTTCAGTTAATAATTGCTAATAGGGCCGGTTGGTCCCTGTTAATTTTGATTTTATCATTTTGAGGCTGGATTTTTTTCGTTCCTTTACTTGGGGTTATTGAGAGAACGAAATATGGCTTTAGGAGGATGAGGGGTGGGACAGCTTGAAAAGGCCATTTCCTGTCCGAAATTGAATTTGGGCTATTTTGACCATTGGTTTTTGAACCAAGAGATTGTTTTTTCCCTGGCGTTTCTGCTTGAACTCAGATTATCAGTATCAAACCCATGAGATGCATTTGGGTAGAACTGCATTTCAATTGGAGCACCTTTTCTTTGAAGAACTTCAATCATACACAAGGTGTTTTCCGTAAGGTTGTCATCTGAAGGAATATGAAAAAGCATGGGAGCATAAGGATAAAAAACATTGTTTTCCATCGCTTCTGAACCACAAGGATGCTTTCCCCAGTAATTGTAACCAACGGAACCACCGTAGTAAAACACACCTCCTGTAAAAGCATTTTCAGGTTTGGGTTGAGGAGGCAGTACGCCATCTGATAGATTGTAAGTCCTGCCATCTTGGCTTTGCGTCCATTCAAAATTTTCGGGAACACGGTCCAAATCAATCAAAGAAGCCATTGTGGCACTTGCACCGTCGGAGAAACCTAGAAGTCCAATGCGGTTTTCATCAATCAGGGGTTTACCGTTGGGAGATTTTAAATTTTGAAGAAACTTTAAAGTTGCATTGGCGTCCCTAGGCCTCACATATTGAGCGCTTATCGGAATATTATCCGGAAGGTTCCTGAATTTTCCGGTTCTAGTGGTCACACCCCTTGGTGTGTAACTATCAACAAAAGCACCAACAACACAGTTTTGCGCAAAAACTTGTTGCCAATCTTTAAACTGTCTGGACAATCCCTTTCCCGAATCGGCGTCCGACCATAGACCATTAGATCCATGCAATGTTACCACCGCCGGAAAGGTTTCTTCATTGCAATCTCTGGGAAGGGAAAGGTAAACAGGAATATCATGACCATCAACGGTAATTCGGATTATAGTATCTGAGGTAGTAAAAGAAATAATCCGTTCTTTTTCGGCGGAGTTCGAATCAACTTCGTTATCCTTGCTACAACTTGATAAAGCAATTGCAATTGCAATAGTACTTTTAAAAAGTACCCTTTTCTTTTTTGAAATCATATTTCATACGTGTTTTTAAAAGATTAATAAGTACATGTACAGTTGGAAATTCCTTGGAAAAGATCCACACCAAGTGTTAGAACATGCGTTCCGCTGGAATATCCCAACAATTCGTTGAGGATGATTTGATAAGAGTAACCAAAGTAAAAACCACCTTTGTTGAGTCCGATTATCGGAGCCACATAAAGGGGCTGTGCAACCTGATCATTTAAAAATCGATAGGTAATACCCGCATAGTAGTAATTGATAAAATCATATTTTCTGAATTTCAGGTTTAAATCCGTCACGGAACGCCCATCACTTTCAAAATATTGAAAGAATATTGAAGGTTCCCATTCAAAATCGGCTCTTCTACTTTTTCTGAATTTATATCCAGAGTACAAATAATAGTTTCTTAATACATTGGGTTCAAACAGAAAATTGAACTTTTCAAAATCCTTGTTCAAAAGGTTTGCAACATTTAGGCTTAAATAAAAATTTCCTTTTCTGTAGAGGGTGCCTATGTCAAAATTGGGGTTACTTGAAGCCCTATCGTTGTTAATTCCCAAATCATTGTTATCGTCAAAATTTTCTATGGCGATCCTAAACTGGTTGAGATTGAAGGACAAGGCCATGGATAGAAAATGGTCTTCATATCTGTCAATGGTTAAATGATGCGCAAAGGAGACCTTACTGCCCCTTTGTTGGGTCTCTCCATTGGAGTCGTTGTAAAGAACTAGACCAATTCCAGACCTATTACCTAATCGAACATCTGCAGAGAGCGATTGGGTATCTGGTGCATCAGGAATTCCAACCCATTGGGTCAGCCCATTCATTCGCACTTTCACATAATTGCCAATTCCGGCATATGAGGGCGACATTAAAAAAGGATTGTCTGACAAATACTGGGAAAGTTGTGGGATGGTCAATTCCTGCCCACGAACCACAAAAGCTCCCAATACTAATATGATAAATACTGTTTTCTTCATTATTTAATTTCATTTATCGGAACAGCGTAAAATGCCCAACAAATTCACGTCCAGATCCGTCATTCAGTTTAACGATATGCCAATAATCTCCCGCAGGCAGCGGTCTACCATTATAGAATCCATCCCAACCATTATCGAGAACTCCCATTATTTTAATACTTCTCCCATAGCGATCAAAAATTGAAGTTTCAATATTGGGATAGGGTTCTATGTTTCGGGGTCTCCAAAAATCATTTTGGCCATCGTTGTTAGGTGTAAAAAAGTCCGGGATTTCAATATCCTCAAAATCCAAGTTTATTTCTATTACACCAATGACCTCGCATCCATTCGCATCCACTGCGCGAACAATTAGGGTTCCATTTTGAGTTGTAGTATAAGTATTGTCTGTACTTCCGGGGGCACTGCCGAAGAAATACGTGTAGGGTTGAACACCACCTGTCGCATTTGCACTAATTGTGGCAGAAGCAATTCCAGTGACCGTTAACTCCAACTCAAGATTTTCTGGAACAACGAATGGAATATTTACCAAACATCCGTTGGTATGGAGAATTGATACAATATGATTTCCAGAAGGGATATTGCCAAAATCAGGAGCCAAAATAAAATCTTCTGGATTGTTTGAATCTAGGGCGTACAGCACGTTGGAAGCCACGGACGAATCCACAAAATCTACTTGAATGGTGTTAATGGCCGAACCTGATTTACATGAAGTAATGGACGTTACCGAAGCCTCTAGATTTGGCCCGGCCATCACTTCTATACTGGATGTGGTTTGGCATCCATCGGCATCTGTAATGTCCAGTAGGTAATTTCCGGTACCAAGGTTTTCTAGAGCAAATACGTTATTAGGGAAGACTTGTGAAGCACCTGAGTTTAATTGTATATTAAATGGCCCTGTCCCATTATTTATGGTAACGTTAATACTTCCATCAGCTTCACCGACACAAGACTCAGCCGTTGCTATGACAGATACTGATAAGGTGTTTATAGTTATGGTAAATGAACTTTCAACATCAGGACAATTTCCGGTTCCAGGACTAAAAATGTATAAAGTTTTGGTACTAGTAACTTCATCTCCTGGTAAGTATTGGGTGCCTCCCCCACCTGTTTCATCATAATATGCTTCGCTTCCGGATAAGTTTGACCCTGAAATGCTGGGAAGGGTATAGGTATTACAAGAAACCTGATTTGCAATTCCATCTAGAACTGGTGGCGGTGGAGTACTTAAAACTACATCAATATTTTCAAGAGATTTACATCCAAATTTTGTTATACTAATATCGTTATATGTGTCTTCACCCAGATTCTGAATGATGGTCTGCCCAAAAGCAATTTCTTGTCCAAAGAACACACCATTTTCATAATCAATGTCATATATACCATCCGCTATTCCGGTAAAGGATAGAGTTATGGTACCGTCAGTTAGTCCGCAAGCTGTCGGATGTGTACTGCCCACCAATGTAATAGTGGGAGTGGCTGGATCGTTCAAGGTTACATCGGGGAACTCAGCAGAAATACAAGAATTTACTGTTATGCTAATATTATCATAAGTCCCTGCTGATAAGTTAGTTATAACAGCAGTATTGCCAATAATGCTAACGTTGTTAAACGACCCTCCATCGTAATCGATATTATAAATTCCATCCGGTATCCCTGTAAAGTCAAAGGATATGCTACCATTGGTTCCTCCACAAGTTGTAGGCGAGGCAAAGCCGTTGATGGCAATGGTGGGCGCATCGGGGTCGGAGAGGGTGATGTCGATGTCCTCGGCGGATGTGCATCCCGAGACGGTTATGGTGATGTCGTCGTATGTTCCGTCGGAAAGGTTGGTTATGGTGGCCTGTCCACTGGCCACGGTGACGTTGTTGAAGGTCTGTGCGGTGGCCCCGTCGAAATAGTCGAGGTCATAGTTGCCGTCTGCCACGCCCGTGAAATCCAGTACGATCTGCCCGTCGCTTCCCGAGCATGTGGCGGGGTCGGTGGTGGCGTTGATGGCAATGGTGGGTATTGCGGGGTCGGAGAGGGTGATGTCGATGTCATCGGTCGAGGTACATCCCGAGACCTCTATGGTGATGTTGTCGTAGGTGCCTGCCGAAAGTCCGTTTATGGTGGTCTGTCCGCCCACTACGTTGACGTTGAAGGTCTGGTTGGCGGCCCCGTCGAAATAGTCGAGGGTATGGGCCCCGTCGGCCACGCCCGTGAAATCCAGTACGATCTGCCCGTCGCTTCCCGAGCATGTGGCGG
>NZ_CAKZYF010000190.1 GCF_937884665.1 uncultured Allomuricauda sp. | reverse complement strand
GGCCAGGTGCTGAGCACCGATGGCAGCGGTACCTACAGCTGGGTGGACGACAACGATGGCAGTGATGATCAAGATGCTGGCGAAGTTGATTTGGTCACCGCAGTTGATGTTGACGAGGGCGGTGTAGGTTCGCCCACAACCGAAACAACCGTAGAAGCTGCTATCCAAGCCATAGCTCCAATTACATCAAAAGCTGCAAGAATTTTTTATCCTCCTTCTATTGCAATCGACGCTTCTACCACTGGTAACAATAGAACTATAGACCTTTACCAAGAATATTTGACGCAATATGGAGGAACAGCGTCCAACTTTACGGCGAGTACAGGCGCACCAAGCAGCATACCGACCTATACTCGTTCTGAGTTATACTATTACGTCACTTTCGCGGACCCAGCGGTGATGAACATTGACTCAATTGATGGAAACGGTAACATGCAATATGATATCGTCAATGTACCTGCTGATTACAACGCGCTTATCAATGTAGTATTTGTCGTGAAATAAGAACTGATACAGACTGGATACAATTTTGAATTCAAACAACATATACAAGTCTTTATTTCATGGGGTTCTTATCCTTTTGATGGGAACAAATCTATTGAGTGCCCAATTCTTGTTGCAAGCTCCGAGTGGAGGCGATGAGAGTAACTATCGATGGTATGAAGCCTCAAATTTGAGTACTGTTTTAGGAACAAATTCATTTTATGAAGCAACACAGCCGGGAGTTTACTTTGCGACCTACGATGGGACTTTATGTGGCTCCAATGCCACAGGTTATTTTATTTTAACGGATTGTACAACTCCCAACAACCAAGTTACACTTGATATATCTGCAAGTGTTCCCTCAGGGGCTACGGTAAGTTGGAATCCAGCACTATCTGGAGATCAAACCCGACCTCTTGTAACAAGTACCGTTACAGTAGAAAGATACCTAGCTACTGTTACAAAAGCTGGCAATAGCTCGGCATTACCTCGATTCACTGTAGTCTGCCTAAGCCAGGCGGCTACTTTGATGGACGACTCGATAACTGTTGATGAAGATAATTCAGTTATAATACCGATTTTTTCAAACGACACTGATTTGCCTTCTACCGGAACCCTTGCTGCCACAAATCCTGCCAATGGAACAGTGGCGATAAACGACAATGGAACGATCAATGACCCGTCGGATGATATCGTAACGTACACACCTAATCCAGATTTCAACGGGAACGATACATTTGACTATACCGTTTGTAATTCTTCAGGGGGCTGTAGTACGGCAACGGTATCTGTAGAAGTGTTACCCATAGTCGATGCGATTGATGATTCTGTGACTGTTTTGCAGGATACTTCAGAGACTGTGGATATTTTGGCGAACGACAACGATTTACCTGATTCTGGTTCTTTGTCAATTACTGTTCCATCTAATGGAACCGCGACCATAGCGGTAAACGGTACTCCTTCTGACCCATCAGATGATACTGTAACCTATTCGCCAAATCCTGGATTTTCCGGAACAGATAGTTTTGAATACACCATTTGCGATATGGATGGAAACTGCAGTACGGGCACTGTTACAGTATTGGTGAATTCCCCAGGGATGGATTTGGATACCGATGGTGATGGCATTCTGGATAGTTTTGAAGACTTGAATGCCGATGCGGACAACGATCCTTCCACAAACCCGACCGACACGGATGAGGATGGAATTCCAGATTATTTGGATATAGATAGCGACAATGATGGAATTCCTGATAATGTAGAAGCGCAAACCACTGCTGGCTATATTCCGTCCAGCTTAACGGATTCAAACCTTAATGGTGTTGATGATGCCTATGAAGCGGTTGGGACCGTGGGGCTTATACCTATTGATACGGATTTGGATGGTCTACCTGATTATGTGGATGACGATAGTGATGGAGATGGAATACTTGATTCAATTGAAGCTCATGATTTCGACCAAGATGGGATTGCAGATGTCTCACCGATAGGTTCTGATAGCGATAATGATGGTCTTGATGATGGCTACGAAGGCAATGTTATCAATGATTCAGATATCAATGATGAAATTAATGATCCAAGCACGGATTTAGCGGACACAGATTTAGATGGGGAAGTGGATTATCGTGATACAGACGACGATGATGATGGTATTGCAACCACAGATGAAGACCTTAATTTGGACGGGAATCGAGCGAATGACGATTCCGATGGGGACGGTATTCCAAACTATTTAGATCCTGATTTGGGTCCAACGGAAGATGACCAGCCAGATGTGATCAATGTAATTACACCGAACGGTGATACCGTTCACGACGTCTTGACCATAAGGCGCATTGAAAATTTCCCAAACAATACTGTAAAAATCTACAACAGATGGGGTGTTCTCGTATTCCAGACGCGGGGGTACGATAATGCCGGCAATGCTTTTGATGGCACTTCCACTGGAAGGGTAACCGTGGATCAAGACAACAAATTGCCGGTAGGAACCTATTTCTACATTGTGGATTATGAAGACCAGAATTCAAGTATGAAACAACTCTCAGGTTACTTATATATTAACCGATAAAGGAATGACGACTGTGAAACGAAATAGAGGAAAGATAAGGTTTACGGCGTTTTTGGGTTGTTTTTTTACCGTGGTCACTTCTGTATTTGGCCAACAGGATGCACAATATACCCAATACATGTACAATACCGTAAGTGTGAACCCGGGATACGCCGGTTCACGGGGGCATTTGAGTATTGCGGCCCTATATCGCAACCAGTGGGTAGGTTTGGATGGAGCACCGGAAACACAAACGCTCAATCTCCATACCCCTCTAGGTTATCGGGGAGTGGGTTTTGGCATTTCTATAGTGAACGATAAAATTGGACCTACTTCCGAGACCTATTTTGATGCCGATTTTTCCTATAGTATTCAAACTTCTTTTAATGGAAAATTAAGTTTTGGATTAAAAGCAAGTGCCCATATGTTGGATATCCGTTACTCGGAACTGGATGAGTTTGAGATAGATCCCCAGCTGCAGGCGCAACAAGACATTAGAAATCGTTTCTCTCCCAACATAGGCGCAGGGGTTTACTATCACACTGACCGATTTTACGCCGGTTTGTCCGCTCCACGGATTTTAGAAACCACGCATTTTGATGAATCGGCCATTTCCACTGCCAGGGAACAAATCAATTGGTATTTGATAACCGGTTACGTTTATGATATCAATCCGTTTTTAAAATTCAAACCGACTTTGTTGACCAAATTGACCCAAGGTGCTCCTTTGCAGGTAGACCTTTCGGCCAATTTCATGTATAACGAAAAGTTTATTGGTGGCGTGGCATATCGCTGGGATGCTGCCTTTAGCGGCCTTTTTGGATTTCGTATTTCGGATGAGATACTTATCGGTCTAGCTTATGATCGGGAAATCACGGACTTAGGCGGTACTAGGTTCAATGATGGCTCCTTTGAAGTCCTCATTCGATACGATTTCATTCGCAACGTGGGTAACTTGAAGTCTCCCCGATTCTTCTAACAAACATCGCCTTAAGAACATTTTAGAAAACTTGGTGGGAACAATTTCCGCCAAACGCCCTATTTTTACCCAATGAAAGAAGAAAATGTGATATTGGTCAATGAGGATGACCAACCCATTGGACTGATGCCCAAAATGGAAGCCCACGAAAAGGCGCTTTTACACCGCGCGTTTTCCGTATTTGTACTAAATGACTCTGGAGAAATAATGCTTCAGCAACGTGCGGCGGATAAATACCATTCCCCACTATTGTGGACCAACACATGTTGTAGCCATCAACGCGACGGAGAGGGCAATATTGAAGCAGGAAAACGTCGTTTACGGGAAGAAATGGGTTTCTCTGTGGAACTCAAGGAGTTGTTTTCATTTATTTATAAGGCTCCTTTTGACAATGGCCTTACGGAACACGAACTTGATCATGTACTGATAGGCCGTTATAACGGACTCCCAAAAATAAATAAAGAAGAAGTAGCAGATTGGAAGTGGATGCATCCTACCCAAATCCATTCAGATATCCTTAAAAATCCAGATAATTACACGGCATGGTTCAAAATTATTTTTGAACGGTTTTACGATTATCTTATTGAAAATCAAGAACAATCATGAAAGTAAAGGTCAGTAGAAAAGCGCACTTTAATGCGGCCCACAGGTTATATCGCCCAGATTGGAGCTTTGAGAAAAACGAAGCTGTTTTTGGGAAATGCAATAATCCAAGATATCATGGGCACAACTATGATTTAATTGTAAGTGTGGAAGGGGAAATTGATCCTGAAACGGGGTATGTCATGGACATGAAGGTGCTCAAAGATTTGATAAAAGCTCATGTGGAAGACGCATTTGATCATAAAAACCTGAATGAAGACGTAGCAGATTTTAAGGGCCTTAATCCGACCGCTGAGAACATTGCTGTGGTTATTTGGAACAAATTGAGGTCCCAGATTGATGAAAGTAAAAAGTTGGAGGTCGTCCTCTATGAAACGCCCCGAAACTTTGTAACCTATACCGGATAAGATGTTGTACCCGCTAAAGTTTACACCCATCCTTAAAGAAAGACTGTGGGGAGGTACCAAGTTAAAGGATGTTTTGGGGAAACCGATAACAAGCAAAATTACCGGCGAAAGCTGGGAGCTTTCCGGAGTGGATGGGGCAATTTCGAAAGTGGCCAACGGGTCGCTTAAAGGAACTTCTTTGAATGAGCTCATTCGAGATCATGGTAAAAATCTGCTCGGTTCAAGCGTTGTTGAAAGATTTGGTTCGGAATTCCCCATTTTGATAAAGTTTATTGATGCCAAAAAAGATTTGTCCATTCAGTTGCACCCCAATGATGGTTTAGCGAAAGAGCGCCACAATTCCTTCGGAAAGACGGAGATGTGGTATATCATGGATGCTGACCCTGGGGCTAAACTCATCGTAGGGTTTAACAAAACGGTACAAAAAGATGAATACGTACGTAATCTTGAAGAAGGCACCTTGTTAGATTTATTGCATTATGAAGAAGTTGGCGAGGGAGATACTTTTTTTATCAATACTGGTAAGATTCATGCTATTGGTGCCGGAGTTTTATTGGCCGAAATCCAACAAACTTCAGACGTAACCTACCGCGTGTTCGATTTTAATAGAAAAGATAAAGATGGCAATTTAAGGGAACTTCATACGGAACTGGCGCTGGATGCCATGGATTATGAGAAAAAGGATGACTTTAAGGTAGCGTATGCCAATGCACTAAACCAATCCAATAGTATGGTGGATTGCCCCTATTTTAAAACGAATTTTATCCAATTGGACCGTAACCAGAAAATATTTTTGACAGAACGGGATTCCTTCACAATATATATGTGTGTTGGGGGAAGGGCGCTTGTAACCAATGATCAAGGGAGTGCTTCTCTAGAGAAAGGGGAAACTCTTCTAATCCCTGCGGCGAGTAAATTCGTAGATATAGGGACAGAAAATGTCAAACTTTTAGAAGTTAGCATTTAATAGTACATTTGAAAAAATGGTGTTATGGCCAGTATTCGCGATTTAAAGAAAGATTTCAATTTTGTGTTGGGCGATATAATAGATGCCGTTTATATCTGGGAATCGGGTTCAAACAATAAAAATTCGAACGAAGGTAGTGTTATCATCGATAAAGCGATTATGGTCTTTGATGATATCATGTCAAAAATCCATCAAAAAGAAGTTGACGATAAAAAAATTCATTTCAAGGACATTCGTGCCCAGCTAGAACAAAAGGCGACGGAATTGGTCGAAGAACTTAATAAACTGGCGGATTAAACCCTTATTGCCCCAAGAATTCCTTGAATTCCTTTCCATATTTTGAAGCCACTATTTCGGGGGACAACTGGTTATAAATAGAATCGAGATATCTCGGATTTGCTTCACTGGCTTCTGTTAACATTAAGTAGGGTGTTGCATAAGAGTCTGGATTGTTGAATCCAAAATTTATCGCATAGCGATACCGACGTATTACATTTCGTTGTACCAGCTGTTGTATGGAGTCCATTGCCAAAGAGTCCTCTTGAATTTCGGGAGAAACCATTTTTTGGGAAAGTTCCAGTTCGCGTATGTTGAACTGTGAAATCATCTCGTTGAACTCTTCCAATTTTTCATGACTTTTAGAACCGCTGATCTTTGGATTTACATCAAAAGTTTTCCATGAGGTGTTGATACGGATTTCTCCTGGTTCTCCAAAAAAGGTGATTCGGTCGTTGATATCATTGTTATCCTCTTTTTTAAGATAGAGATAGAGCACTTCAGGACTGTCCAAATTATGATAGAACGTAAAGCCCCCATCCCCTTTAATTTCCAAAGAATCCAGATTTACCAAAGAGGAATCCTTGAACTGCTGAAAATAGAGCATTCCCTTTTTAAGACCATCAATATTACCGGAAACGGTCATATTGAATTGATGGTCCTCACCACATGAAAACACGAGCATCCCCAGAAGGAAAATTGACAAGATTTGTTTCATAAACTCCATTTTGCGGGGCAAATATGCATAATATTCCTGAATTTTTGGAAATTCTACAGAAGTTTACATCTGGGAAGCCACCTCCATGAGCAAAGCACAAATATATGCCCCAGCAGTTCCGACCACATAGCCAAAAACGGCCAACAGAATTCCCACGGAAGTCAGGGAAGGATGAAACTCCGCGGCTACTACAGGAGCAGATGCAGCGCCTCCAACATTGGCTTGGCTGCCAACGGCCAGGAAAAAATAGGGTGCACGTATCAATTTGGCCACCAAGATCAATAGTAGCGCATGGATGCTTATCCAAATAAGTCCAATAAGGATAAGACCTGGATTTTCCAGAACCCTGCCCAAATCCATTTTCATTCCTATGGTCGCCACCAAAATATAAATAAAAACACCTCCGATTTTGCTGGCTCCCGCCCCCTCATAGTTTTTGGCCTTGGTAAAGGAAAGTGCAATACCGATGAAAGTTGCTACCACCACCATCCATAAAAATTTGGACCCGAGTGAAGAAAGCATCTTTTCCTTATTTCGGATAACCTCGAAATTTGCTTCCAGAAATTCGGAAATGTAATGACCGACAAAATGTGCGATACCGGCTCCGGCAAAGGCATAAAAAAGAAGCATAATAAAGTCGGGCAAGCTAGTGACCCTAGCAATTTTTTTGGTGTGGGCGGTAACTTTTTCCTTTAACTCTTCTATAGATGAATTATCGGCTTTAAGCCAAGCATCGATTTTATTGGACCTTCCTATCCCAAAAAGGATTATGGCCATCCATACATTGGCCATAACAATATCGATGAGTACCATTCCACCATATTTTTCCTGGTTGAATTGAAAGACCTCAAGCATTGCCGCTTGGTTGGCGCCTCCCCCGATCCAACTTCCCGCAATTGTGGCAAGGCCGCGCCAAACCGCATCAAAACCAGCTCCTCCAACCGTTTCAGGAGAGAAAATGGAAACAATTAAAATGGCCAGCGGTCCCCCAATGATAATTCCGACCGTTCCTGTCAAAAACATGATCAGTGCTTTTGGACCTAAGTTAAAAATGGCCTTGAGATCAATACTCAGGGTCATCAAAATGAGTGCAGCGGGCAAAAGATATCTACTGGCAATATAGTAGGTGTTTGAGGCTTCTTCATTTATTAAACCTGTACTGGCCATAATGGCGGGCAGTAAATAGCACATAAGTACTGTGGGTACAATAGAATAAAATCTTTTCCAAAAAACCGTTTTAATGGAGGAAGTGTAAAAAACAAATCCCAGGCTTAAACAGAGAAGTCCAAATATTACTGTGTCTTCGGTAAAAGGTAGTTGGTCCATGGTACTTTCAAGTCTTGCGACCAAATATAGAAAAAACTGAGGCGTATAATATTCAGGCTTAGATATTCAACCAATAAGTGAGCTTAAGGTTGATAGACCTGCTACGGGGCATAAAGTTATTTACAAAATAATTGTCATTGTACACCACAAATAGGTCGGACAAGGGGGCGAAGCGCCACTGTAATCTAGAATTAAAGCCGAGGTTGTCCCTTTGATTACTATACTGTATGAGGTTGGACCAAAATATAGACTTACTGAAGGTAATATTGACCCGTGGACTGACCAACCAAATGTCAGCGCTCGGAAAAGGGTCAGGAAGCGTAATATTGTCATAGACCAAGTCCAAGGAAAGAAATACCTTGGGTTGCAAACGCAAACTCATATTGCCCTCGAAAGAAAAGCGATTTCCATTGAAAAAATCTCCATACCCAGGTTGTAGGGCATAGGAGAACACTTTACGCCTATCACTTTGAAATTCTACTTCATAGCTGGTGTAATAATATCCTTGGTCTGCGGGCAGTTCAACAGCGCCGTCAGTTCCTGTCGGGTCAAAGGGGTCTGTTAAAAAAGTGAACCTATTGAAAACCCTTGCCGCTATTTCCTCTTGGGTCTTGAATTGCGCTTCCCATCGTAAAAAAATATTGTAATCCGTGTTTTGAAAGTCTAGATTGGGTCTCCAAATCGCATTTGGACCAACCCGAAAACCGTGCGAATTGATTTTTCCTTTTTTGGGCCAAAAATTATATTCGAAAAAAGGTCTAGCGGCCACAATATCCTGTCTTCTCACAAAACCAAGGTCTGCACGGTAGTCTTCCCCAACAAAATTTCCGCGAAGTCCAAAATTCACATGTCTTGAATTGTATTGCAAATCAACGCCTCCGGCGCTATCATCGTCCCCTATGTCCCGGGCAAATGACTTGTGGAAGAAAAATTTACCCACCCAAGTATTGTCTGATGACGCAAGGTTATAATCGAGTCCCACAACACGATTATAGCGATCATTCTCATCCAAAAAATCATAATCATTAAAGGTCTGTCTGTTCACGAAAATGAAACTCAGATTAGAGCGGGAAAAAATCTTTTTTTGAAGGGCGAAGACCGTATTGTTATTGCTGGGTATTTCGTTGGGTATATCTTCTTCCGTTTGTATGTTCAAAAGTCCAAGCCGCCAATCTTCATTGAGTTTACCGCTCAGCCGAATACCCCCGATGATACCGTTTTCAATGGTTTCGTCGTTAATATCCTCTGCAATGCCTATTCTTCGTGAAAAGAAAGGGTTGGAATCGCGCTCGTTTCCAAATGTCCCGAAAAGGTCCACATTATCGATAAAAAACTGTCTTCGTTCTGGAAGATTTACTTCAAAGCGGGTTAGGTTTGTGAAAAAATTGTCCACTTCTACATTGGAAAAGTCAGGATTCACGGTAATATCAAGATTCATCCCGTTTCCTATGGCCACTTTTGCATCGCCCCCAAAATTAAATTCGTTGGTACTTTCATCATTTTCAAAATCCTTCAATGAAATTCCATTAATATAGGGAATCAGGGCAAGTGGGGTTCTTGATTTCCCCAAGGGCTTTTCAAATACCATATCGCCCATAAAAGCCAGATTGAAGACGAACTGATTTTGTGGTATTTCGGCCCAGGTACTGGTCTCATTGGTCTGCATATCGAAGCGATAACTATTGAATCGCCATTTGGTCTCTCCCTGCTTGAATTTAAACGAAGTAAGGGGAATGGCCATTTCACAAACGTAATAACCGTCATAGATTTTAGATTCGCCTCGCCATTTTACGTCCCATGAGGTAGTGAAACCGCTCAAAGAAGTACCTCCATTGGAGATAAGCGCTTCCCTACGGACCCCGTATGGATTCATTCCGAACAAAAAAGCGTTGGTACCATCATTAAAGGTGTCGAAAAGGAGACTGATGTTATCATTTCCCCCGGCGCGAAAATCACGCTGAAGGGATGGAATCACATAATCGCTTCCCTCTGTATTTACTTTTATGCCAATATACAGGGTGGTCGCACTGTAAAGCATTTTTATATCCGTTTGCTGCTCCGCCAAAATGGAATCTGAGGGGAAATATTGCTGAAAATCATGGGCGCTCTCGGCCGTTTCCCATATTGGTTCATCCAAGATCGCATCGATTTTAATAGCTTGGTCAATATACTTTACAACAAAGGTTTTGGAGGGATTTTGAGCAAATAGGAAAACGGGTAGAACTCCCGTAAGAAATATCAAACGGATATTTGACATGTGTTAGTTTGAATTAGTCGGGCAAATTTAAGGGGAAGCTTAGTTAAAAAAATCCCAAATGTTTTTGAACTCTTGATTTTAATATATCCTGGAAATCCTCTCTAGTTTATGGCAGGGGTATCGCCACTAGTTTTTACTTTTGAACATCAACTACATCAATCATGAAACATTTTATTCTTCTACTAAGTCTGATGCCTTTATTTGGTTTCGGAAATTACTGGGGCAAAACAGGACATCGAATAACAGGAAAAATTGCTGAGCACCATTTGACAGCCAAAACCAAGAGGGCCTTAAAGGATTTATTGGGGGGACATAGCTTGGCCTTTGCCACAACCTTTGCAGATGAAATAAAAGCAGATAGGAAAAATGCCAGGTTTTCCCCTTGGCATTATGTGAATTATCCTTTGGGAATGCGTTATGAGGATTCGGAGAAAAGTCCGTATGGCGATTTAATGGTGGGTATGGAAACGTGTATACGTATTGTTAAAGATAAAAACAGTCCGAGAGAGGACCGTATTTTCTATTTAAAAATGTTGGTTCACTTGATAGGTGATATGCACCAACCCATGCACGCAAGCAGGGGAGAGGATCGTGGCGGGAATGATATACGATTGCAATGGTTTGGGGAAGCAACCAATCTCCATCGATTGTGGGACAAAAATTTGATTGTTTCTTACGGGATGACCTATACTGAATTAGCTGATGAGCTGAACCGTGTGTCTCGAAAAGAGCGAAAGCAAATCCAGATGGGTACCATTTACGATTGGATACATGAAACCCACGAGCTCGCGGTGACCGTTTATAATTCTGCCAGTTCTGGTGATAAGTTGGGATATAAATACGCCTACGATAACAACACCCTCCTTTTTCAGCAATAGAAGCGAGGCGGTCTGCGTATGGCCAAGGTGCTCAATGAACTTTTTAGATAAAGTCTATCTTTTCGCGATTTTGTTTCCCGTAATTTGCCGTTGTCTGGAACATTTAAATCGGTCAATATTAGTAGTCCGGAGTTTTGCATGTTTGGTGCTCCTTCCCTGAACGCGTTTTCTCCACATTTTAAAACTGCTTCGTTTCATTTCACGGCGCATAAGTTCTATGGTCTCTTGCTCTGAAATTCCGAATTGGTACGTTATGGCTTCAAAAGGAGTGCGATCTTCCCAAGCCATTTCTATAATACGATCAATTTCGCGTTCGGTAAAATTCTTTTTCATGCTTTGCAAAGGTAAACTTTACTGAATTACCCGAAAGGTCAAATTTATTCGTTCACCAATTTTTTTAGAAGTCTTGGCAATTTGGTGTTGCCAAAAATGTTGGGTCTGTCCCTTCATCAATAGCAAACTGCCGTGTTCGAGTAAAATTTTGTGCTTTAGGGCTTTGTTGGACTTATGCCGCAAATGGAAAAAACGTTCGGTGCCTAAGGTAACCGAAGCGATAACCGGGTTTTGACCTAGTTCCTTTTCATCATCTGAATGCCATCCATTGCTGTCTTTTCCATCTCTGTACAGATTGAGCAAACAGGTGGTAAACTCGATATTTGCCTCAGTGTCGATGCGTTTTTTAAGCGAGAGTAACTCCTCATTGAACCGCTGGGGGTACATTGTAATGTTGGAATACGAATAACTCTTGTCATTATTGGCATACAAAGCGGTCAATCTAGGTTGGGCATATACCTTTCCAAATAGTTTGATATTATCTTGGCGCCAGGGTGTTTTATTCTTGAGTAAATGGAAATACCGGTCAGCTTCTTGCTTGGCTAAAAAACCGGGGTAGTACCAAATATCGCTATCTGGCAACTCTAGGTACCGTTTTTCGCTAAATAATTGCATCCTTATTGAAGTATGGTCTTTAGCTGGTTTCTATATTCCGATGGATTTTGACCTGTAAAGGCTTTGAACGACTTATTGAAATGGGAGAAATTGTTAAATCCACTTTCATAACATACCTGGGTTATGCTCATGGGCTGTTCTGCCAACAATTTGGACGCATGGACCAAACGATATTCATTGACGAACTGCGTAAAGGTTTTATTTGTGATTTTCTTAAAATAGCGACAGAAGGAGGGGACCGTCATACTGACCTTATTTGCAATTTCCTCTAAGGTAATATCTTCTTTAAAATGTGCCTTTACATGATTGAATACAATATTGATTCGGTCGTTGTCCTTTACCTCTGTTTCAATGGAAAAACCTTCAGCGTTCAAAACTTTGATATCATCTGAGGTAGCGAGAACGTTTAAAATGTTCAATATGGACAGCAGGCGCTGGAAATCTGTCTGATACTCCAAAATCTCCATCTTTTCCCCAACCTTCATTTTTGTCTTGCCGGAAAATGCGATACCGCCCTTGGCCACTTCAAAAAGGTTTTGGATATTCTTCATTTCCGGGATATTGAAAAAATCGCTTCCCAAGAAATCGTATTTCATCTGTATGATGGTCTCACTTTTATTCCCGGTCAGTTTATCGGTAAATCCACAATGGGGCAGATTAGAGCCAATTAAAATAAGGTCGCCATCCCTAAAATAGGATACATGGCTTCCAATTTGGCGTTTTCCGGACCCTCCATTAATGTAAACAAGTTCTAACTCAGGATGATAATGCCAACCATTATTTTTATTTTCCTTGTTCGCATTGAACTTTTGATAGGTAAATGAATGTCCAAAGTTCGGCGCAATTGCCTCAAAAGCAGGTTTTTGTAAAATCATACCCATTTTTCCTTTCATATAATAAAGGTATACGTTGCCCCAACATGGAATCTATGCAAAATTACCAAAAAACTATGGTAAATTACCTTTAATACCAATTTAACATACTAGAGATGGTAAAATCCCACAGATATTGGAAAAAATGGTCGTGTTTTTATGTACAATTCCCAGATACTTTTGCTTTGTAATCTTAAAAAACGAAAACGTTATGAAATCAGTGTTTAAATCAATTACAGTAGCCGGACTTTTGTTGGTATCAGGATTGGGAATGGCCAACAAAGCCGCAGTGCACCTTAACAAAAAAGGTGTAGCAAAAGCAGAAGTAGAAAAAAACTTGATCGCGGTTACATTGGAACCTGTGTTTATCAAAAAGGGGGATAAACTTCTTTTGAACTTATTGAACTTAACACAGGGAACCGTATTGCTCAAAGTATACGATTCTGAAGATCGTATGGTGTACAGCGAGACCATCGAAGGCGAAATTGTAGTAGAAAAAGCATTCAATTTTGAAAAGGCTTTTGAAGATGAGTATACCGTTGTGGTGGTCGATAAGTTGGGTACTTATACGGAGACCATGCGAATAAGATAAGTTGTTTAGTTAATTTCAGTTAAGGAAGGGCCTCTTTATGGGGCTTTTCCTCTTTCTAGCAGTTTTTTTAATTTTTCTCTCTTCCGAATGGGCAGTGCTTCGTTTTCAACGGCCAGTTGTAGAAGGTTTGGATTTTTTTTCCGGGCGAAGAGCTGTTCATATAACTGTTTTGTGCTAAGCGATCTTTTGGCTTGTTCCACGAGTTGGAGTTCATCACCTATCTGGACTTGGCCTGTTTTCAGAATTCGAATATAGGTTCCCGGGTGGCCATGGTCAATGAACTGTTTCAAAATATCTTGGGTCCCAAAACGGATGCCCAGTTTGTAGCAGGGCTCTCTCGGTTCGGTTATTTGTACCAATGCGGTTCCCAACTGGTAAATATTCCCTATCATTAGTTCTGATTCATCCAAACCGGCCACGGTCAGATTTTCACCGAACATTCCCCAATTCCATTTCAAATCTGGATACTTTTCTTTCCAGTATGGATAAAAATCAGAAGAAAAGAGATAGCACGCTTTAAAAATACCCCCGTGCACTCTGCGGTCGGAGACGGTATCTCCGGCTACATCTTCTTCTTTCAAGAGCAGTGGGCCATCAACAGGATATTTATAAATTCCCGTTGCCTGTTTTTCCCCATTCCATTCAAAAAAAACGGGCTTGCCTAGATTTGTACTGATGACTTTCACTCCATGAAGGTAAGAAACCGTCAGGAAAGTTCACTTGTTGAACAAGGGAATTAGATCAACTGTTTTTTACGTTTTCTTCGTACCGAAATTCAAGGACATACATTTTTAATACGGAATCCCCTATGTTTTCCATATCGTGAATGTAATTTTCTTGGTCTGGTTCCAAGTATTCGGTATCCCCTTTTTCAAACTGGATCAACTTGATTTTTCCGTTTCCGTATCTTGAAATGGAAAGACCAGAAGTTATGCAGACAAAACTACAGGGAAATCGATGTCTCCGAAATGGAATACGCTGGTTGGGCCATAGGGTGATATCCCAAAGACGCGAAGAACCATTTTCATACAATAATTTTTGTCCAAGAGAATCCCGAATGCTTTCCTCGTCCTTCAGTTCTTTGATTTTCTCCACATCCCACAAATCAAAATTGCCTTCGGGATTCAATTGTACACATTTCATAGCCTTACTTTTTGAGTGTTACGTACACTACGTAAAACGAAACAACCATGAGTAGGGGCAATAACATCAAATCATACCGCACCACAAAGGACGGATTGATTTGTAACCAGGATTGAATTTGAATCTCCCACAGAACAAAACAGACCCAAATAATGGCCAAACATAACCAACTGACATACTTCGATAAATCCATGCTAATTTATTGAGGCGGCAAATATTCATTTTTGGCCTGACATGGGAAAGAAATGCGGTTTGGATTGAGTTCGGAATGCAGACATGCGAACTATTTTCCATTTTTTACTTCGAATGGACGATAGACATGTTGTTTAACTGGCAGTGTTAGGTACTATCTTTTTTAGACAATGTTACGGTCCAAAACACAACATTTCCTATACACGATATCGTTTTGCATGTTTTTGAATTTTTGCAAGTTCATCGGCAAATCTGAAAGTGGGCATGCGCTTCAAGAGGCCAGTTTTTCTTTGTATCGAAATGGGGTGGTTCCTGTAATTCTCTTAAAAGCGGTGTAGAAGGCGCTTTTGCTTTGAAATCCGACTTCAGTACCAATTCCTTCAATACTGAAGTTTTGTGAATGCTTGTCCAAAAGCATTTTTTCCGCTTTTTCAATTCGATGTCGATTGATGTAGGTATTAAAGTTTTCCTGGCATACTTTATTTATGGACATCGAAATTCTTTTAGGATGTACATGCATTGCCTCAGCGACGTTGGTAATGGTCAGGTTTTTATCCATAAAAACTTCGGTATTTGTGATATACTCTTCTACCTTGTCCACGATCAGTCGCATTTCAGAAACAGGAATAATATTGATTTCCTTTGGATTTTTATCGTTCCCTTTGGGGATATCCGAACTAGGATTTTCGGAGATTACGGAAGTAATGTTGGGTTGTATCACCCCGTGAATCGAGGCCCAATACAGCATAAAGACATTCATACTGGCATAGAGAACACGGATTAAGGTGGATTCGTACGTAAAATAGGCTATAAAATGCATGGCAAACAGTACTACCGCAAACATTAAAAAGCGTCTTACCCAGATAAGGTTTTTGGAATCCAAATTGGAATATTGATTTCCTACTTCCCTGACATGTCTGTTAAGCACACGTATACCGTAAATCAAAATCGCAGTGGAATATACATGCCCCAATAAAAAAATTGGTTTATACCAGAAGGCCTGGGCAATCCCTGTTTTTATGCTTATGGGAAAAAAAAACAGAATGATCTGTAGCACTACAATGACGGCCCCTGGGTACAACCACCAATAATGTATGGTTTCGTTAGTGAGGATGGAAATTCGCTGGATATAGATAAAAAACAGTGCGGCCAACAACCATTCTCCAGGTCTTGGTAGAACCTGGAGTTCAGGGAAATACCTCAGAATATGCATGTCTTCTAGCACTATGGGGATAAAGCAATAGGTATAGGTCAAGACGAAGAGGGCCAAAAAAAAGGTGGACCTGTCCTTTTTTCTACTTATAACCAAAAGAATGGAACCAAGAATCAGACCTTGAAGAAAACCAAAAATATGGATGGTGGAAATAATATTGTAATTGATTTCCATTTCATCAACTGTTTAAGGAAAAGTTAGTGAATTATGGGCAGATTATCACTATGGTCAAAGTACTAATTTTAGCACATCAGCTGCATTTGCAGTAGTTCGATTTCCCTGATCGGGAATCTACGTTTCATTTTTTGTAATGCCAAAACGGGACAGTGCGCATGGTAAGTTTTGCAGTATCTCCTTCCGTGGATATTTTTCTTTGTATCAGTTTTAAATTGTGCTTGCCTTCAGAAAGGCTATCCAAATTCAGATAGGTTTCAAATCCGAGATGGTCTCCCTTATCTTTTGTCAATATAAATTCGCTGTCAAAATCCAAACTGTCAATTTTAAATGAATACATGACATTGAATACATCGATATACTTTTTGCGGATGCTGTCCTTCCGCTTTCGACGGGTCAATCTATCGCCGCCATTGGAGCTGAACTCAATTTTTGATCTCAGCCCTCTACGGTCGTTCTCCGGCCGTAAGGATTCGTCAAATTCAAAAATCCTATCTTCTATTTTTCCTGAGAACGGTAAGAATATCTGTAAATAATCATCAGTGACAACCTTTGAGGGAATGACAACATTTCCTGGATAATCATCTTCCTTGGTCTGCATATCGGCGTAATTGTCTTTGTTCGCGAAGATTTCGGATGAACTTGCATCTTCATCCCAAAAATTGGAGTTTCTGTTTTCCAATGAGGTCAGAAAAAGAATCAAAAGATAAATGGGCGTCAAAAGTAGAATCAAACGTTTTCCAAAACGATGGTCCAAAAAGTTGTACACCAGGGGTCTGTAGAGAAAGGATAAGGTAATAAAGCTAAAGACCCAGTAAAAGGGAAAGTAGATTCTGGCAATCCATTTATTTCTTTTGAGAAGACCTTGGGTAATAAAATCAAAGAAGGTCAAAAACATTCCTATCCCTAAAAATAGCATCAAGACAGTGCCCAATCCATAGGACAGCCATCCGGGGAGGGCATCATTTTGAATAATGAAGTTGGCCACCAATACGATGGAAATATTAACGCAGGCAATGGCCAGGACATAGAACACGAGAAGAAACGAAATTGCAAAAAGTACACTGCAATAGTTTTCCAAATTGGCGATATATCTATCAAAGGAGACAATTTTTTTCCGCAGATACTTTTTGAATTTCTCAGCGTACTTCAATTGATCAAATTCTATGTCGCCAGAGACATATCGCAAGCCCAAAGCACCGATCCATAGTCCACGCAGAACAACGTGGAGCAGTAAGTTGAACAATAAGATGGAGCAAACCATCAAGGCAATGAAGAAAACGATAAAGCTGTATATCTGATCTCCGTTCTGGGCATTCAACATAGAGGTTTTTATCGGCTCGTACGCTGTAAAAAGTCCAAAAATGGCAAACCCCGAAATAATAAGTTCAAGTTCCCAACTTTGTTGTTGAAGAGAATCCAGCAGTTTTTTAAATGACGGGCTTTTATAATCGGTGCTCATGGTATGTTGGTTGTATAAATTGGTTGATCACAAACGTTCTTACTTTTCATGTACTCTCAAAACATTGATGAGTCCTGTTTTGTAGGTATTGCCAATAGGTATTTCCTTGTGGTCCTCCATTTCTAGCTTATGGGATGAAAATGATTTGACAGCCATAGGATTTATTATAAAGGATCTATGGGCCCTAAGAAATCCGTACTCCCCCAACTTGCTTTCTGCCACTTTCATTCTTTGAAAACACATATAGTTTGCATTTCGGGTTATGTAGTTCACATACTCTCCTTTAGCTTCCAAATAAAATATCTCATGGGGTAGCAGGCGAATGGTTTTTCCTTCACTTCGTATTTGTATTGGACTTTGGAAATTTCCAAAGGTATTTTTTGTTTTGGATATATATTCCATTCTGGCGGCCAGCCCCCATTCGTAGATTGAGTAGCTGTAGCCCAGAAAAATAAGTGTGGCAGATGTGGATAACAGATAAACAACAGCCCGGTCCGGGTAATGGAACACGGTCCAATTGGGTAAATGGTGTTGAAGTATGAAGAAAACGACGAGCCACCGCAATAAGGTAAATATCAAAGTCCAAATCCAAAATGAGACCCTGGGAAACTTAGGCGATTTACTTAGCCAGAAATAGCCTACCGCCAACATTCCAAATGTTTCAAGCGCTAAGAGAAACCCCAAAGATAGGGCTTGGTCCAGTCTAAAAAACTCCCGATAATAATTCCATGCGGCCAATACCAACAGAAGAAATGCAATCGATAGGTAGGTTGCCCTTCTCGTGGAAATCATTTGTTGCCATTTGGTTGAAAATTTGCCTGAATTCATTGAAAAGTCCTTCAATTGGGTACTAAGGGCATGTATTATGCAGTTCCTTGTGAAAAGAAATGTATTAATAATAGTTTAACCTTTAAAGCTTTTTATATGAAACCCATTTATCTTTTAGGCGCTGCCCTTTTTTTTCTATGCGATTTGTTTGGCCAAAGCACAACATTTAAGGGAACGATTATCTCTGTTGGTGAGGTTCCTTCTGAAGTGATCACTGCACAGAACGCTAATTTTGAAGGGAAAAAAGTTGTGCGATGGAAAAGTCAAGAGTCTACCGGGAGGCAAGGTAACAGCTTTACACGTTATATATCGGTCATGAAGGAAGGCAAACGTCCGTTGAGCAATGCCCGGTATACACCTAGTGGCGTATTGATTTACTACGCGGAGTACTATGGTCCGAAGACCATACCAGGTTTTTTACTTCCCGATTTAGAATCGGGTTTCCCGGGATATCGAATTACAGGCGGGACCCATATCAAGCTGTATCAGACCCAAAAGGAATACTATCGGGTTCGACTCAAAAAAGGAAGTACCATTACCTACGTTTTTTATGATAAACTTGGAAATCAAATAGATAGAAATAAATTGCCCAAAGATGCTGAGTTTTAGTTTTATGTGTTGGAAAATTGTGTGACTTAGGTAATCTACCAATTCGATTTTAATGGGAAAAGTAGATGTCCTCAATATATATGCCGTGAGAATTACATTCTTTATCGTTTTTCTTTTTACAACCCTTTGTTTGGCACAAACAAGAAATCCGTTTGCCCCAGATTCTCCCTGGCCCGAAGGGCATGGCACCTATTGCCAACAAAGTACGGATGAGGCATCCTTAGCATCCTTGGGAAACCTGAAATTGGACCGTATCCCCTTTGGCACGGCAAATGACGGATGGTCTCCTTCAGGGACAATAGTTTCGGAGCGATACCCGAACGGTGCTTATGTATGTTGGGGCACTAATGCCAAAAAGATTTATAAACTCATTATTGAAAACGATAAGACTCAAGTGATTTTCGCTGACAAAGCCAAACTAGGCCATAAATTAGTGAGCGGCTATTGGGTAATGGCCAAGAATAAGCTCTGTTATTTTATGTCCGACTGGACTTTATACATTCTTAGGGACAAAGATTTAGAGGACCCCTATTCCGAAATCGAACTGCTCGCCAAAATACCGACTCCAGAATTGAAGACCAAAGGACCTGGACTTGATTTCATGATAGGTATGAAGCTTTTGTACAATGGGCAAATCGTAATTACAACGCGAAAAGGTAAAATAGCGTTGTTCGATACAGATAGCAGGAAAATTGTTCAGATTCTAAATCTGGAAGAAAAGATCCAGAATAACATGGCCGTGGAGGAGGGGGATTTTGTCTACATCAACAGTAACAGAGGAACGTATCAGTTTCAAGTTGGGCAAAATGGCATCAAGCAAAATTGGTTTGCCAAAACGGAGAAAAGTGGAAGCACTCTAAGTTTAATGAATGCTGGAGAAGATAAATTGCTGGTAGTGACCAATGAAAGCGATCCCTTGGTTCTTTTTGCACTCTGGCGCCAAGAAATACCAAAAGAATGGAAGGCTTTGCCTGGAAAAGTAAGAAGGATTGCCGGTGAAATTAAAATAGACTACGGAAAAAATAAACCAAAACCTTCCAAAAATTCCGTCTTGGTGCACAATAATAAGGTGTTGGTTGCAAATTGGACAGGACTGTGGCCTTATGGCAAGAAGGACAATCCAGGTCTTTCAAAATACTTTTGGGATTCTGAAAGGAACCGTTTTGAAAAGGAATGGATAAATACCGAAATTGCACTTCCAAACAGCATGCAGGCTTTAAGTACCCAAACCGGATTGGTATATGCGGTGGGGAGAAGGAAGTTGCCCGGAAAAAAGCGCTTATGGACTTTTGAGGCCATTGATTGGCGAACAGGAATTTCCTCATTTTATCTTCCATTGGGTACCGAAAAAATGAATAATGCCACGGGAAGCGGTATCCAAATAGGTTGGAACGGTGATATTGTATTTATGACCCCAAAGGCAGCTTTCCGGCTTTACCAAACGTCTAACCCAACAAATTGACAACCCATCACAATCAATTATTGACCATGAAAACCTATTTTAAACGGATTCTTTTGCTCGGCCTCTTTTTTGGCCCCTTGTTTGGACAAGCTCAAATAAATCCTAGTGAAACGGTACCAAGAAATCCTTTTTTGGCAGACTCTCCATGGCCCACTTACCATGGAAATAGTTACCGGCAGTCTTACTCGGATTTTGCCGGACCCCTAGATTCGGAAAAGGCAACGGTTAAAGTTCTAAAGGGTATCAAAGGTGGTACTTCACCTTGGACGTATTTTTCCGAGAAATATCCTAATGGAAAACGGGCCATCTTGCAATCGAACGCCACCCATTTTTATAAAATGGTGGATGACAAACAGGGAATCCGCATAGTATCCAAAGTGAAAATCGACTCGGATTGGTTAAAATCCTTTGGATGGAACTTTCTTCAGACCAAGGGAAATGTTTGGTATACCTATGACCCGAAGTATAATCCCAAAAAGGGAGAATATACTCGATTGTTCAAAATAGCCGATGCTCAACCAGATAATATCTACTCCAAACTGGTTGTCCAGGATACCTTTAGTTTTAAAGACATTGCAAAGGATAAGGTCCAGCATTTTGCCATCAATTACAGTGGACAAATAGCATTTTACTCCGGTGATAATAAAAAAGGAAATGATGCAGTTTTTGGAATAATTGCCCCAAATTTCTCATTATTGGACACACTGTTGATAAAGCCCGTTCCGAATGAAATTTTTGGCCATAATGCTTTTCCAATTGATGAGGACAACGCGATGTATGTCGTCACGACCCATCGGTTGATCCAAATAAATTGGGATGGCGTAGCACTTACCAAAGGATTTGAGGCTTGGTACGACTTTGTAAAGGATGGTCCCAAGGGAAGGTTTGCCGAGGGTAGTGGCACCACACCTACCCTTATGGGTTTCCGTCAAGGAGCCGATAAGTTGATTATTGTCGCCGATGGCCATCAAAAAAACAATCTTTTGGCCTTTTGGAGAGAAATTCCAAAAACTTGGAACGGTCTTCCGGGTGAGGATATGCGTTTGGCTGGAAAAATACAGCTTCCAGCAGCCAAGCGATTCAGTGAAAAGTTCCAATCTATTGAGAACTCACCAACGGTGTATGGTTATGATGTTGCCATAGCGCAGTTCAATGGGTTCTTGGGACAGGGGAAAAAACCGATGAAAGGTGTTCAAAAGGTGCGTTGGAACGTGGACACGGATAGGTTTGAGATACAATGGGTCAATACTGAAATTAACATGAATGGCGTGTTAACGTACAGTAAGGGTTCCAATATGGTTTACGGCAGCGGAAGGGAAGCGGGCTGTAATTATTACTACTATGGTTTGGATTGGGACACTGGGGAGCTGGTATTCCGCAAGCATTTGGGAAAAGCGTGCAAATGGTTGAACAATCCATGGGATGACGGGGGTTGTCAGCAGATAATTGACGAAGAGGGGAACCTTTATTATGCGGGTGGCGCCTCGCTGGTCAAATTGGAAAAATGACGGAACATAAAGAAATGTCAATCAGGAAAATACCAAAAAGGGATTGTTCTGGTAGTATCGATCATGAATTGGTTTTCTTCCATCTGAGGTCCCACAATATGTAATGCGTGTTTTCCTCTTTCTAGATACTTCAAGTCTAAAATGGTCTTAAAACCCAATCTATCGTTTTTATTCGTGGTAAAAACAAATTCATGTCCATAGGCCGTACTGTCGATACGTATTTCATACAATTCGTTGAGCACCTTTAAATAGTTGACTTGTTTTGAGAGCGTCACGCTATCTGGTTCCAAGGTTTGTAGCGGGTTGGCTGATGCAAATTTGGATAGATTAAAAGAGAATTTCCGTTTATCCTGTTTCGGAGCCAAGATACTATCGTACCAGAAAACCGCGTCTTCCTTAAAATTGTTATACGCGATAAATAACGATACGTATGGTTTATCGATAACCATGGAAGAAATAGAAGCGTAATCTACCATGTCGGTATCCTTTAACATTTGATCTTCATAGTTCAGTTTATTGGCATATACCGATGATGTGGACTGGTTCTCCAAAATGTAATTTGATTTTGGCTTTTCGAACGTCCCGACGAACACAGAAAAGATAAGAAGAACGGGCAGTGTGAACAGTGCGATCCATTTACCGCGCTTTTGGTCGAGAAAATTGTACAGCAATGGCCTATACAAAAAGGCCAGTGTGAGAAATCCGAAAAATCGATATATCGGAAAATATACCTTAGCGACCAGACGATTCTTTTTTAAAATACCACCGGTGATAAAATCAATAAAATAGATGATCGTAAAAATCCCCAAGAATAGTTGTACGACCGCATTGATAATTATTTTTTTATCATTTGGTATGGAATCGATAGAATAAAGAATATTCAGGGCGGCAATGTAAATAAAGGAGAATATAAAGATGGAAAGGTAAAAAAACAGCATCAGAAAAGCCAATGCAAAAAGACTACTGCAGATGTTCTCGAGTCTTTCGATATACCGGTCAAACGGGCCTACTTTCTTCTCCAGAAAAGAAGTGAACTTCTGGCTATACTTCAAATCGTCAAAATCTATATCACCAGAAACATATCGAAGTCCCACAGCTCCAATCCATACGCCCCTTAAAATGACGTGTAGTATGAGCACCATGGTTAAAATGCTGACGCAGCCCTGTAGGAGACTAAAAAGACGCTGGTTGATCAATTTTTCATTGGCAATTGCCTTAAGGTGTGCCAATTCGATGGGCTCAAAGGATTGAACAAGCCCAAAAATCGCAAATCCAGAAATGAGTAACTCCAACTGCCACGTTTCCTGTTGAAGTAAATCCAACCATTTTTTGAAGTTTAGTTTCCGCTCATCGTTCGACATCGGTGATAAATTTCCTGAAAATAAATTTTCCCATGGAATTGCACAAAAAAACCGCCCTTCATTTTAAGTTTTTTTTAAGAAAGGGCGGTTTTACTTTTTGTAAAATTCCAGAAGGAACACTAAACTTATTTTATCATTTCGTAACTCCTAGAAATGAAATTGGTAAGTTCTTCTCCTCTGAGCAGTCCCTTTGACAATCTGGCCAAATCCAAAGATTGATTGATTAGACGCTCACGTTTCTTGGCCGTTTTTGTATTCAGGATTTCGCCGACCAGTTCATGGTTGGTGTTCACGATAAGGTTGAACATTTCGGGCATATTGCCCATACCGAACATACCGCCCCCGCCAGATTGTTGCATTTCCTTCATTCTTCTCATAAACTCGGGTTCTGTTACGATAAAAGGGGAAGCAGAACTGTCCATCGCCTCCATCTGGATGGTATACCCCTTATCCGAAATAACTTTTTCCAACTCTTCTTTCAATTTGTCCTTTTCTTCGTCCGAAAGTTTGGAAATGGCAGTATCTTCCTTTTTGATAAGATTGTCAACATGGTCCGCATCTACTCTGGCAAAAGATAATTTTTCCTTGGAGGTCTCCATCTTTTGCATCAAATGCGATATAATGGGCGAATCAAGAAGTAGAACTTCATAACCTTTGGTTTTTGCTGCTTCGATGTAACTATGCTGTGCTTCCTTATCTGAGGCGTAAAGTATTACCAATTTATCGTCTTTATCGGTCTGGTTGTCCTTAATTTTGCTTTCCAGCTCCTCAAAAGTGAAGTATGCTCCGTCTACCGTGGGATATAGGGCGAACTTTTCTGCTTTTTCATAGAATTTTTCTTCGGATAGCATTCCATATTCAATGACGACTTTGATATCGTTCCACTTTTTTTCAAAGTCTTCCCTGTCGTTTTTGAACAAAGAGTTCAATTTGTCCGCGACTTTTCGTGTGATGTAGGAAGCAATTTTCTTAACGGCACCATCCGCTTGCAGGTAAGAGCGCGATACGTTGAGCGGAATGTCCGGTGAATCGATGACCCCGCGCAACATGGTCAAGAATTCCGGAACGATCCCTTCTACGTTATCTGTTACAAATACCTGATTTTGATAAAGTTGAATCCTATCCTTCTGAATGCTGAGGTCGTTGGTCAATTTGGGGAAATATAAAATCCCGGTCAGATTGAAAGGATAGTCCACATTTAAATGAATGTTGAACAAGGGCTCTTCAAACTGCATGGGATACAATTCCCGATAAAAGGATTTGTAATCTTCATCCTTCAAATCCTTTGGTGGTTTGGTCCATGCCGGAGTGGGATTGTTCACAATATCGTCTACCTCCTGAGTCGGTGCAGGGTCCTCCTCTTTTGCTCCCTCGGGTTTCGGTAAGGTCTCGGTCTTTGTCCCAAACTTGATGGGAATGGGCATAAATTTATTGTACTTCTTCAACAATTCGCGGATTTTGGACTCCTCCAAGAATTCAGTGGAGTCTTCTGCTATGTGAAGGATGATTTCAGTTCCTCGGTCGGTTTTGTCAGCTTCTTGAAGGGTAAACTCGGGAGAACCGTCGCAGGACCAATGAACCGCTGGTTCATCTTTAAAACTTTTTGAGAAGATTTCCACTTTGTCAGCAACCATAAAAGCGGAATAAAAACCGAGTCCAAAGTGTCCAATGATCCCAGAATCTTTTTCGGCATCCTTGTATTTATCCAAGAATTCCTCAGCACCGGAAAAAGCCACTTCATTGATGTATTTTTTGACCTCTTCTTCTGTCATTCCGATACCCTGATCGGTAATGTGGATACGTTTCTGGTCTTTATCTACCTTAACTTCTATTAGGGGATTTCCGTACTCGACCTTCGCTTCCCCTATGGAGGTGAGGTGTTTTAACTTTAAGGTTGCGTCCGTAGCATTTGAAATCAGTTCCCTGAGAAAAATTTCATGGTCGCTGTAAAGAAATTTTTTGATTAAGGGAAAAATGTTTTCTACGGAAACATTTATTTTGCCTGTTGCCATTGTATTTACTGTTTAATTTGCTACCATCACGTCAAAAAAAATACCACACCCAGGTATATGACAAACTGACAGAATAGTGGGCTTGCACCCCTTTTTTTAAAATTTAACAACATTTTGTTTATCGTTTATTTGGAAAAGCTAAACAAATACTTATATTTGTAGAGTTGTAGAAAATTGCTATGAATTAGTAAAACTATAACGAGTTTGTTTATTTATTGGTTAGGTTGTTGAGAACGCACTTTCGCCCGGAAGTGCGTTTTCTTTTCTAAAACAAAGATTTATCTGTTGGATTAATTGTATTTTTGATTAAACATAAATTAGGTATAGTATGGCTAGCGCAACAGCAAATAAACTTAGTGAAGATAAACTGATAGCTTGGTTCATGGATACCGTCCTAGAACAGGAAAAGCTACCAAAATCAATCTATAAATTTTGTAAGGACCGTAAGATAAAGGAAGAAGATTTTTATAAGTTTTTTGGTTCTTTTGAAGGTTTACAACAAAGCATTTGGGAAAAGTTTTTTGCCAATACCCTGGCACTCATGGAAAAGAACGAAAAGTATGGTGCCATGACCAATGAAGAAAAAATGCTGACTTTTTTCTTCACCTTTTTTGAGAATCTTACCTTGAACAGGAGTTATGTGCTTTTTGTTTTGAAACACCATAGCAACTCCTTGGACAACATGACACAGTTAAAAGGTCTTCGAAAGAATATTAAGGCTTTTGCCACTGGACTTATTGATGACGGCAATAGCGAGAAAAGTCTAAAGGTTTTAAAACAAAGTCCCCAGTTGTTTTCCGAGGGGGCTTGGATACAATTTCTGTTTTTGTTGAAATTCTGGATGGATGATTCCTCTGCTGATTTTGAAAAAACGGATATCGCCATAGAAAAATCGGTAACGACCATTTTCAAGGTTTTTGACAATAACTCCTTAGAAAAGATTCTTGACTTTGGAAAATTCCTCTACAAAGAAAATTTTGCCTAGCCTATGAAAACCTTAGACAGCATTCCCACCAGCAAGATTGAACGTGCAGGCAAATTGGTGAAGACCGGGGTCAAGATAGGGGGAAACTACGTCAAATACTATGGCAAAAAACTTGTAAATCCAGAAGTTACCAAAGAAGAACTCAATGAGAATAATGCCGAGGACATCTATGACGGTTTAAAGAGTTTAAAGGGAAGCGCCTTAAAAGTGGCCCAGATGCTCAGCATGGAAAAAAACCTGCTGCCCAGGGCTTACGTTGAGAAGTTTTCCCTATCCCAGTTTTCCGTACCTCCCTTATCCGCCCCTCTGGTTCGAAAGACATTCAAGAAATATTTGGGCCAGTATCCTGAAGAGATTTTTGACACCTTTGATAAGGATTCGATAAATGCTGCAAGTATCGGTCAAGTACACAAGGCCACAAAAGATGGTAGACAATTGGCGGTCAAGATTCAATATCCTGGAGTAGCCCAGAGCATAAGTAGCGATTTGGCATTGGTGAAACCCATTGCCACGCGAATGTTCAATCTAAAGGGTAAGGATTCGGAAAAGTATTTTAAGGAGGTAGAGAATAAGTTGGTCGAAGAGACCAATTATATTTTGGAACTCAAGCAAAGCGAAGAAATCACCCAGGCATGTGCCAACATACCGAATATCCACTTTCCAAAGTATTATGAGTCCCTGTCCAGTGAACGTATCTTGACCATGGATTGGATGAAGGGGAAGCATTTAAGTGAGTTTGCAACAACAGATTTTGACCCGGCTTTGGGCAACCATTTGGGGCAGGCACTTTGGGATTTTTATATGTTCCAAATCCATAAACTGCGAAAAGTACATGCTGACCCGCATCCTGGTAATTTTTTGGTAAGTCCCGACAATAGCTTGATTGCCATCGATTTTGGTTGTATCAAGGAAATACCTGACGAGTTCTATATTCCCTATTTCGAATTGGCTCAGGAGGAAAACATCAATAATGATGCGGTTTTCATGGACAAACTCTATGAACTGGAGATATTGACACCTACAGATTCTGAAAAAGAGTTGAAGTTTTTTAAGGCGCTGTTCAAAGAAATGCTTACGCTTTTTACTTCTCCATTTAATGGAGAAGAATTCGATTTTGGGTCGGATAACTTTTGGAGCCAAATAGCGGACTTGAGCGAGCGGTATTCCAAGGACGAACAAATCCGAAAGATGAACGGGAACAGGGGTTCTAAACACTTTTTGTACATGAACCGTACTTTTTTCGGACTGTACAATCTACTCCACGATTTACGGGCCGTGGTGAAGGTCAATAACTTCCAAAAGTATTTATCCTGAAGCTTATTAGTCCTTGCCCATCGGTTGGTTGGGCACTATAGGATTTTCATTTTTTTGCTTCACGTATTTTTCCAGCCATTGGTCCTGTTCCCAGAGCAAGTGAAGAATACTTTCTTTGGCCCTATAACCATGACTTTCCTTGGGCAACATTACAAGTCTGACCGTTGCGCCAAGCCCCTTAAGAGCATTAAAATAGCGTTCGCTCTGCATGGGATAAGTACCAGAATTATTGTCAGCTTCGCCATGTACTAAAAGTAGGGGTGTTTTCATTTTATCGGCGTGCATGAACGGCGACATGGTATAATACACCTCTGGAGCTTCCCAATAATTACGTTCCTCACTCTGGAAACCAAAAGGTGTCAAAGTTCTGTTATAAGCACCACTCCGGGCAATGCCAGCTGCAAATAAATCGGAATGGGAAAGCAAATTGGCCACCATAAAGGCTCCATAGCTATGTCCGCCAACTGCAACACGATTTCGGTCGATATACCCCATTTCATCCACAGCATCGATCGCCGCTTTGGCATTGGCCACCAATTGGTTTCGAAAAGTATCGTTGGGTTGCTCCTCGCCTTCACCAATAATAGGAAAAGCAGCATCATCTAAAACCACATAGCCCTTAGTGACCCAATAAATAGGCGACCCCCAATACGGATAGGTAAATTCATTGGGGTTCTGGGTATTTTGGGAGGCACTGTTCTTGTCCTTGTACTCCCTTGGGTAAGCCCATAGGATCATTGGAGCTTTTTCTTTGGATGTCCTATCGTATCCAACCGGCAAATAGAGCGTGCCGTTCAATTCCAGTCCATCATCCCTTTTGTAGGTAATCACTTCCTTATGGACATCTTGCAAACTTTTAAAGGGGTTTTCAAAATTGGTCAACTGAACGGCCCCTTTTCGCTTAATCAGGCTTTTGTAGTAATAATTGGGATATTCATTGGACGATTCAATTCGCACCAGTAGTTCATCTTTCTCAACATTGTAGTCCAACAGGTTTTCCTTTTTGCCCTCCAGTTTTGAAGTGTACAACCGGGTTTTTTCCAAAGAGGAAAGATTCATTTTATCTACAAAGGGAAATTGACCTTCTTGGGTAAAACCATCTCCAAGTAAAAAGACGTTGTTCCCGTCCATGGCTAGAACATTGGTGCCATATTTGGTGCGTTTGGTCGCAAAAGAACCTGGATCACTGTAAACATCTTGATAATTTCTATCCTCAATAACTTGAGGTGGTTCAGAAGCATTTGATGGGTCAAAAAGATATCCTTTTAGGTTTCTTGTGTTCCACCAATAGTCATAGGCTATTGCCCCCATATCATTTCCCCACTCAATCTTATAGTACCTGTTCTTTAGTTTGATAAGGCTTTTGGCCTTGTTGTTAAAAGGAGCCTCCAGTTGAAATACTTCGTCCCGATATGCAACTTCTTTCTCTGGGTTACCTTCATCCAGGGCTTGTACATAGATTAAAGAAGCGGCTTTATCCGCGCGCCATGAAACAGAACGTTTGCCCATACGAACCGCCATAAATCCTTTGGGCAGATCTTCAATCAAGGGGACCTCCAACAGTTTGGATACCAAGGTGCCGTCTGTATTGTAGATGATGGTTTTGGAAGGGATGCGATAGTACGGAACCAAATAGGAAAATGGTTTTTCCACACTTGTGGCCATTACGTAATTCCCATCTGGCGAAAAACTGATGTTACTGTACATGGCAGCCTCCTTCCATCGCGTCATGCTTCCATCGAGTCCGACCTTGAAGAGTTCAGACCGGGCCAATTGTTCAAAATTGAATTCATCACTGGGATTTTTCAGTAAATCTTGATAGGTTCGATTCTGTGCCTTTTTTCCGTCATTTGAAGAAATAGTGGGCCCGTTGGGAACAGCTTCAGCTACATTGATCAATTCTTTACGGTCTTGGGGTAACATTTTGACCAATACGGACTTTCCATCTTTAAACCAATTGATGACATCCCTCATATTGGCATTTACATTGGCATCGGTCAGTTGGGTAACCTCGGCTTTTTTTAAATCCAAAACCCAAACCTCCACTCCTTTGGGAGTGGTATTGGTAACCGCCATCATGGATTGATCGGGAGACCAATTAAAATTGGCCAAACGTGGATTTTCGGGGAGGTTTTTTACTTCTACGATGTCCTCACCGCCGATTTCCTGGATTTTGATGTTGTTGTAATAATTGGTCCTGCTGCCAATATTTGTCTTTGGATTAATCCGGAGGCCTGCCAAACGCAATTCTTTTTCAGAGAGTTCCTCAATACTCTTGTAATAATCCCGATAGAGCAAAACCATGTATTTTCCATTATCGGTAATTCGCACTGAGGGGGCCAAAGGGGCATCCACAAGTTCCAGAATTTCTTCTGAGGGCCTTTGATAGTTGAGTTTCTCTTGAGAAAAACCAACGGTACCAATCAAAAAAAACAGTAACAGTCCAATATTTTTCATCAGGGTCATTTTTTAGTGTTAAGATAGGTGGTAGATTACCCTTAAAAATACAATAAATCCCTCTTTGCAATGGCTATTTTTTGTTTTATTGCGCAACCTATTTTCGATGACAGCGATAGCGTATTATGGATTTGAAAATTGTTTTTCGGTTTTTTTGCGAATCTGCAAGGAATATTAGTTATTTTCCCCTTTAATCAATACTATTGAACCAGAATTGCGATATAATAAAGCGAGCAAGCTATGTACAACTCTAAAATAAAGGGACTGGGTTATTATGTTCCGGACAATGTGGTGACCAATGATGATTTGTCCAAACTTATGGACACCAATGATGAATGGATTCAAGAGCGGACGGGCATTAAAGAACGAAGGCATGTGGTCCGAGGCACGGATACTACAACTTCCATGGGCGTAAAAGCTGCTAAAATTGCCTTGGAACGCGCTGAAATAGACAAGGATGACATTGATTTTATAGTTTTTGCCACATTAAGCCCGGATTACTACTTTCCTGGACCGGGTGTACTGGTGCAGCGGGAGTTGGGAATTAAGACCGTGGGGGCCCTGGATGTGAGAAATCAGTGTTCTGGATTTGTATATGCTGTTTCCGTGGCGGACCAGTACATTAAAAGTGGGATGTATAAAAATGTTTTGGTGATCGGTTCGGAACTCCATTCCCATGGTTTGGATATGACCACAAGGGGAAGGGCGGTTTCCGTAATTTTTGGCGACGGTGCGGGCGCAGCAGTTCTTACGCGAGAAGACGATACGTCAAAAGGGGTTTTGTCCTCCCACTTACATTCGGAAGGTCAGCATGCCGAGGAACTTTCCTTAATAGCCCCTGGAATGGGGAAACGCTGGGTTACCGACATTTTGGATGAAAAAGATTCAGAAGATGTCTCCTATTTTCCCTACATGAACGGACAATTCGTATTCAAAAATGCGGTGGTCCGGTTCAGTGAGGTGATTATGGAGGGATTACAAAAGAATGAATTGACCCCGGGGGACATCGACATGTTGATTCCCCATCAGGCCAACTTACGGATTTCCCAGTTTGTACAAAAAAAGTTTGGTCTCTCGGACGATCAAGTATTCAACAACATTATGAGTTACGGTAATACCACCGCTGCTTCTATACCTATTGCCTTGACCGAGGCATGGGAAGCGGGCAAGGTAAAAGCTGGGGATTTGGTGGTTCTAGCCGCTTTTGGCAGTGGTTTTACCTGGGGCAGTATTATTATCAGATGGTAAGCTAATCAAGGGACCATGGGTCGACAAGTAATACAGTTAAATTCGAGGCTGATCCGTTTTATTCAGAACCAGAAAATCTTTTTTGTCGCTACAGCCATGGAAGAAGGGCGCGTAAATCTTTCTCCAAAAGGATTGGATTCCCTTCGCGTGGTCGACAAACGTAGTGTGCTGTGGCTAAATCTTACGGGCAGCGGCAATGAAACTGCCATTCATCTCCAAAATACAAATAGAATAACCTTGATGTTTTGCGCCTTTGAAGGAGACCCTATGATTTTAAGGCTTTATGGAAGGGCAATAAGCCATAAAAAAGGCACGGAGTTCTGGCAAAAGAATATTTCTCTTTTTCCAAATATTGCAGGCAGCCGGCAATTGGTTGATGTGGATATAGAGAAGGTCCAAATTTCATGCGGTATGGGCGTACCGTTGATGGAGTTCAAGGAAGAAAGGCAGTCTCTGATAGATTGGGCCGAAAAGCAAGGTGAAAAAGGACTCGAAAAATACTGGAAACGGAAAAACTCCAAAAGCATAGATGGTCATCCCGATACTTTTGATTAAAATGAACCCCGTCCAAATTTTGGTTTAGATCGGGGTTCTTTGATAAACCTTGATTGAAGCACCAACCAACACAAACAAGGAATATCGGTCTTTTTCAAAGGATGCCGCCACTGGATTTTTTGGTATTGCTGTCCCTTTGTTTTCTGCCTTTGGCGCGATTTTTACCACTACCAAATCTATAAGAGATTCCTGAGTAAAGGGTTTGACTTTCCCAATTGAACTCTCCATTTTGGATGTATGGACGTTGCCCATTGAATTGAAATCGCATGGTATTGAACACATCATTAAAGTTGACGCTAAGCGTTCCTTTGCCCTTTGCAAAACTGTAACGGCCACCAAAATTCAAAAAATACAAGGGTTCCACCGCAAATTGAATATTTTGGTTTTGTCCCCGGTAGAATCCAAAAAGTTGTAGGGTGAGTTTTTTGTTTAGAGTAAAACTATTGTTCATTCTTAGGTTCCATGCAGTATTTTCCACCTCAACATTTTCAACAACAATATCATCTTCCGTCGCCATGCCAGGTTCGCCCTCTAAACGCTCCGTTATACCACGTTGGGTTTGACTGAACATATCAAAACTTCCATTGATGCTCCACCACTTTGTGGGTTTGTAGTTCGTTGAGATTTCAATGCCGTACGCCGATGTGTCATTAAAATTCGCATAGGTCAAAATCAATTTGTTGAAATCCAAACGGTCCACAAAAACAGCTCTATTGATCTCGTCTTCAATAGCGCGATAAAAAACACCTGCGGTAAAACTTCCCTTTTTCAGCCGTTTGGTATAGTTCAACTCGAAAGAATTCGTGAATTGCGGGACCAAACTTGGGTTACCAAAAGAAGAAATCAAAGGTGTTGCAAATTCCCGTATCGGATTCACCTGCTGTAAACCAGGCCTATCCACCCGACGACTAAAACTTGTTTGCAGCTGATCTTTTTCATTTAGATTGTACGTTAGAAATGCCGAGGGATAAATTTGGGTATAATTATCCGTAAAGGCCCTCACCTGGTTCGTGTCGGCAACCACCTGTACATCTTCCAGTCTCGCCCCGACCTGATACGACCATTTTTTGTACCGTTGGGAAAAAGTCACATATCCTGAATAAATGTCCATTTGGTAAATGAATTCGGTAGAGGGCGTGGGAACCAGATCCCCATTGGAATTGAACGAAAGCCCCGTGGATGTATAGTCCACATCCGTCTCAAAAAAACGGGCTTCCAGGCCAATTTCAAGTTTAGAGATGGAATCCAAGGGATTTACATAATCCAAATTAACGAACGTCTGATTCCGTTCTGTGTCCACAAAATCCATATAATCTGGGAACAAGGTAGCACCTGAGGAAGCAAATTCCGCATCTTCATCATCCTCAAAATGATTATGGTCAACCTCCAATTCAATATTGTGCCCTTCTTTGGCAAAGTCCAACTTGTAGTCAAAATTATACTGTTGGCTCAGGTTGTCGTTGGTATTGTTAAAAAATTGTATCAAATCCCGGTCGGATTCTGTGTCATAGGTAATATCAGTTATGCCCAATCCAGCGCCATCAAAGTGGTTTTGATTGGTAAAAAAGGATAGCGTATTTTTTTCGTTGATATAAAAATCAACCCCAACTTTGTACAAATGGGATTCATTATCGTTAAAAAAATTAAAATCTTGAAGTGAATTCTCATCGTCCCGAAATATGAAACCATCGTTGAAGTAATCCCCAATATTGGTTCCATAGTTTCCATAAAAGTTAAACTTGCCCACTTTGTAATTAAGGTCCAATGAGGCATTGTATTTCGGCCGGATACCTTGGGTATATCCCAGATTTATGTTTCCGTTGAAACCCAGGTTTGCATTTTTGTGCAATACAATGTTGATGATACCGCTCATACCCTCTGGATTATATTTGGCAGAGGGATTGGTAATCAACTCAATTGATTTGATGGACGAAGAAGGAATTTGCCGGAGCAATTGCGCTACCGGTACGTTCGATAATTTACCATCAACCATGACCCGTACATTGGAGTTTCCCCGTAAAGAGATATCCCCTGTCTGGGCATCTACGTTCACGGATGGTATGTTGTTCATGATATCAGAAGCCGTGGCCCCCGCCGTAGTAAGGTCTTTGCCAACGTTGATTACTTTTCGGTCCACGCGTTGTTCAATGGTGGTACGTTCCGCCACTACTTCAACTTCTTCCAGTTCTTGGGTGTTTTCTATCAAAATAATGGTTCCCAGGTCTATTTTTTTGTTCACTTTGGTAATCTCAAAGGTTTGGGTATAGGTCTCATAACCGATAAATTGTATTTCCATGAGAAAGGACCCTTCCGGTATTTTTTGGATTTCAAATTTTCCAGCTTCGTCGGTAATACTACCGGTAAGGATTTTGCCATCTTCGGTAGACTTAAGAACCACAGTTGCGAAGGCAACGGGCAATCTCTGGGTTCCGTCGATTACCATACCTGTTATCGAGCCATTTTTTGTATCCGTATGTCCATTTGCCCGGATAAAGTAATTGTGAAATATGCTGCACAGGAACAGCATAAAAAGAAAAGAACTTCTTTTCATGAGTTAGTTCGTTTTTTGATTTGATTGTTGATTGATGTTATTTACCAGACGATTCTGGCATGGAGTTGTTACAACGAATTAGCATTTTAACAGTTTTTAACCAGAAATGCATCACACAGTTGTTTCAGATGCAGAAATGAACGGGGAGGTATAAGAAGTCACAAAAGAAAACCCTGGTCGCCAGAAGGTGGCCTACCAGGGCTTATACATTGATAAGCTATACTAAACACTAACCATTAACTATAAAAAATACAGTCTTACCAATGATTGATACTATGCTTAAATAGACGAGTTTTTTTTGAAAAGTTGCATCTATTAGTTTAGTTTAACATATAAATTAACAAATGGTTAAGACACTTGTTTTCGGCGCATCGCTAAATCCGGATAGATACAGTAATATGGCAATCCACCGTCTGGTCCGCAATCGAATTGAAACAGAAGCGTTTGGTCTAAGGTCAGGTCTTGTTTCCGATGTACAAATAAAGGATAAGCTTGATGATTTTCAAAATATTGATACGGTTACCTTATACCTTAACCCGCAAAATCAGAAAAAGTATTATCAGTCTATTCTGGATTTAAGACCTAGGCGGGTCATCTTTAATCCAGGCACTGAAAATCCTGAATTCCAAGAAATTTTGGAAAAAGCCGCAATTGAAGTTGAAGTTGCCTGTACTCTAGTTTTGTTGACTACAGGTCAGTATTCCTAGATTTTTTCCTCAACAAGAATAGCCCCAAAAAAGTAAGTAGTCCGTTGAAAGGGAGAAGCTCATATCCGATAACATAGCCCCCGAGATATTCTTCGTCAACATTACCTAGAATGGCAATAAGGACTACCGAAAGACCACAAACGATCCAAACATAGCGATCGTTGATTTGATTTTTGGTTAGAATCCCAAAGGCGAACAAGCCCAAAAGCGGTCCATAGGTGTAACCGGCCACAATTAATAGACTGTCAATTACGTTGCGGCTCAAAATATATTTAAAGGATATAATGACCGCTACCAGCAGTATGCTCATTCCTATGTGTACCCTTTTTCTCAATTGCTTTTGCTGTTCTTCCTTTCGTTTTTCGATATCCAAAAAGTCTACGCAGAACGAGGTGGTGAGTGATGTCAATGCGCTATCTGCGCTACTATAGGCGGCTGCTATGAGCCCTAACATAAAGGTAATGGCCAACGTGGGGCCCAGACTACTGTTCAAGGCAATTTCAGGGAAAAGCAGATCAGATTTTGGTTTGCCATCCATCAAAGGAATGGAGATATCCCTTGTTTCGGCATAAATAAACAACAAAGCTCCTAAAAGCATAAAAAGAAAGGTTGCGACCACTAGGACAAAACTGAAAGAAACCATGTTTTTCTGCGCATCCTTCAACGTTTTGCAAGTGAGGTTTTTTTGCATCATATCTTGGTCCAGACCGGTCATGCAAATCGTTACGAACATTCCTCCTACAAACGACTTTACCAAATGGTTGCGATCCAAGAAATTATCGACAAAAATAAATTGACTGTACTTTTTTAGTTCTTGCGAGACCAAAAAATCCCCAAAGCTCCAGTTCAGTTCGTTATTGATAAAAAAGATAGAAAGACCAACGGCCAAAAGCATGAACAGGGTCTGTAAGGTATCGGTCCAAACAATGGTTTTGATGCCTCCACGATTGGTATATACCCAAATGAGCAAAATAGATAATACTACCGTGAGCTCAAAGGGTACGCCGATAGCATCAAAAACAAATTGTTGCAGTACTATGGCCACTAGGAACAAACGGAAAGAAGCCCCCAAAACGCGGGAGATAAAAAAGAAAAAGGCCCCGGTTTTATGGCTCACGGTGCCGAAGCGTTCCAGCAAATACTCATAAATTGAGGTAAGATTCTTTTTGTAATACAGGGGCAACAAAACATAAGCAACCACAAAATAACCGGCAAGATAGCCCAAGACCACTTGCATATAGCTAAATTGAGAGGCCTCCACCCATCCGGGAACAGATATAAAAGTGACACCGGATAGCGAAGCCCCGACCATTCCAAATGCAACTACATACCATGGAGATTGCTTGCCTGCTTTAAAAAAATCTGTATTGGAATCATTTTTGCCCGTAAAATAGGAGATAATCATCAATACCAAGAAGTAGGCACCAATGAGAAATAGAATTTGGATTGCTGACATGCATCTCGTTTACAATGCAAAGTACAAAAGTATATTGGTAAACCTAAAATCGTAATTTTGCCACATTAAACCGGAGGTATGGAATTTTCATCAAAACTATTGGAAAATGCGGTATACGAGATGTCGCAATTGCCAGGTATTGGAAAACGAACGGCTTTGCGATTGGTATTGCATCTCTTGAAACAACCGGAGGAACGTACCCATAACCTCTCCTATGCCTTGCTCAAACTAAAGGATGAGGTGAATTTTTGTAAGAAATGTCATAATATTTCAGATACCGAACTCTGTGAAATCTGTGCCAATCCCAAACGGGACAGCAGCTTGGTCTGCGTAGTGGAGGACGTACGGGACGTGATGGCCATAGAAAATACATCGCAGTACCAAGGTCTGTATCATGTGTTGGGCGGTAAAATATCACCGATGGAAGGTGTGGGGCCACAAGATTTGAACATACATCCCTTGATAAAAAGAGTGGAGAACGGAGACATCAAAGAGCTTATTTTTGCGTTGAGTACCACAATGGAAGGAGATACCACTAATTTTTATATTTATAAACAGCTGGAAAGATTCGATGTGGTCACTTCAACGATCGCAAGAGGGATTTCGGTTGGGGATGAACTGGAATATGCGGATGAGGTCACACTGGGTCGGAGTATTTTAAATCGAGTTCCTTTTGAAAATTCGATAAAAGCAGAGTAGTTAATGGACCAATAAATATATTTAGTTTAAAAAAAAGTCAGTTTCTTTAGTATTTTTGCAAAATAGAAATCAGTTTTAGTTCGTTAAGCAAGTATGTCAAAATTTGAGTTAAAATTACCGCAGATGGGTGAAAGTGTTGCCGAGGCCACATTGACAACCTGGTTGAAAGAGGTGGGCGATACCATCGAAATGGATGAAGCCGTTTTTGAAATTGCTACGGACAAGGTAGACTCAGAGGTGCCAAGTGAGGTGGAAGGTGTTTTACTGGAAAAACGTTTTGACGTGGATCAAATTATTAAAGTGGGAGAAGTGGTCGCGGTCATACAGACCAATGGTGCAGCACCGGTAGAGGCTAAAAGTCAAGAAGAAGAACAGGCTTCCCAAGAGATGCCCGCCTCGCAACCATCACAAGTTTTAGAAAAGCAAATCAGTGAAATCCAGGAAAGCGTTGTTGTACCAACACCTGATTTCGCAACATTGGACAGATTCTATTCCCCATTGGTCAAAAATATAGCCAAAGAAGAAGGTATATCCATGCAAGAGCTGGAAGCCATTGTGGGCACGGGTAAGTCGGGTAGGGTAACCAAAAATGACATAAAGGCATTTCTGGAAAACCGTTCCTCTAACGGAAGTACGGAATCTAAGGGTGTTGAGGAAAAATTGATAAAGGAACCTGAAGTTAAAGTAGCACCTGCCCCGGAAATCCCTCCAAAGACCAAATCGCAGGTCCAATCGGAGGCACCTCAAACAACAGTTTCTGCCGGAGACGAAATGATACCTCTATCCCGCATGGGAAAACTTATCGCCAAACATATGACGGAAAGTGTGACAACCTCTGCCCATGTACAGAGTTTTGTGGAAGTAGATGTTACCCACGTGGTGAATTGGAGAAATAAGGTCAAAAAAGAATTTGAGGCAAGAGAAGGGGAAAAACTTACGTTTACCCCCATTTTTATGGAGGCTGTCGCCATGGCATTGAAAAAGTATCCCCTAATGAATATTTCCTTGGAAGGGGATAATATCATCAAGAAAAAAAATATCAATTTGGGAATGGCCGCCGCCTTGGCCGATGGTAATCTCATTGTTCCCGTTATCAAAAATGCAGATCAACTGAACTTGGTGGGCATGGCCAAGACGGTCAATGATTTGGCCAACCGGGCGAGAAACAATCAATTAAAACCGGATGAAATCAAGGACGGTACCTACACGGTCACCAACGTGGGTACGTTTGGCAGTGTTTTTGGGACCCCCATCATCAACCAGCCCCAAGTGGGTATTTTGGCACTGGGGGCTATTCGGAAATTACCCGCGGTAATCGAGACAGATCAAGGGGAGTATATTGGCATTCGAAGTAAAATGTTCCTTTCCCACAGTTACGACCATCGGGTCGTGAATGGAGCGTTGGGAGGGATGTTTGTGAAAACCGTGGCAGATTATCTCGAGTCATGGGATATCAACCGAGAAATCTAAACGAAAAATCCACGATTTACAGGTACTTTTATAACTTAGAGGTCAAATACGCATCAATCATGAAATCTTCCTTTTTGGGATTATGTAGCGTTCTTCTGTTTTTTTCTTTTAGCGCGATGGCTCAGGATACTTTGGTCTACAGCAAAGAGACTTTTGAAAAGAAGGGCCAAATTCTGCCCTACCGTCTGTTATTGCCCAAAAACTTTGATGCCAAAACGCGATACCCCTTAGTACTTTTTTTACATGGTTCCGGTGAACGGGGAAATGATAACGAAGCACAACTGGTTCATGGGGCCTCCCTTTTTTCAAAGGAAGAAACGCGCGACCAATTTCCTGCCATTGTGGTTTTTCCGCAGTGTAGCGCCGAAAGCTCATGGTCCACAATTGATATCACGGGCGATTTTCCAAATAGGGAAATGATTTTTTTTGAAGACGTTGAGGCAACCCCTGACATGGATTTGTTGGAAGGATTGTTGAAACAATTGAAAAAGGACTATAAAATTGATAGAGACAGGATGTACGTTGGGGGCTTGTCAATGGGGGGAATGGGAACTTTCGAACTGGTTCGAAGAAACCCGAAGATGTTCGCCGCTGCCTTTCCCATTTGTGGGGGCGCCAACCCTAAAATAAGTAAGAAACTGAGGGGACCCCATTGGTGGGTGTTCCATGGAGATGCGGATGAGGTTGTCCTTGAAAAGTACTCCGCCAATATGGTGAAGGCCATGAAATCCGAAGGCATTACCGTTAAGTATTCGGTTTATGAAGGTGTGGGTCATAATAGCTGGGACAACGCCTTTGAAGAACCGGATTTACTGCCCTGGTTGTTTTCCAAATCACGTTAAAACCGAATTATGGAATTAGAACTTTCCAAACCCCTGTGCTTTTTTGATTTAGAGACTACAGGTACCAATGTAGCTTCAGACAGAATCGTCGAGATTTCCATCCTAAAATTATTTCCTAACGGAAACAAAGAAAGTAAGACCTGGTTGGTCAACCCAGAGATGCCCATTCCCCCTGAGGTTATTGCAGTACACGGTATCTCCGACGAAAAGGTAGCCAACGAACCTACCTTCAAACAACTTTCGAAGGAGATTTACAACATGATCAAGGACAGTGATTTGGCTGGTTTTAACTCCGATCGGTTCGATATTCCTTTACTGGCAGAGGAAATGCTTCGTGCCGATGTGGATTTCGATATGAAAAATATGGTTTCAGTAGATGTCCAAACTATTTTTCACAAGATGGAAAAAAGAACTTTGGGCGCGGCTTATAAGTTTTATTGCGACAAGGAACTGACCGATGCCCATAGTGCTGCAGCAGATACCCAAGCGACGTATGAGGTGCTCAAAGCACAATTGGAGCATTATCCCGAATTGGAAAACAATGTAAAAAAATTGGCAGAGTTCACAACGCGGAAACAAGCTTTGGATTTTGCAGGATTTATTGGGATAAATAGCAAAAAAGAACCCATTTTCACTTTTGGTAAGCACAAGGGAAAAACCGTGGACGATGTCCTTGCCGATGAACCAGGTTACTTTGGGTGGATATTAAATGCAGATTTCCCCTTGTACACCAAAAAGGTACTTACCCAGATTAAACTAAGTAAGCTAAACAACAAGCTTTCCTGAAATCACCTAAAAATGAAATTGATTTGCATTGGTAGGAATTATGCGGAACATATCGATGAACTGCAGAATGAAAGACCCCGAGAACCTATAATATTCATAAAACCAGATTCCTCAATATTGCCTAAGGGTCAGGATTTTTACATTCCGGAGTTTTCCAAAAACGTGCATTATGAAGTAGAAGTTTTGGTCAAGATCAAAAAAGTTGGAAAGCATATTTCCAAAAAGTTTGCGCCTACCTATTATGACGAAATTGGATTGGGAATCGATTTCACGGCAAGAGATTTGCAGGCGGATTTAAAATCCAAAGGGCTGCCTTGGGAAAAGGCGAAGGGATTTGACGGTGCTGCGGTCATCGGTAAGTGGATATCAAAAGACATGTACGAAAATCTGGACAAACTAAAGTTTTCGTTGTTAAAAAATGGGGAAAATGTGCAAAATGGCGATACCTCACTGATGCTGTGGAAGATAGACGAACTCATTTCATATGTATCCACCTACTTTATGCTGAAAAAAGGAGATATTTTGTTTACCGGTACTCCGGCCGGGGTTGGTAAAGTAAGTCCAAATGATTACCTTTCTGGTACTCTTGAAGGCGAAAAAATGTTCGCTATAAACATAAAATAATGATATACAACCTCGACAAGATAAATGAAATGGCGGAAGGCGACCAGGACTTTGTGACTTCGGTTATTTCTGTTTTCTTGGATGAAGTTCCAACAGATTTAGAAGGACTAGAAGTAGCCATTAAAGCCAAGGATTACGAAAATGTATACAAGTTGGCCCATAAAATCAAACCAAATGTAGATCTTTTGGGGATGGAACAGACCCGGGCCACTGCATTGGAGATTGAAACCTTGGGAAAGAATTCGGGAAATATATCAGAAGTTGAATCAAAATTTCCATTATTGAAAAAAGATGTCCTTCAAGTGATTTCCGAGCTCAAAAAAGACTTCGATTTATAAATGCAGGCGGAGATAATTACCATTGGGGACGAAATCCTCATTGGCCAAATTGTGGACTCCAACTCCGCGTTCATCGCTAAGGAATTCAATAAAATTGGGGTAACAATATACCAAATCACTTCAGTCCAAGATGATAGAGAACATATTCTTGATGCATTGCACCAAGCCGAAGACCGGTCTTCAGTAGTTATCCTGACAGGAGGTTTGGGGCCTACAAAAGACGATATTACCAAAAATACGCTCTGCACCTATTTTCAGGACAAACTGATAAAAGATGAGCAGGTGTTGGCGCATATTGAAGCACTTTTCGCCAAATATATCTCTACTCCAATCTCAGACTTAAACCGTCAGCAAGCCTTGATTCCTTCAAATGCCGAGGTTCTTCACAATGCCTACGGTACGGCCCCAGGTCTTTGGATGGAAAAGTCGGGCACCGTGTTTATCTCACTTCCTGGAGTACCTTTCGAAATGAAAAACCTACTACGGGAACAGGTATTACCAAAAATAGTGGAGACCTATTCGCGCCCACATATCATCCATAAAACGCTTTTGACCTATGGACTTGGGGAAAGTGCCATAGCGCAGCGAATCGAAGAATGGGAAAACAACCTGCCAGAATTTATAAAGTTTGCCTATCTGCCCAATCTGGGAAGGGTCCGTTTGCGGTTGACGGCGAAAGGAACGAATCTTGACGAGTTGAAAGAAGGTGTTGAAACCGAAGTGGAAAAATTGATCCCGTTTATTCGTGATATTTTTTATGGAATTGAAGGAGATGGGGCCATTGAAGAACAAGTAGGTAGATTGATGACCGAGAAAGGGATGACCTTGTCCACGGCAGAAAGTTTTACTGGAGGCAGAATCGCCGAAGCCTTGACTTCCATTCCGGGTGCATCCGCTTATTTTAAAGGAACGGTGGTAAGTTATGCCACAGAAGTCAAGATTGATGTCTTGAAAATCCCTACTTCGCTTATTGATAAATACTCAGTGGTCAGTGAACCGGTCGCTAAGGCAATGGCGGAAAACACCAAAAATCTTTTAAAAACCGATTTTGCCGTGGCAACAACAGGAAATGCGGGTCCCAGCAAAGGTGATTCCGAAGCCGAGATAGGAACGGTCTACATTGCAATAAGTACCCCTGAACGTACTTTCGCGGAAAAGTTCACTATGGGAAATCACCGCGAGCGTGTGGTAAAAAAATCAGTGAACAAGGCCTTTGAACTATTATGGAAGGAAATTTTAAAATTCTAAAAAAGTTTTTGTCCATCACATTAAAATGCCATAAATTTGCAGCCTCAATAAAATCACGCTAAAGTTTAGCCAGATGTCCAAAGTTTGTGAAGTAACAGGAAAAAAGGTAATGTTTGGAAACAACGTTTCCTTCGCTATCAATAAAACCAAGAGGAGATTCGATGTAAACATTTCCAAAAAAAGGTTTTACATCCCGGAAGAAAATCGTTGGGTTACTTTGAACGTATCTTCCAGAGGTTTGAAGATTATCAATAAAAAAGGGATTTCAGCGGTACTAAAGGAAATCAATTCCAAAAAATAGTCAGATAAGCTTATAATTCAGAGATAATGGCAAAGAAAGGAAATAGAGTTCAGGTTATTTTGGAGTGTACGGAGCACAAAAACTCCGGTATGCCTGGTACATCTCGATATATCACCACCAAAAACAAAAAGAACACACCAGATAGAATGGAGATTAAAAAATTCAATCCCATTTTAAAACGTATGACGGTTCATAAAGAAATCAAATAAGTAAGCCATGGCAAAGAAAACAGTAGCGACCCTTCAATCATCTTCTAAAAGATTGACGAAAGCCATAAAAATGGTGAAGTCTCCAAAAACAGGAGCGTATACCTTTGTAGAATCAGTTATGGCACCGGAATTTGTCAATGAATGGTTGACTAAAAAATAACAAGACACATTTTTAAGAGAAGAAAGCCGCTTTACGCGGCTTTTTTTGTTTTTTGATTGGTTTGAAAAAAAGATAACCGTATATCGACTTTAATTTTAACAAAACTCCCCTTACTTTCCTATATTTGAGAGGAGTATAAAAAGTCTTATGAGTTTGTTCAAAAACATCTTTTCAAAAGAAAAAAAAGACAGTCTGGATAAGGGTTTGGAAAAATCCAAAACCAGTTTTTTTGGTAAGTTAAGTAAGGCGGTCGCAGGAAAATCCAAGGTAGACGATGAAGTTTTGGACAACTTGGAAGAAGTTTTGGTCACTTCGGATGTTGGGGTAGATACCACACTTAAGATCATTGAACGTATTGAGCAGCGCGTGGCCAAGGAAAAGTACATGGGCACGGACGAACTCCAAACAATTCTTCGTGAAGAAATTGCCAGTTTGCTATCAGAGACCCAAGGGAACAAAGATGAAGGCTTGGAAACCATAAAGCGTGAGGTACCCCATGTTATCATGGTAGTTGGTGTAAATGGAGTGGGCAAGACCACTACTATAGGAAAATTGGCGCATCAATTTAAAAATCAAGGATTAAAGGTGGTCCTTGGAGCTGCAGATACCTTTCGCGCCGCTGCGATTGACCAATTGCAGGTTTGGGCTGATAGAGTGGACGTCCCCATAGTCAAGCAAAAAATGGGAAGTGACCCGGCCTCCGTCGCTTTTGATACTTTGAATTCTGCCACAGCGGAAGGGGCCGATATCGTTCTGGTGGACACCGCCGGCAGGTTGCACAACAAAATTAACTTGATGAATGAGCTTTCCAAGGTGAAACGGGTAATGCAAAAAGTAGTCCCTAACGCGCCACATGAAGTTTTACTGGTATTGGACGGTTCCACGGGCCAAAACGCCTTTGAACAGGCCAAGCAGTTTACAAAAGCCACTGAAGTAACCAGTTTGGCGGTAACGAAACTGGATGGTACCGCTAAGGGAGGGGTGGTCATTGGTATTTCGGACCAGTTTCAAATTCCTGTTAAATTTATTGGAGTGGGTGAGGGCATAGAAGACCTTCAGGTATTTGATAAGTATGAATTTGTAGATTCTTTTTTTAAGATTTGATATGGGAACGAATTTGGGTTTTGTGCGAATAATTGTTTTTTTCATTTCCGTTTCGTGCTTTTCCCAAATAAAACACCCAAAGGCCAGTCCACTTTCCAAAGTAGAACAGCAAATTGGCCTTTCAAAAATAACCGTGGAGTATTCCAGACCGTCCGTTCGAGGCCGTCATGTGTTTGGTCCCCAACCTGATGGTCAAAAGGGATTGGTACCTTATGGACGTATCTGGCGCGTGGGTGCCAATGCATCCACAAAAATTTCTGTAAATCCAGCTATGGAAATCGGGGGAAATTTACTTCCAAAAGGTACATTTGCCCTGTACGCCTTTCCAAATCAAGAGGTTTGGGAAATAGTTCTTCATGCCAATACAGGGCATTGGGGGGATGGCCGGGAGGCGTACAACCCGGATGATGATGTCTTTCGCATTGAGATCGAACCCCAAACCATTCCATATCATCAAGAGAATTTATTGATCGCTTTCGATTCCATATCCCACAACGCGGCTGTGATGGATGTAATCTGGGCCAACACCAAGGTATCCATCCCTTTGCGAGTGGATACCGATGCCCAAATGGAGCTGGAAATTGCAAGACAAATACGGGAAAACCCAACAGCGCAAACCTATTACGAAGCGGCCCGTTATCTCCAAGAACAAGGAAAAGATTTCGAGCGGGCATTGGTTTTTCTGGATAAAGCCTTACAAATAGGTGGAGATACCTATTATTTCCATCGCGTAAAAAGCGTAGTACTTGCGCACTTGGGTAAATACGAAAATGCCATAGCAGCTGCTGAAAAATCGTTGGAACTGGCCAAAGCACAAAATAAGGACGAGTTTGTCCGAATGAACCAAAAGAACATCAAATTATGGGGCGACTTACTAAAAAGCCAATAAATCCATTTCTTCTTGTAGCAGCTCTTGTAGTAGGACTGGTTGCTTGTAAAAAAGATTTGAATTCCAAAGAAGCAAAAGAAGAACTGGTTTTGTGGAAATCCTACAATGATTCTGTCGAAGTGGCGGAAAATGCCGAGCATGAGATTGAACGGATGCGCTACAAATTGATTCAATCCAAGGTATGGGATAAAAATGATGTTTTTTTACCGTTGCACGGGGAAGTATCCAAAATGGATAGCATGACCTATTCGAAATTGAAGCCTTTGATTTTGGAACAGAACATTCCAACGATTCAAGAACATGTGTCAAAAGGAAAACTATCCTACGAAGAGTTGGTCTTGTTTTACTTATACCGAATTTATAAATATGAAATAGATAATGGTACGACCCTCAATACCATAGTCGCCCTGAATAGAGAGGTTCTGGATGACGCAAGAAAACTGGACGCCAATTCCGAGGGGCATCATCTCATTTATGGAATGCCCATTCTATTGAAGGACAATATTGGTACCAACGGTATGAATACAACAGCTGGTGCGATCGCTCTGGAACATAATTCTGCCAATGATGCATTTATAGTAGAAAAACTAAAGGAAAAAGGGGCTTTAATTCTAGGGAAGGTAAGTCTCAGTGAATGGGCCTATTTTCTGTGTGACGGTTGTCCAGTTGGCTACAGTGCGCTTTGGGGGCAAACTCTGAATCCCTACGGACGTCGGATATTTGAGTCTGGTGGCTCCAGTTCCGGGAGTGGTACTTCGGTCGCAGCAAATTATGCCGTGGCAGCGGTAGGTACGGAGACTTCCGGTTCAATTTTATCGCCCTCAAGCCAAAATTCCGTGGTGGGACTAAAACCTACGATAGGACTTTTGAGCAGAACAGGAATTGTTCCAATTTCCAGCACTTTGGACACCCCTGGTCCCATGACCAAAAATGTGGTGGATAATGCCATTTTATTGGATGCCCTTATGGGATATGATAAAATGGACGATGCTTCCGTATTGACGGGCTGGGAAGAACAATGGTACGATACTTTTGAAGAACCTACGCTTATGGAAAAACGGTTGGGCGTTTTTAAAACACTGATGGAACAGGATTCCATTTATAAAGCTACTGTTGAAACACTCCGATCGGAGGGGGCGGTCATTATTGAATTTGAACCACCAGAGGTGGAAATGGATGGATTTTTGAGTATTCTGAACATCGATATGAAAAACGACCTCCCAAAATACATCCAAACCCAGGTCAAGGACACCCAAATGGTCGTAATCAAGGATGTGGCCGATGTGGTTGCTTTCAACCAAAAGGACACTTTAGTACGAATTCCATACGGTCAAACACGTTTGGATGGCATATTGTCCGATTCAACTTCAGCCGAAGGTCTTTCAGAAATCAAAAAAGTACTTCAACAAAATGGAAGAAGGTACTTCAATGAAGCGATGGATGCCCATAAACTAGATGCTATTTTGTCAATTAACAATTACCACGCGGGATTTGCGGCTGTTGCAAAATATCCAGCCTTGACCATACCTATGGGCTATAAGCCCTCCGGAGAACCCATAAGCTTGACTTTTATCGCGAAACAGTTCCAAGAAGCAAAACTATATGATTTGGGAAGGGCTTATGAAAATTTCACCCAGATGCGCAGAATCCCCGAAGCCTATCAGGATTGATTTACTGCATGTAATTGTTCAAAAACTCCCAAAGCTCGTTGTCAAAACTTGACGGACCTAAAAGGGCTTCGCCGGAATCCTCGCCCATGCGGACGATGACCAATTCCAAACTGGGTACAACATATAACTTTTGGTCATCCCGCCCAAGTCCAAAAAAGGCGTCCGAAGGTGCATTGGGCACCAAATTCCCCTGAAACTCGGTCTGAAAAGCCGGAACGCGATAACTATCCTTACCATTGAGCCACCAAAGATACCCGTATGCTTCATTCAGTGATTGGGAAGTGTTTCTCATACGGTTCGTGAAGACGGCGTCCGCCAAAAGGGGCTGCCCATTCCAAGCCCCATGGTTGAGGTTGAAGATGCCGGCGCGCGCCAGGCGTCTGGCAGTACTGAAATACACGTTGTTTAAGTTATTGGTGGACAACCAAAAGCCGTCCATTCCGATTTTATCCCGGATTTTGGCATTGAAATACTCGTTCCATTCCATTTCGGTGGCATTGGAAACCACCTTTTGTAGCAGGGTATAGGGACCGTTATGATACGCCCATCTACTGCCGGCATCCGCCACATACGTGAGGCATTCAGGGGTCACACAATCGAATTGCGAATCGTTCATACCACTGGTCATGGTCAGTTGGTGCCAAACTGTGATAAGATTTTCTTTTTCGGCCGGGGTTGACGTCCAACCTTGGCCCAAATAGTCCGAGGTTTTGTCGTTTATATCCAAAAAGTTCTCTTCCTGCGCGATTCCCACAGTAAATGCAGTAAGTGTTTTCCCTGCGGACGCCCAATACCAACTTGTATTTTGGGTGTGGTCATCAAAATACCATTCCACGGCTATCCTACCATTTTTTACAATGATGAAGGCCTTTGTGTTCTTTTCATCCAGAAAGTTCCTTAGATTACTTTCAGTGTCCGTATTCCAGTCCAATTGTGATGGTGAAACGGTTTCCCAATCGGCAGATTGAGCAGGGGGAAAGTATAGATTGGTGGGCACTGGAATTTCCGTAAGTGGTGTATCCATGGTATCCGAATCTGACGAACAGGATAGGCCCACTATACCAATAAGAAACAATAAGGAAAAGTAGTTTTTCATGATTGGGTTTTCAGTTTGGACTGCTGCGTATTTAAAAAGTTTAACGTTGGGAATTGAAAAATATTCAGGCAAATCGATGTAATGCGCAGCAAATTGTATTTTTGCAATCCACGAAAAACGGTATGCGGACAAAATCTCGTAAAAAGAACAAGATAAATGTGGTGACCTTGGGTTGTAGCAAAAATGTTTACGACTCGGAGGTTCTTATGGGCCAACTCCGGGCCAACAACAAAACGGTGGCACATGAAGAAGAAGGGAATGTTGTGGTGATCAATACCTGCGGATTTATAGCCAATGCCAAGGAAGAAAGTGTAAATACCATCTTGGAGTATGTCCAGAAAAAGGAAGTGGGTGAAGTGGACAAAGTATTTGTGACCGGATGCTTAAGTGAACGATATAAGCCAGATCTTGAAAGGGAAATACCTGATGTGGACCAGTATTTTGGGACCAGTGATTTACCCAATTTACTGAAAGCTTTGGGGGCCGATTATAGGCATGAACTCATTGGGGAACGTCTAACCACTACCCCTAAAAACTATGCCTACTTAAAAATCGCGGAGGGTTGTGACCGTCCTTGTTCTTTTTGTGCTATTCCTTTGATGCGTGGCAAGCACCGCAGCAAACCCATCGAAGCGTTGGTTGCCGAGACTGAAAAACTGGCAGCAAAAGGAGTCAAAGAACTCATTCTGATTGCACAAGACCTTACGTATTATGGATTAGATCTCTACAGGAAAAGAAATTTGGCAGAGTTGCTCCGGTGTTTGGTAAAGGTTGATGGCATTGAATGGATACGACTGCATTACGCCTTCCCAAGTGGATTCCCCATGGAGGTATTGGAAGTGATGAAAAATGAACCCAAAGTCTGTAATTATATAGATATTCCTCTTCAGCATATTGCTGATCCTATTTTAAAAAGTATGCGTCGGGGTACAACTAAAGCGAAAACTACCCGATTGCTCGAGGAATTTAGGGCCGCTGTTCCAGACATGGCGATAAGGACTACCCTTATTGTTGGGTATCCTGGTGAAACAGAAGAAGACTTTGAGGTGTTAAAGGCTTGGGTCCAGGAAATGCGTTTTGAACGTTTGGGCTGTTTTACGTACAGTCATGAAGAAAATACCCGCGCCTATCTTTTAGAAGATAACGTTCCTGAGGCGACCAAACAAGACCGTGCCAATCAGATTATGGAAATACAATCCCAAATTTCTTGGGAGTTGAACCAAGAAAAAATCGGAAAAACGTTTCGATGCATTATCGATAGAAAAGAAGGGAACTACTTTGTAGGACGTACGGAATTCGATTCACCTGATGTAGATAATGAAGTATTGATAGATGCTACCGAACACTACGTGAAAATTGGGGATTTTGTAAATCTGACCATTTCGGAAGCCTCTGATTTTGATCTGTACGGTGTGCCCTGTCTTATAGCAGAACAAAGGAAATCAGTTCTTCAACCGTAGGGTGGTCGTTGCCACCAGCAGGTTCAATGGTAATGTTAAGGGATTCCGCTTTATCAATATATTTCAAGGTGACGAGTTCCTCGTCAGGAGATAAAATGCCCATGTCTATCATTTCTCCGTCAACATCACTCCACATCTGGTAGGTTTTTGTCGTAGGCAGAACAGGCAAGCCCTGAGGATTTACAATGACCGCTTTTCGTTTGTGGTCCATATAGGCCACAACTTTGGCATTTGGTGATTTTTGATTCCCATATAGCACGAGTGGCACCACATTCGCATTATTGATGTTCCTTAACTGCAATGAGGTTTGCAAATAGTTGTTTTCAATCGTGTACATCCGTTCCTGGAGTTCTGCCGTCTGTTCTTGTAAAACTTTTAGATTTCCTGCTGCATTTTGCCATTTCGTAAACATCCAAAGGGTAGCAATACCAAAAAGAATGGCTATACTGGCGGCAATCCATAAGGGAGTTCGGTCTATCCGGACCATGGACTTTTTTTCCAGGCTCTTTACAAGTGCTTTTTTGATCTGTGCAGGAGGTACCACAGCTTGTTCCATGCCCATACGTTCAAAATCTGCTTCCAAGAGGTCAAAATGCTCCCTTACTTCTGAATTTTGGTGCAATGCCTCTTCCACTATCCTATGGAGTTCAGGAGACAGTTCCCCACTGAGGTACTGCTCCAAAAGTCCTTCTTCCAATATCCTTTTCTTTTCCATCATACCATTATTTCAAAAATACACCACAGCCAAAGCATTTCATTGGCATAGCTTTTTCTTAACTGAATCAATGCCTGTCTGATATAGGACTTGAACGTTCCCAACGGTACCCCCATCACTTCATGCGCTTCTTTATGGGTGTACCCCCGGTAATAGACCAAGGCAATCGCTTTTTGATGGTGGGGCTCCAGTTTTTTTAACGAACCTTTTAGCAGAACATTTTCCTGTCCGGTTTTAATCTCAGCTTTTGTATCATATACACTTAAATCTTCATTTTGGATGAGTTCACTACGGTTACGTAACGAATTTAAGGTGGTGTTTCTTGCAATACGATAAGCCCATGTATAAAATCTTCCCTTGGAAGCGTCATACGAATCAATCTTCAACCATATCTTGACAAAGGTCTCTTGCAGCAAATCTTGGGCGTCTGTTTTATTTCTGCACATACGAAGGATCACGCCGTACAGTGCCCCCGAATATTTATCATAAAGTTGGTACAAAGCGCTCTTGTCCCCTTCGGATAATCGATTTATGAGCTGTATGTCACCAAAGTCCGTTTTCATTGACAGTGTTAAAGATATGATAAAAATAAACGGTCTTCATCCAATGCGTCCAAGCGCGTGTACATAGAAATGTAAAGCGCGCAAAAAAATCATTAACAAGTAAATCAAATTAAAAATGAAAAAAGTAATCTTTATTATTTCAACCCTAGGACTTTTCCTGTTTTTCCAACAAACGAGTGCACAAAAATCCCAAGATATTGTAGATGTAGCGGCATCCGTTGAAGATTTTTCCACATTGGTGACCGCGGTGAAGGCTGCAGATTTGGTAGGAGCTTTAAAAGGGGACGGACCACTTACTGTTTTTGCACCCGTGAATTCAGGATTCGCCAAAATTGATTCCAAAACATTGAACGCTTTGTTGGAGCCAGCCAACAAAGAAAAACTATCTGCTATTTTGACTTATCATGTGGTATCTGGAAAACTAATGGCTTCTGATGTTGCCGCTGCTTTGAAAAAAGGAAAAGGAACAGTGGAATTGACCACTTTAAATGGAGGGAAATTAACTGCTATGAGTAAAGACGGAGGTATTTAGTTGAAAGCTGCCAATGGTAATATGAGCAAGATAGCCTAATCAGACGTAGTTGCATCCAATGGAGTGATTCATGTGATTGAAGATGTAGTGATGCCCAACTAAGTTTTTTTGTTTTGATCAAAGCACCGCACTGCGGTGCTTTTTTTATTGGGTCCTTTTCAATTCAATTGCATAGAGCGCCCTACCTAATTCGGCCAAAAAGGGAATGCCTATTTCATCATATTCATAGGCATCATCGTTAAAAATACCGTCTTTGTTCACTAAAATGGTCGCTGTTACCATAAAGTCCACATTGTTCTTGGAATCCTGTATGTAAGCGCAATCGGTGAGCGTTCCATAGGCGTACCCAACTTTGTTGAAAATTTTAAAATAATCAGGGATAGGTTCGGTGGTATCGCCAAATAGCAAAAACTTTACGTAGCTGTCATAAAACTCCTCTTCATCATAGCCAAGTTGTCCAGGTAGGGAACTCATGGCTTCTTTTAATACCAGTAATTGTCGGTTGGTTAAGTCAAAGCGTTCTTCCTCTGGAAAAGCGTCCGGAAAAATAATACGCTTCAAAACATTATGCTGGGTAGCTATTGGGTAATAGTTTTTAAATGAAAAATCGAAAGGCTCTTGAAAAAGTGAATCTCCGGCATAAAAGCCACTCCCTTTTTTAATACCGTCCAACATCAAGGCCTTGGGTGGGGTGTTTATGATAGATGTGCTGCTAACCGTGGTTGAATCATCCAAATAAATAACGAGGGGTTTTGTGGTAACATCATCTGCGTTGGAAGTGGACAATCTGTGCGCCACTCGTATTTTACCGACCTTTTTCTCCATTATTCTCTTATTGAGCTCATCCTGGCCCAAAAATTCGATAAGCCGGTTGTTGGCGGCGTTGTCAGATACAGAAAAAATTTCAGATAAAGCCTTGGCAAAGGTGGTTTCCACCGAATCACCTTCCACATAAAAACGACTATCCATGTCAAGGGTATCGATGGTATTGAGCTTTTCCAGGGTAACGATGGCCGCTGGGAACTTTACGGTACTTGCAGGATAGAAATACTGATTTTCATCCACTTGAAAATCATAGTCTGTAAAAAAAACGCTATCGTTTTTACGGTCTATGCGCGTGTAGCGTATTTGTATCTCGTATTGGTCCAAACTATCCATTACCTGCTTTATTTTCGAGTTTTCCGAAGAAAGTGCCAGTAGCAATGGATTTGTATTATCAGGTGCAGGGCATGAGCTTATTCCTAGAATCGTAAAGAGACCAAAGATGGATAAAGTGATTCTGAAGGTAGCCTTAAACTGGGACATTACGCAATATCTTCATAAATTTCACCTCTGTGGGGTTTCAATACGTCCCGTATTTCCTTCATTTCGAACTCAGCAACTACTAAATATGTGATGCTATGGGTATCCGAAAGATGTTGGACACCAGTGATATCATACTTCAATTCTTCCAGAACAATAAATTCTGCGAGATGTTTTTCATAATGTTCCGCAGTTTTTGACGCTCCGGGTCCCCTAAAGTCCCAAATGAACTTGATTTTTCGATCCAAAATATTTGTCATAGTGTTAGTTTGGTAAATGAAACGAAGCCAGAAGATTCCTTACTAAAGGGAAGAATTCCGGGTTGGTTGGTCTTACGAAAGTACTAAAATATTGGGATTGAATGCACTATGAAAATTTCTTGCCCAACGTAAAGCCATTTGTACGGATAATCGTAATTCTTATTTTTGCAGAATGCTTCGCCATCAACAAATAAAGTATGGGCCGTTGGTCTTTATTATACTCGCCCTATTTAGTTCTTGTAGTTCCTTCTTTAAAAAGGATAAAGAAAAAGAACCCCTGGCCAGGGTAGATGACGTTTTTTTGTACAAGGAAGACATTTCCGCCTTGCTGGACGATGATATGTCCGTACAGGACAGTACGGTTTTTGTGACCAACTACATTAACAATTGGGCGTCGAAACAACTGTTGCTCTCCAAATCCAAATTGAACCTGCCCGAAGAAAAACTTTCAGAATTTGATAGGCTTGTGGATGATTACAGGTCTGACCTGTACACACGTGCTTACATCGAAGCATTGGTATTCAAAGATCAGGATACCTCAATCTCAAACAATCAGCTGAGAACCTATTACGACCAGGAAAGGGAAAATTTTAGGTTGAGTGAAAAATTGGTACAACTTCATTTTGTAGAAATCCCAAGGCAATTTTTAAATAAAGATGGGGTAAAAGAACGGATACAAAATTGGACACCTTCGGACAAACAGTACTTGGATTCGATAGCGGTTCAATTTAACAAGATTCATTTTAATGATTCCGTTTGGGTCAGCGCCTCCCGACTTATGGAAGAAATACCCCCATTGACTTCCCTTAACGAAGAAGAGTACTTAAAAAAATCACAATTTTTTGAATTACAAGATTCCTTGGAAGTATATTTGGGCAAGGTCACAAACGTCTTAAATGTTAACGATGTCGCCCCTTTCGAATATATCCTTCCAGAAATAAAACAGCTTATAATCAATAGACGAAGATTGGATTATGTAAAAAAGCTTAAAACGGAAATAATTGATGAAGCTATCCAAAAAAATGAATTTGAGATTTATGAAAATACAAAGTAGATATGTTGCGTTCCTGCTTTTTTTGAGCGCGATTACCTTGGTAAATGGACAGATGGCAGAAGAAAACCTTCAAGCGGTGAATGATTCGGTTACTTCAACCGAAAAGGTCAAATTAGATGGAATTGCCGCCGTGGTAGGCGATTATGTCATTCTGGATTCCGACATCGAAAAAACATTGATCGACTTGAAAAGTCAGGGTGCCTCAACACAGGACATCACCCATTGCAGTCTTTTGGGAAAATTGATGGAAGACCGCTTGTATGCCCATCAGGCCGTACAGGACAGTCTGTTGGTGTCCGATGAGCAAGTGAATGCCCAGAGCGATCGTCAAATCCAACAATTGGTGGCACAAGTGGGCTCCATGGAAAAAGTATTGAAATTCTATAAAAAACCGGATATCGAAAGTTTTCGAAAGGAACTTTTCGACATCAATAAGTTACGGATGCTCTCTGAAAAAATGCAGGCCAAAATAGTGGAGGAACTTGAAGTGACCCCCGAAGAGGTACGTCAGTTCTTCAACAAGATACCCGAAGAAGAACGTCCGATATTTGGCGCGGAGTTGGAAATCGCCCAAATTGTAAAACAACCCACCGCACCGGAAGAGGAAAAGCAAAAAGCCATCAATCGTCTCAAACAGATTAAGCAAGATGTGGAAGAAAATGATGCCAGCTTTAACGTAAAGGCCATACTTTACTCCCAGGATCCGGGATCTAAGTCCAAAGGGGGATTTTACAGCATGACCCGGGAAACCCCATTCGTCAAAGAATTTAAGGATGTGGCCTTCAGTTTGCAAGAAGGTGAAATCTCTGAACCATTTGAAACCACATTTGGGTACCACATTATTCTTGTCGAAAAAATTAGGGGCCAGGAAGTTGACCTTCGACACATCCTGTTGATACCTGAAATACCGCAAAGCGCCATGGAGACGGCAGTGAAGGAGTTGGACAGCATTCGACAGCATATTCTAGATGGTAAATACACCTTTGCAGAGGCCGCTTTGAATTTCTCTGATGAGAAAGAGACCAAGTTTGATGGCGGTTTACTCCGAAACCCGATCAATTTTGATTCGAGGTTTGAACTTACCAAAATGGACCCTGCCCTTTATAATCAAGTCCGGAATCTAAAAGATAATGAAATCTGTAGACCGTTGAAGGAAGATGATCCCCGGGGAGGGGCCCCAAAATTCAAAATAATGCAGATAACCAATCGTTTTGATGAACATAAAGCTGATTTTGCGAAAGACTATTTAAAAATCCAGGAGTTGGCGTTGCGGGAAAAACAGTTTAATGCAATCAAAAAGTGGATGAATGAACATATTGAGGATGCTTACATCCACGTTGATGAAGACAATAGGAGCTGTACTTTTGCAAACAACTGGGTAAAGGAATAAATACATGTCAGACGTTGGAGCAGTTGAAAAGCTCGTAAAAAAACATCAAGACCTAAAAAAAGAAATTGCCAAGGTAATCGTTGGTCAGGAAAGCGTTATAGAACAAATCCTACTATCCATTTATACAGGCGGTCACTCCTTATTGGTCGGGGTGCCAGGATTGGCCAAAACACTTATGGTAAATACCATCGCGAAAACACTGGGTCTTGATTTTAAGCGCATCCAGTTTACGCCGGATTTAATGCCGAGTGATATTTTGGGAAGTGAGATACTCGACCAGAATCGAAATTTTAAATTCGTGAAAGGCCCAGTATTTGGAAATATAATTTTGGCGGATGAAATCAATCGAACACCGCCCAAGACCCAAGCTGCCTTGTTGGAAGCGATGCAGGAAAGAGCGGTGACCATTGCGGGCCATCAGTTTAAATTGGATTTGCCTTATTTCGTGCTGGCCACCCAGAATCCAATTGAGCAAGAGGGGACCTATCCGCTTCCAGAAGCCCAGTTAGACCGTTTTATGTTCGCCATTGAGTTGAAGTATCCTTCAGTTGATGAGGAAATCCAAGTGGTAAAATCCACCACGAACGATGATGAAATTGAAGTGAATACCCTTTTTAACGCTGAGGAGATTATAGCGATTCAACATTTAGTGCGCCGTATTCCCGTCCCTGATAATGTAATCGATTATGCCGTTCGATTGGTCCATAAGACCAGACCAGGTATCAATGGGGCTTCAGATTTTGTGAACAACTTTATCGACTGGGGTGCCGGCCCCCGTGCTTCCCAAAATCTAGTGTTGGGAGCTAAGGCCCATGCCGCGGTGAACGGTAAGTTTTCACCGGACATAGAGGACATACGTGCGGTGGCCACAGGTATTTTGCGGCATCGTATTTTAAAAAATTACAAGGCGGAAGCCGAGAGCATATCCGAAGAACGGATTATCTCCGAGTTACTGTAAATAGGGGTGAGGTACCTCCTTATTTAGGATTGTTCTAAGTCTTAAATCCTCGGTATTTTAGTAATTTTACGGAATTACGAAAATCTTAAAAACCCAATTCTATAATGGCATTTGACATTGACATGGTACGCGGTGTCTACGCTTCTATGGGCAAACGGATTGCTAAGGCCCGTGAACTCGTAGGTGGACCTTTAACCTTATCAGAAAAAATTTTGTACGCACATCTGTGGGACGGTTTACCCAATCAACCATTTCAACGGGGAAAGGATTATGTTGATTTTGCGCCTGATAGGGTAGCTTGTCAAGATGCCACGGCCCAAATGGCCCTATTGCAATTTATGCATGCGGGCAAGCCCAAAGTTGCTGTGCCCACCACAGTTCACTGTGATCATCTTATCCAAGCAAAGGTAGGTGCCGCAGCAGATTTGAAAAGGGCCAATCAGACCAGTAATGAGGTATTTGATTTCCTAGAATCGGTATCCAACAAGTATGGTATTGGATTTTGGAAGCCAGGGGCCGGAATTATCCATCAAGTGGTACTCGAGAATTATGCCTTTCCCGGTGGAATGATGATAGGGACGGACTCGCACACGGTAAATGCCGGGGGACTGGGTATGATAGCTATCGGGGTAGGTGGTGCAGATGCCGTAGATGTAATGGCCGGTATGGCGTGGGAATTGAAGTTTCCAAAATTGATCGGGGTTAAACTGAAAGGAAAACTCTCGGGTTGGACAGCCCCTAAAGATATTATTTTGAAAGTGGCGGATATCCTAACGGTAAAAGGAGGAACCGGAGCTATTATTGAGTATTTTGGCGAAGGAGCCACTGCCATGTCTTGTACCGGTAAAGGCACGATTTGCAATATGGGTGCGGAAGTTGGTGCGACGACTTCAACCTTTGGTTATGATGCATCAATGGATCGTTATTTAAGAGCAACCGGTAGGGCAGATGTGGCAGATGCGGCAATCGAGGTCAAAGAAAATTTGACAGCGGACTTGGAAGTTTATCAAAATCCTGAAAAGTACTTTGACCAGTTGATAGAAATCGATTTAAGTACTTTGGAACCCCATCTCAACGGTCCGTTTACCCCGGATTTGGCCACTCCGATTTCGAAGATGAGTGAAGCGGCCAAAGTGAATGATTGGCCTCTGAATGTTGAAGTGGGATTGATCGGCTCCTGCACCAATTCTTCTTATGAAGATATTTCGCGCGCCGCATCATTGGCGAAACAGGTTGCAGAAAAGAATTTAAAGACCAAATCGAAATTTACCATAACACCTGGCTCGGAACAAGTAAGATATACGATTGAACGCGATGGATTTATCAAAACTTTCAACAACATCGGTGCTACCGTCTTTGCCAACGCCTGTGGACCTTGTATAGGTATGTGGGATCGTTATGGGGACAAGGCGGCCGATGGACCAAGAAATACCATAGTGCATTCTTTTAACCGAAATTTTGCCAAAAGAGCGGATGGAAACCCAAACACGCTTGCCTTTGTAGGGTCTCCTGAATTGGTAACGGCCATCGCTATTTCAGGAAGATTGGATTTTAATCCCATAACCGATAAATTAATTAACGAAGAAGGTGAAGAGGTTATGCTTGATGAACCCAGGGGGTATGAGTTGCCGCCGGAAGGTTTCGCCGTTGAAGACGCAGGTTATATTGCACCAGAGGAGGATGGAAGCGGAGTGGAAGTGGTTGTTTCCCCGAGTTCAGAAAGACTCCAATTGTTAGAACCTTTTGTACCTATATCACCTTCAAGTTTGCAAGGGGTTAAATTGTTGATAAAAGCATTCGGGAAATGTACTACGGACCATATTTCAATGGCTGGTCCATGGTTGCGTTATCGAGGACATTTGGACAATATTGCCAATAATACGCTTATTGGTGCCGTAAATGCGTACAATAAGCAAACAAATTTTGTAAAAAGTCAGTTGTCCGAAGAATACGGTGCTGTCCCTGCCACACAACGGGCCTACAAAAAGGAGGGAATTAAGACGATTGTCGTTGGCGACCATAATTATGGTGAAGGCTCCTCCCGGGAACATGCGGCCATGCAACCACGACACCTGGGCGTTGCAGCGGTATTGGTTAAATCTTTTGCTCGTATACACGAAACAAATCTTAAAAAACAGGGCATGTTGGCACTTACATTTGCAGATGAAAACGACTACGACCTGATACAAGAAGATGACACCTTTAATTTTTTGGATATCACAGATTTTGCTCCTGGTAAACCCTTAACTTTAGAGGTTGTACACACAGATGGTACAAAAGATATAATCATCGTCAACCATTCCTATAACGCCCAACAAATTGAATGGTTTCGGGAAGGATCGGCACTGAACCTTATTAAAAAACAAAATGCATAATTTTATAGTTTAGATAAAACAGAACTCCTGATGGTATGACCTCAGGAGTTCTTTGTTTTTTGAACGAAAATAGAATCGATGAAAATCAACAAAAAGACCATTCTGAATATTGCACTTATGCTCTTTGTTCTCTCCTTTTTTGTTACTCCTTTAGGGCATTATGGAAAAATTCTCTTGAATAGGGTCTTCTCCTTTTCACCTCCTGTCATAGAAGTTTCCAAGAGAGAAAAAATTATGGATTATGACTGGAAGTTAAAGGACGCAAATTGGGATTTTTTCAATTTTGAAAAATCGAGAGGGCGGGTTGTTTTCATCAATCTTTGGGCGTCATGGAAGCTTCCTTCTGAGGCGGAGTTGTCGAGTGTTCAGGAGCTTTATGACAAATTTGGGTCAAAAATGGATTTCTACATAATAACCAACGAAAATAGACCTCCTGTGGAAGCATTTATGAAGAAACATGAGTTCACATTCCCAGTGACTTATTTGATAATCGGTGAAAAAATGCCCATCGATCCAAGCGAAGTACCTTCTTCCTATGTGATTGACAAATCAGGGAATATCGTGGTCTATAAAAAGAAAATAGCAGAATGGAGTACCGAGAAAGTATACAAGCTGTTGGAAGGTCTGATAGCAGAATAAAAAATGGTGGTCAAGCGCTCCAAAAAACATATAGGCAACTTAATATGGATAATAATCATCCTCTTGCTTCTTTTTACTCCTGTAGGTTTTCATGCAAGGGTTTTGGCAGGACGTATCTTTGCTTTTGAGGCCGATATCCTAGGTATTGAAGACCGAAAAACACTGGATACCTACCAATGGCGCCTTGTGGATTTGGAGCAACGGGCATTTGATTTTGACACCTTGCAGAATAAGGTGGTGGTAGTGAACTTTTGGGCTACGTGGTGCCCACCTTGTGTCGCTGAGATGCCAAGTTTTGTAAGTCTTTACGAAGACTATCAAGATAAGGTCGCCTTTCTTTTTGTAGCCAAAGACGACACCAAAAAAGTGACCTCTTTCCTTGGAAAAAGGGGCTATGATCTACCGGTTTATTTCGAAATCTCGCAAACACCTGAGATGCTTGAATCAAAAAGTATTCCCACGACGTTCATTATTGGTAAATCTGGAACGATCAACGTAGCAGAAAAGGGGGCCGCCAACTGGAATGCCAATACGACCCGTAATTTATTGGACACACTTTTATCAGAGTAGAATATGTCTCAAATCACGACCATTACACTTTTCAAATACCGTGGATTCTGGAGCAAGATTTGGGCCTTTGGTATGATGCAGTTCGCCCACAGCCCGTTGAAAAAGGTGGATGGATTGCAATTCTACAAATTATGGGGAAGTGGAAAGGAGAACTTCAACCCTTTGCCAGATTGGAGCGTATATGCGCTCCTGCAAATTTGGGACAAGGAAGAAAGTGCCCGGGCTTTTTTTTCTTCTTCGGAACTGTTTTCAATATATCATCGGCGTACAGAAGAACACTGGACACTCTATTTGAAGAGTATCATAAGCCGGGGTGCTTGGTCGGGTAGTAATCCTTTTCGAAAAAGCACCGATTTGGATGCCGAGAATCCCTTTATCGTGGCGATTACCCGGGCGACCATTAAATTTCGGCTGTTGTACCGGTTTTGGAAATATGTTCCCCATTCGCAGGGAAACCTCGGTACCAATAAAGGACTTATTTACACCAAGGGTTTTGGCGAAGTACCCATAAAGCAAATGGCTACTTTCAGTGTTTGGAGGGATAAAGGATCCTTGGACCAATTTGCTTACCAGAACAAACCTCATGTTGGGGCCATTAGAAATACACGAACCTTGGATTGGTATAAAGAGGAGCTGTTCTCTAGATTTCAACCATATCGTTCACAAGGAACATGGAATGGAAAAAATCCACTGCCCGATTTAAACTTGGAATAAAATAAAGAAGACAAAAAACAGGAGTTGGGCCAAGTAAAGATGATAAGATATGAATCGATTTCCTGAAAATTTGGCGAAGCCAAGGACTATTTGCATGAGCAAACCGATGATAAACCAGGTAACATAATTTCGAAGGGGAACATGTCCTTCAAACTGCCAAAAATCAAAATTTGGAGCGTTCTGTTCCATAAAAAAGTCCAGGAGCACCATGAGTAGGGAAGCAAGTATCGCTTTTGCCCAAGCTGGTAGTTTCAAGGGGGAAACCATGGCAGATGTAATAAATGCCAATAGGGCCCAAAAACAACCTATCAACCAAGGAACACCATCCAACTTAGGACCAAAATTAGCGCCGTACGCATACCTGCCAAAGAGAAGGCCATAATTTACCCCGAGCCACTCTGAAAACATGCCAATACCAAAAAAAAGGAAAAAAGCGTTAATTTTTTTGAAGGTATCAATAGGAAAAACCCAGAAGAAAAGAAGAAGGCAAATGGATAGGTTCAATGGGGTCTTGGTCAAAAACCATTCTTTGAACCCCAAAGCTATTCCCAAAATTCCGGAAATATGAAACAACCATATAATTCCTACGGCCAAGTATGCTTTATTGGCATTCAAAGATTTCATTGAATCAAATCACTAACAATTTTCGCAGATAAAAGACATAATGGAATTCCCCCACCAGGATGCACCGAGCCACCACAAAAAAACAGCCCTCTTATTTTTGAACTAAAATTGGGATGTCTCAGAAAAGCGGCGAATTTCGAATTGCTTGCAGCACCGTAAAGCGCCCCTTTATAAGAGCTGGTACTACTTTCAATGCCAACTGGGTCCAAGACAAACTCAGAAACAATATGTTTTTCGATATCGACTCCCAGACTTTTGTTAATCTTATTTATAATGTTTCTCCTACTGCTTTTTTGGAGTTCTTCCCAATCTTGCCCATGGTTGCCAGGTGCATTTATCATAACAAACCAGTTCTCACAACCTTTGGGCGCATCATTGGGCTCCTCTTTGCTGGTTATGTTGATGTATACTGTGGGATCTTCATATAGGTCTTTGACTTTAAAGATGTGATGGAACTCCTTGTGATACGCATTACTAAAAAAAATGTTGTGCAAGTCCAACGCATCAAAAGTCTTTGAAATCCCCCAGTAAAAAATAAGCGCAGAACTGGAACGTTCCTGTTTTAAAACTTTTTCGGGTTGTTTTTCATTCTTCAGTAGTTCTTTATACGTTGGGTAAATATCCATATTGGACACCACGACATCAGCGTAATGAACAGCCTCTTGAGATTTGACTCCTTCTACCCGTCCATGCCCGACCAAAACTTCGATTATCGGTTCTTTAAATCTGAATTCAACTCCGATATCTTTGGCAAGGTGAAATAGTGATTGTGTGATTTGATGCATTCCGCCTGTAGGGAAAAACGTTCCAAATCCCATTTCCAAGTGTGGGATCATCGACATTATTCCTGGGGTCTGGTAGGGGGATGAACCATTATATGTGGCATATCGATTAAAAAGTTGTACTAATTTTTTACTTGAAAAAGCTCTTGAATTGGTTTCGTGCAACGATTGGGAAATATCCAGTTTGTAAAGTTGAAGGATGGCCTTCAGGGTATCTTTGGATAAAAAAGTACTTCTTTTATGCAGGGATTTTTCTAAAAAAAGTGAAGCGGTTAAATCATATTTTTTTTGGCCTTGTGCCAAATAGCGCTCTATATTGACTTCAGCTTCTCCAAATACTGCTGAAGCGGTTGAAACGAATTTGTCATGTTCTGCATCTGCTGAAAATCGTGTGCCGTCATCCCAAAAATAGTTGCAGATTGTGTTTTTCTTTTTGTAGTTAAAATAGGTTCTGGGATTTTTTCCATGCAGTTCAAACAGCTCATCCACAAAATGGGGCATCGTAAATAGCGAAGGACCTAAATCAAATCGAAAGCCATTTTGTTTTTTTGCATGTAATTTACCTCCAGGATATTCGTTGGCCTCTAAGACCAGAACATCATATTTCTTGGCCTTGAGACGGATAGCAGTGGCCAATCCACCTATACCCGCGCCGATTACTACGGCCTTTGGCATTACTTTTTAAAATATTTGAAGGGGACAAACAGCATTCCAAAGCACTCACTATCTTCTTTTCCTAAGTGTTTATGATGGATTTTATGCGCTCTTCGCACTCCACGGGCATACCAGTTGTTTGCATTTCGGAAAAGTTTGAAGCGTTGGTGTATAAAAATGTCGTGCACCATAAAATAGGTGATTCCATAACCCAAAATACCAAAACCGATCGGAAAACCTTGCCAAAACCAAGAGTTGTCCGCAATCATTATAAACGACATGCTTACAACGGCGTAAAAAATAAAGAAGGTATCGTTGCGTTCAAACCAAGAGTCGTGATCTTTTCTATGATGGTCTTTATGAAGACTCCAAAGAAAACCGTGCATAATATACTTATGGGTAAACCACGCCATAAATTCCATAAAGCAGAACGTCCCCAAAAAAATAAGGAACCAAAGGACAATTTTCATTTAGACCAGCTGTAATTTGTAATTGACATAAGACTGTGCCAAAAGTCCGAATTTTTGATAATTTGGAACGCGGATTCGCGTATTTTTTATTTCAAGAGGAGGGGTACTTTGTAGTTTCCGAAGCAATTTGTAATAATATTTGTAGGCCGTATATACGCCAAACTTCGCTTCCTCAGGAAGTTTCACGATGCCTGAATAACCCAGTTCAAAATCAGACTTGATTTCATTTACGATTCTTCGTTTTGAAGCCTCATCCAACTCCATGAGATTGGTGTTCGGGAAGTACGTTCGTTCGAGTTGTTCAAAATCTGCCTTTAAATCCCGCAAAAAGTTTACTTTTTGAAAAGCAGAGCCAAGGGCCATAGCGGATTCCCTTAAATCTTCATACTTTTCTTTATCGCCGTTCACAAAAACACAGAGGCACATCAAACCCACCACATCGGCTGAGCCGTAAATGTATTCTTTATATTCCGCGGTTGTGGTGTATTTCTTCTTGGAAAGGTCCATACGCATGCTCTTCATAAAAGAATCCACCAAATGTTTAGGGATATCATAGGTGTGGTATGTATGCTGGAACGCGTTCAGGATGGGATTTAGACTTATTTTGTTTTTTAAAGCATCTTCCAGTGCAACTTCGAATTTTTCAAAAAGCTGTTTTTTGTCGTAGTCATGAAACGTATCCACAATCTCATCGGCGAACCGGACAAAGCCATAAATGTTGTAAATGTCGGCACGTATGGTGTTGTCCAACATTTTTGTGGCCAAAGCGAAGGAAGTACTGTAGGATTGGGTCACAATCTTACTGCAACTATAGGATACGTTATCAAAAATTGTTTTCATGGTACTAGACTTTTTTTAAAATGAGGTCGGATACCAGTTTTCCGGATATCAAGGATGGAGGTACTCCAGGGCCTGGAACGGTCAGCTGTCCTGTAAAATACAAATTTTTTACTTTCTTACTTTTTAAATTTGGACGTAAAAAAGCGGTCTGTTTCAAAGTATTTGCCATGCCATAGGCATTTCCTTTGTACGAATTATACTGTTCTATAAAATCATTCACACAGAAACTTTCCTTAAAAAGTACTGATTTTTTAACATTTTGTCCAGTTCTTTTCTCAAATCTATCGATAACAATATCGAAATACTGTTGTCTCACTTCGGGAGTATCTTCTAAACCGGGTGCAATAGGAACCAGGAAAAAACCCGTTTCACATCCCTTTGGTGCCATTGAAGCGTCGGTCACCGAAGGAAAATTAACATAGAAAAGCGGTTCACTTGGCCATTGTGGGTGGTCGTAAATTTCCTCGGCATGCAATTCAAAATTCGTATCGAAGAATAAATTATGGTGCTCTACATTCTCCAGTTTTTTATCGAATCCTACATAAAACAGGAGCGAGGAGGGCGCGTAGGTCTTATTTTTCCAATATACCTCGGAATACTGGCGATATTGTTTTTCCAAAAGGGTTTCCGAATGATGGTAATCCGCCCCACTTATAACCACGTCTGCAGGATGGAATGTTCCTTTGGTCCGAATCCCAGAGATGTTGCCTTTTTCTACGAGAATGCGCTCAACCGGACTTTGGGTATGAAATGTAACACCGAGTTCCTCAGCCAAATTTTTCATGGCCTTGATAATTTCGTACATCCCCCCTCTGGGATGCCAAGTACCCAATCCAAAATCGGCAAAATTCATAAAACTATAGAAAGAAGGGGTTTTACTGGGCTTGGCACCCAGAAAAAGTACCGGAAATTCAAGTGTGGATATTAATTTTGGATTTTTGAAGCGCTTCCTTACTTCATAACTGATGCTCTTAAAGAATTGGTCAACCCGAAGTACTGTTTCTTTTGTAACCAATTCGGTTGGTGAGAGCCCTGGTCGCAATACCACCTTGTTGATGGCAATATCATAATTTTCTTGTGCCTTACCGATGAATCGTTTTAAATGACTACTGCTGCCGGTTTCGATACGCTCGAATTCTTCACAAATTTTTTCCATACAATCACCAATGGTAATTATATCGTCCTTAAAAAAAATTTTATAAGCAGGGTCTAGTTTATCCAGTTGATAGTAGTCTGTGGTCTTTTTTCCAAAGTCTTTGAAAAATTTTTCAAAAATATCCGGCATCCAATACCAACTCGGTCCAATATCGAAGGTAAAACCGTCTTTTATAAGTTGACGCGCTCTGCCACCAACGGTATCATTTTTTTCGAAAACATTGATTTCATATCCTGCTTTAGCAAGATAACAGGATGCCGAAAGCGATGAAAAACCCGAACCGATTATGGCAATTTTTTTCATGAAATAACATCTAAATAATTGATATTACGTGTTCGACGGAGTTAAAAGCTTTTACCGACATGGGCAACTGGCTCTCAGAAATGTATTGTATTTGATGTCCTAACACCCATAATTTAGAATTACCTGAGATATTAAGTGTTTTTGAAAATTTGTCGAAATAGGCGTGTAGTTCATCTTTGGTCGGTGAGACGGTGAAGTAAGATACAAAATGGATATTATCGTAGTATTTTAATAAATCCACTAAACTATCTATGGGCATGGTCTGACCTAAATAGATGGATTTGTACCCGCGAAGCGTAATCTCGTAGTTTAAGTAAAGTAAACCTATTTCATGAATTTCGTTCTCCGGCAAAAAGAGGGCGAAAACTTTATCCCGTTTGGTGGGTTCGACCATTTGAAGTTTTTCCGTGTTGATGTATATCTTCTGTTTTATCAAATGCGTGATAAAATGCTCATGTGAGGGACTGATGGTGTCTGTCTGCCAGAGTAGACCAAGTTCATTTAAAAGCGGAATAAAAACCTCATTAAAAATATCCCGAAAAGAACGTTCGGTCAACAAACTGTTGTAAGTGTTTAGAAATAAGGTTTGATCAAAATTTATCATGGCCAACTTAAACGCATTGATGGCATGATTTTTTTCACTGTTGTTCGCTACAATTTCTCTTACTATGATTGGGATGTGTGTTTCATCCAACTTGGCTATTTTTGAAATCTTGTAACCGTTGTTGTACAGGAGCGTTACGTTGAGCAGCTTCTGAAGGCTGGCTAAACTGTAAAACCTGATGTTTGTACTGGTGCGTTCTGGCGAGAACAGATTATATCGTTTTTCCCAAATTCGAATGGTGTGTGCCTTGATTCCGGATAAATTTTCCATGTCCCGAATGCTGAAAGACTTCTTTACATTGTTCATCCTTTTCAATATAATCGTTAAACAAAGTTACAATTAATCTTCGCTTGACCTAATATGAAGTCTTAAAATTTGAAAATTCTCTAGATTTTTAGTGGCGCCGTTGATGAAAAGGCAAAAAAAAACCGCAATTTCTGCGGTTTTGTGCCCACGACTGGAGTCGAACCAGCACGTCTATAAAGACACTACCCCCTCAAGGTAGCGTGTCTACCAATTCCACCACGTGGGCTCAAGTTCATTGATAAGGTAAACAAAAAAAGTTAAGCAACTGCTTAACTTTCGTGACCTGACTGGGGCTCGAAC